>JBFMFL010000012.1:0-48831 GCA_040752145.1 Gemmatimonadota bacterium
CCAGGGGGCGCTGGACGCCGCCCTGCCGCGTCTGGGCGTGGTGGGCCCCGCCGCCGACCGCGTGGAGCTTCACGCACGCTGGGGCGGGGCGGGGGTGTGGGTGCTGGCCGGCGGCGCCGCGCTGCGCGCCGCCTGGCACGACCGCCTGGAGGGCCCGCGCGGGTGGCTCCTGGCCGCCGCCGCCCTCCTCGCCGCGCTGCTGGCGCTGGGGATCGCCGCCTCCGGAACCGGGATCTCGCATGCGAGCTGACCCTCCCCCCGCGTCCGCCCGCCCGGGGCCCGGCGAGGCGGACCTGGACCGCGCGCCCTCCGTGGTGGTCTGGGAGACCACGCAGGCGTGCGACCTGGCCTGCCTGCACTGCCGCGCCTGCGCCCGCCCCGGGCGCGACCCCGGCGAGCTCACCACGGAGGAGGGGAAGCGGCTGATGGAGCGCGCGCGCGGCTTCGGCCGGCCGCTCTTCGTCCTCACCGGCGGCGACCCGCTCAAGCGCCCGGACGCCGTGGAGCTGGTGGAGCACGGCGCCCGCATCGGGCTGCGCGTGGCGATGACCCCCTCCGGCACCCCGCTGACGACCCCCGACGTGGTGCGGCGCCTGGCGGACGCCGGGCTGGCCCGGCTGGCCGTGTCGCTGGACGGCTCCTCGCCCGCGGTGCACGACCGCTTCCGCGGGGTGGACGGCTCGTGGGAGTGGACCGTGCGGATGCTGCGCGTGGCGCGCGAGCTGGGGCTCTCCGCCCAGGTGAACACCACGGTCTCGCGGCACAACCTGGACGACCTGGAAGCGCTGACCGAGCTGATGGGCGGGCTGGGGACCGCCCTGTGGTCCGTGTCCTTTTTGGTCCCCACCGGCCGCGCCCGCCCGCGGGACATCGCCACCCCCGGCGAGTTCGAGGCCGTCTTCAACCGCCTCTACGACCTCTCGAAGACCGCCCCGTTCGACGTCGAGAGCACCGCCGCCCCGCAGTACCGGCGCGTGGTGCTCCAGCGGCGGGTCTCGGAGCGGAAGGTGGCCGAGGGCGGGAGGAAGGCCGCGCCGCTGGTGGCCGGCTCCGGCTTCGCCGTGGCCGGCGCGGACGGGACCGGGCGCGCGGCCGGGGGCGCGACCGACGGGCGCGGCTTCCTGTTCGTGAGCCACACGGGGGAGATCCAGCCCTCCGGCTTCCTCCCGCTCTCCGCCGGCAACGTGAGGACGCACGACCTGGTGGACACCTACCGCGGCGGCGGGTTGTTCCGCGCCCTGCGCGACCCGGACCGGCTGGGCGGCAAGTGCGGCGCGTGCGAGTTCAGGGGCGTGTGCGGCGGCTCGCGCGGGCGCGCCTACGCCATGACCGGCGACCCCCTGGAGGCGGACCCCTTCTGCGCCTACGTCCCCGGCCCCTGGCGCAAGCGCGTGGCCCGTGGCGAGGCCGAGGAGCCGGACGCGTACTTCGCCCGGCGCATCCCGGGGTGGCGGCCGGGGGGCGGGGTGGAGCCCGGCCCCCGGCTGGTCCCCCTGCGCCGAGCCCCCGGACCCGGAGCCTGATCCCGGATGACGCCGGGGATCGGGGTCGATACGGTCGCGCGGCCCGCCCTACCCGGGGTGGGCCGCGTCCTGCTTCCGGCCGTCCGCGAGGCGCGCCGCCTTGAGGGTGAGGTAGTCGCGCTCGGGGATGCTTGCGGTGCGGGCGGCGGCGGCGCGGTAGTGGGCCAGTGCGCGCTCGGGGTCGCCGGCCATCTCGTGCAGGTGGCCGCGGACGGCGTCCAGCCGGTGGCTGCCGCGCAGGCGCGCGTCGGCGTCGAGCGCTGCGAGCATCTCCAGGCCCGCGGCGGGGCCGTGCACCATCGCGGCGGCGACGGCGCGGTTCAGGGAGACCATGGGGTTGTCGGACATCCGCTCCAGCACGCCGTACAGCGCCAGGATCTGGGGCCAGTCGGTGTCGGCGGCGCGGGGCGCCTCGTCGTGCAGGGCGGCGACCGCGGCCTGGAGCTGGTACGGGCCGGGGGCGCCGCGGGACAGCGCGGCCGACACCAGCGCGACGCCCTCCTCGATCATCGCCCGGTCCCACAGGGCGCGGTCCTGCTCGTCCAGCGGGACCAGCTCGCCGCCGGGGCCGGTGCGGGCGGCGCGGCGGGCGTCGGTGAGCAGCATCAGCGCGAGCAGGCCGGCCGCCTCGCCGTCGTCGGGGAGCAGGGCGTGGAGGGCGCGGGCCAGGCGGATCGCCTCGTCCGAGAGGTCCGCGCGGTGGAGCGCGGGGCCGGCGCTGGTGGTGTAGCCCTCGTTGAAGACCAGGTAGAGCACGTGCAGCACGGACGCCAGCCGCCCGGCGCGCTCGGCCGGCCCCGGCATGCCGAAGGGGATCCCCGAGGCGCGGATGGTCTGCTTGGCGCGGCTGATCCGCTGCGCCATGGTGGCCTCCGGCACCAGGAAGGCGGCGGCGATCTCCGCGGTGGTCAGCCCGCCCACCGCGCGCAGCGTCAGCGCGATCGCCGAGGCCGGGGTCAGCGACGGGTGGCAGCACATGAAGAGCAGCACCAGGGCGTCGTCCCGCTCCACCCCCACCTCCGCGTCCGGCGGCGGCACGAACGCCCACTCGGCCCACACCTCCGCCGCCACGGCGTCCTCGCGGCGGCGGCGGGCCATCTCGCTGCGCAGGTGGTCGGTGATGCGGCGCAGCGCCACGTGGTACAGCCAGCCGCGCGGGTTGGCGGGGACGCCCCCCGCCGGCCACTGCACGGCCGCGGCGATCAGCGCCTCCTGCACCGCGTCCTCGGCGGCGGCGAAGTCGCCGTGCCGCCGCGCGACCGCGCCGAGCACCTGCGGCGCCAGCTCGCGCAGCAGGTGCTCGACGCCGCGCCCCGGGTGGGCCCCGGTCACGCGTCCGGGAGCGGCGCGCTCCCCACGCGGCGCACCTCGATGGGCAGGCCCAGCGGCGCGCCGCCCCGCCCCGGCACCGCCGAGGCCGTGGCCGCGATCCGGAGGGCCCGCTCGGGCGAGTCCACCTCCACCGTCCAGAAGCCCGCCAGGAACTCCTTGGCCTCGGCGAACGGCCCGTCCGTCACCACGGGGAGGCCGTCGCTCCCGGCGCGCACGGTCCGCGACTCGCCCGGCGGCGCGAGCGCCTTCACCTCCACCAGTTCCCCGCGCTCCTTGAGTTCCGCGTTCAGGCGGCGCCAGTAGTCGTAGTGCGCCTGCGCGTCCCCGGCGGGCCACAGGTCGCTCCGGTAGTCGCCCTCGCGGGGCACGTGCATCAGCAGCAGGTATCTCATCGCCCCCTCCTCACGCTTCGGTCGGCTGCGCGCTCATCACCTGGCGCACCTCGATGGGCATGTTCAGCGGGGCGCCGCCGGGGCCGGGCGCCGCCGAGGCGCGGGCCGCGATCTCGTAGGCGCGCTCGGGCGAGTCCACCTCCACGATCCAGTAGCCGGCCAGGAACTCCTTGGCCTCCGGGAAGGGCCCGTCCGTCACCGGCGCGCCGTCCCTGCCCGCGCGCACCAGCCGGGCCTCGCCCGGCGGGGTGAGGCCCTGGGCGTCCACCCACTCGCCGGCCTCGCCGAGCTCCCGGTTGAAGCGGTGCATGAACGCGATGTGGGCCTGGAAGTCCTCGGGCGACCACTGGTCGACCTGGTAGTCCCCGGTGCCGCGCGGCGCGTGCATCATCAGCATGTACTTCATGGCTCGCTCTCCTTCGGGTGGGTGCCGTTGCCGGCGTAGCGGCGGGCCCGTCGTGGGCGCCTTCGTGGAGTAGTCGGAGCCGCCGCCGCGTTCTCTACATCAGCCGTTCGGCGGAGCGAAGCGTCCGGCCCGGCGGGGCGGGTGCGCGGGAGCGGGTTCCTTCCGGCAGCCGGGGCGCGGCGGTATCCTGTCTCCGCACCGGCTTCCGGGGTGGACGCACCGCCCCGGCGCGCGCCCGGTGGACGACCCCGCCTCCTGATCATGGAACCTTCTCCCGATCCGCCGCAACCGCCCGGCCGCTGGCGCATCCTGCTCCTCCTTTCGCTGGCGGAGCTGCTGGGGATGTCGCTCTGGTTCACCGCCAGCGCCGTGGCGCCGCAGCTCCAGGCGCTCTGGGGGCTGTCCGCGCAGCAGGCGGGGTGGCTCACCACCGTGGTGCAGCTCGGCTTCGTCGCGGGCACGGCCGTCGCCGCGCTCCTCAACCTGGCCGACGTGCTCCCGGCGCGGCCGTACTTCGCGGTGTCGGCCGTGTGCGCCGCGCTCGCCAACGCGCTGCTGGTGGCGGCGCCGGGGTTCGCCGCGGCGCTGGTGCTCCGCTTCCTCACCGGGTTCTTTCTGGCGGGCGTGTATCCGCCGGCCATGAAGATGATCGCCACCTGGTTCCGCTCGGGGCGCGGGCTGGCGATCGGGACGGTGGTGGGGGCGCTGACGCTGGGCAAGGCCACGCCGTACCTGCTGCGGGCTTTCGAGGGGGCGGGGCTGGAGCCGGTGGTGCTGACGGCGTCGGCGGGGGCGGGGGCGGCGGCGCTGCTGGTGGGGTGGGGATACCGGGAGGGGCCCTTTCCGTTCGCGCGGAGGCCGTTCTCGTGGGCGCTGGTGGGCACGGTGGTCCGGCACCGGCCCACGCGGCTGGCCATCGGGGGGTACCTGGGCCACATGTGGGAGTTGTACGCCATGTGGACCTGGATCCCCGCGTTCCTCGCCGCCGCCGCGCTCGCCCCGGGTGCCGGCGCTCCCCCGCGCGTCTGGGTGGACGTGGCCGCCTTCGGCGCGATCGGCACCGGCGCGCTGGGGTGCGTGCTGGGCGGATGGGCCGCCGACCGGATCGGGCGCGGCCCCTGGGTCAACCTCTCCATGGCGGTCAGCGGCGCCTGCTGCCTGGCCGCCGGGCTCCTCTTCGGCGCGAGCTTCTGGATCGTGGTCGTCCTGGCGTGGACCTGGGGGTTCTTCGTGGTGGCGGACTCGGCGCAGTTCAGCGCCATGGTTACCGAGGTGGCCCCCTCGCACACGGTCGGCACGGCGCTCACCCTGCAGACCTCCATCGGATTCCTGCTCACCATGGCGACCATCCAGGGCGTGCCGGCGATCGTGGAGGCGGCGGGGTGGCGGTGGGCGTTCCCGCTGCTCGCGCTGGGCCCGGCGCTCGGGATCGGGGCGATCCTGCGCTTCCAGCGGGCCGTCCGGGGGAGCGGGTAGGCGGGGGCCGGCCGGCGGGACGTCGTGGAAGGGCGGGCTACCGAACGTCAGGAGCCGGAGAGGGCAGGGAGGGTGCGGACCGCCTTTGCCCACATCCCGCCACCTCGGCGTCCTCCGCCGGCTGCGCCTCCAGCTGGCGGCTGTCCAGCACGACCTGGATGCGGGGATTCATGCCGCCTCCACGTCCGCCAGGACCTCCGGACCGCCCCGGACCCATTCCTTGGGCCCGGCGAGAAGGCGGCGGACGAACGTGTTGCCGGCTCTCGCCCGCGCCTCGAAGTCGTCCACGGTGTAGCCGACCACGTCCAGCTCCCTCCCGGTCAACGTCTCGGCCTCCCCCAGCTGCCTGCCCGCCGCCTTCCTCGCCTCGTCGCTCCCCAGCAGCAGCAGGTCCACGTCGCTGTCCGGCCGGGCGTCTCCCCGCGCCGCGGAGCCGAACACGGCCGCGGCGTCGATCCCCGGGGGCGCCGGCGAGGACCTCCCGGAGCACGTCGCCCGGCCGCGCGGCCGACCGCGTCACCTCACCGGCGGGTGCGCGCCCTCGCCCGCGACACCCGCTCGATCGGCCGCGCGAAGGCGGCCCCCGCGCTCTGCAGCGCCTCGACGCGCTCCGCGAGCGAGGCCACGGTGGGCGTCTCGAACAGCGCCCGCAGCGGCACCTCCACGCCGGCGGCCTCCCGCACCCGCGAGACCACCTGCGTCGCCATCAGCGAGTGGCCGCCCAGCTCGAAGAAGCCGTCCTCCACCCCCACCCGCTCCACCCCCAGCACCTCCGCCAGGATCCCGCACAGCAGCCACTCCGTGGGCGTGCGCGGCGCCACGTACGCCCCCTCCGAGCTCCACCGGGGCGCGGGAAGGGCGGCGCGGTCCAGCTTGCCGCTGGAGTTCAGCGGGATGCGCTCCAGGGCGACGAACGCCGCCGGCACCATGTACTCCGGCAGGCGGGCCCCCAGGCGCGCCCGCAGCTCGGCCGCGGCGGGCGCCTCGCCGTCGGCCCCGACGAAGTACGCCACCAGGCGCTGCCGCCCCGGCGCGTCCTCCCGCACCAGCACCACGGCCTCGCGCACGCCCGGCTGCTCGCGCAGGACCGTCTCGATCTCCCCCGGCTCGATGCGGAAGCCGCGGATCTTGACCTGCGCGTCGGTCCGGCCCAGGAACTCCAGCTCGCCGTCCGCGCGCCACCTCACCCGGTCGCCCGTGCGGTACAGCCGCGCCCCGGGCCCGGCGGAGAACGGGTCGGGGACGAAGCGCTCCGCCGTGAGCGCCGGGAGCCCCAGGTAGCCGCGCGCCACCCCCGCCCCCCCGACGTGCAGCTCTCCCGGCACGCCCGGCGGCGTCGGCCCGCCGGAGGCGTCCAGCACGTAGGCGCGCGCGTTCGCCACGGGCCGGCCGATGGGGGGCGGCCCCTCGGCCCCCGGCGCGATCTCGTGCTCGGTGGTGTAGATGGTGATCTCCGTGGGGCCGTACATGTTGAGCATGCGCCGGCCGCGCGACCAGCGCGCCGCCGTCTCCGCGGAGCAGCGGTCGCCGCCCACGCACAGGGTGCGCAGGGCGGGGAAGTCCGTGTCCGGGAGCGTGTCGGGGAGCGCGGGGGTGACCACCCAGGTGTCGATCTCCCGCTCGCGGAGGAGCGCCGCCAGCCGCTCCGGGGAGAGCACGGTCTCGCGGTCGGCCACGTGCAGCGCCGCCCCGGAGAGCAGCGCGGCGAAGATGTCCAGCAGCGAGGCGTCGAAGGTGGCGGAGGCGGTCTGGAGCACCCGGCTCCCCGGCCCCGTCCCCATCACCCGCACACCGTGCGACAGCAGGTTGGCGGCGCCGGCGTGGGTGGCCACGACCCCCTTGGGCCGCCCGGTGGAGCCGGAGGTGTAGATCACCCACGCCGCGTTGTCGGGCGAAACGCCGCTGGCGAGCGGGGCGTCGTCGCCCTCCCACTCCCCGTCCAGCCGGATGCGCTCCCCGGCGAAGTCCGCCACGGCCTCCTGGAGCGGCTGCGGCGCCAGCAGCACGGCGGCCCCGGAGTCGGCGAGCATGAAGGCGAGGCGGTCGGCGGGGTACGCGGGCTCCATGGGGACGTAGACGCCGCCCGCCTTGAAGATCGCCAGCACGGCCGCCACCCACGGGATCCCCCGCTCCGCCAGGAGCCCCACGCGGACCTCGGGCCCCACGCCCAGGGCGCGGAGGCGGCGGGCGAGGCGGTTGGCGCGGCGCTCCAGCTCGCCGTAGGAGACCGTCTCGCCGCCGGCGTGGACCGCGGGGGCGCCGGGGGTGCGGGCCGCCCGCGCGGCGAACCGCTCGTGGACCGGCTCCCGGGGGAGGTCGGCCGCGGTGTCGTTCCACGCCTCCAGCACCCGTGCCCGCTCGGCGCCGCGCAGCAGCGAGGTCTCCGAGAGGCGCGCCCCCGGGCGGGCCGTCATCGCCTCCAGCAGCGCCTCCAGGTGCCCGGCCATCCGCGCGACCGTGGCCGCCTCGAACAGCCCGGTCCGGTAGGTGAGCGCCCCCACCACCCGCTCCCCCAGCTCCACGAAGGCCACGTCCAGGTCGAACTTGGACGCGCTCTCCTCGCTGCCGAACGACTCCACCCCCAGCTCCCCGAGCGACAGGGTGCTCTTCTCGTCGGAGCGCTCCAGGGTGAAGGCGACCTGGAAGAGCGGGTTGTGGGTGAGGCTGCGCTCCGTGACCAGGTCCTCCACCAGGCGCTCGAAGGGGAGTTCCTGGTGGGCGTAGGCGCCGCGCGCCGCCTCCCGCACCCGGGCCAGCAGCTCGCTCCAGGTGGGGTCGCCGGCCAGGTCGGCGCGGTGGGGGAGCATGTTGACGAAGAAGCCGATCAGCCCCTCCGTCTCCCAGCGGGTGCGGCCCGAGATGGGGCCGCCCACCACCAGGTCGTCCTGCCCGGACCAGCGGCCGAGCAGCACCTGCCAGGCGGCCAGCAGCGTCATGAACAGCGTGGTCCCCTCGCGGCGCGAGAGCGCCTGCAGGCCGTGCGACGTGGCCTCCGGGATGGACAGGGCGTGCATCCGGGCCCGCACGCTCTGCCCGATCGCGCGGGGGTGGTCGGTGGGGATCTCCAGCAGCGGCGGGGCGCCGGCCAGGCGGTCGCGCCAGTACGACAGCTGCGCCTCCAGCTCGGGACCGCTCAGCCACTCGCGCTGCCAGACCGCGTAGTCGGCGTACTGCACCGGGAGCTCCGGCAGCTCCGGCGCCCCGCCCCGCGCGAGGGCGGAGTAGATCTGCGAGACCTCCCGGATGATCACGTTCTTGCTCCACCCGTCGCTGACGACGTGGTGCATGGTGTAGCACAGCACGTGGTCGTCCCCGGCCAGGCGGAGCAGCGTCGTGCGCAGCAGCGGCCCGCGGGTCAGGTCGAAGGGGCGCAGCGCCTCCTCGGCCACCAGCCGGTGGGCCTCCCGCTCCGGGTCCGGCAGGCCGGTCAGGTCCACGGTGGGCAGGGCCACCGGCGAGGGGGCGTGGACCGTCTGCAGGGGCTCGCCGCCCCGCTCCACGAACGTGGTGCGCAGCGTCTCGTGCCGCGCCACCAGCGCGTCCAGGCTGCCGCGCAGCACCCGCACGTCCGGCACGCCGCGCAGGCGCAGGACGTAGGGCATGTTGTAGGCGGGGTTCCCCGGGTCCAGCCGGTCCACCACCCACAGCCGCTGCTGCGCGAAGGAGAGGGGGAGCGGCCCGGTCCGCGGCACCCGGCGGATGGGCTCCACCCGCGTCGTGTCCCCGGCGCGCAGCTCCGCCACCCGCGCCGCCAGGGCGGCGATGGTCGGTGCCTCGAACACGGCGTGCAGCGACACGTCGGCCCCCAGCTCGGCCTGGATGCGGGCGACCAGGTGCGTGGCGGTGAGCGAGTGGCCGCCCAGCGAGAAGAAGTCGTCGTGCGCGCCGATCTGCTCGAAGCCGAGCAGGTCCCGCCAGAGCGCCGCGATCCGCTCCTCCAGCTCGCCCGAAGGCGCCACGTAGCGGGTGCCCGTCTCCGGCCGCGGGTGCAGCGCGGACAGCTCGCCGGCGGGGCCCTCCGTCGGCGCGGGACCCGACCCGTCCTCCAGGGCGGGGCGGGACGTCCGGGTCTCCCCGCGCGGGCGGCGCCGGCGGCGGCGGCGCGGCTCCACCAGGTACGCCTGCCGCTCGAACGGGTACGTCGGCAGCGGGATGCGGCGCCGCCGCTCCCCGGCGACGAAGCCCTCCCAGTCGACGCGAACGCCCGCCATCCACAGGCGCCCCAGCGTCTCCAGCAGGAACGCCTGGTCGGACTGGCGCGTGTACGCGTGGCGCAGCGAAGCGAAGGCCGCCCCCTCCGCCGCGCCGGCGTGTACCGCGAAGGTGCCCAGGGTGCGCCCCGGCCCCACCTCCAGCAGCACCCGGCGGGGGTCGTCCAGCAGCGCGGCCATCCCCTCCGCGAACCGCACCGTGCCGCACAGGTGCCGCGCCCAGTACGCCGGGTCGACCGCCTCCTCCGGGCGGATCCAGGTGCCGGTGACGCCGGAGACGAACGGCGTCGCCGGCGCGGACAGCCGCACGGAGCGCAGCCGCTCCGCCAGGCGCGCGGCCACGGGCTCCATCTGCGCCGAGTGGAAGGCGTGCTCGGCGTTGAGGCGGCGGCACGCCACCCCCTCGTCCCGCAGCTCCGCCTCCAGCGCGGCCACGGCGTCCGCCGGGCCGGAGACGGTGCACATCCCCGGGGCGTTGTGGGCCGCCAGCGCCAGGGCGCCGCGCAGCCGCGGACGGAGCGCCTCCGGGTCCAGCGGCACGGCGAGCATGGCGCCGGCGGGGAGCGCGGCGATCAGCCGGGCGCGCTCGGCCAGGAGCGCGAGGGCGTCCTCCAGCGCAAAGACGCCGGCCACCGCGGCGGCGGCGTACTCGCCCAGGGAGTGGCCGATCATGGCGTCCGGCCGCACCCCCCAGCTCATCCATAGCCGCGCCAGCGCGTACTCCACCACGAACACCGCCGGGTGCGCCAGCTCCGTGCGGCCCAGCGGGTCGTCGCCCGCGGATTCGCCGCGGCCCAGCATCCCGCGCAGGTCGATGCGGGCGGCGCCCCCCTCGTCCTCCGTGGGCGCGGAATCGCCCGGGAACAGCACCTCGCGCACGTCGGCGCCGGTGTGCGCGCGCAGCAGGGCGGCGCAGCGGTCCACCTCGGCGCGGAAGACGGGCTCGCCCTCGTACAGCCCGCGCGCCATCCCGGCGTAGTGGTCGCCCACGCCGGGGAAGAGGAAGGCCACCGGGCGCTCGTCGCGCTCCTGCGCCGCCTCCAGCACCCGCCGCGCGTCGCGCGACTCCAGGGCGGCCACCGCGTCCTCGCGGCCGCGGCACACCAGCACGCGCCGCCGCTCGAAGCGCCGCCGCCCCGCGCGCAGCGTGTGCGCCACGTCGGCCAGCGCCTCGTCCGGGTGCGCCCGGAGGTGCCGTGCCAGGCGGTCGGTGGCGGCCTCCAGCGCGGCCGGGGTGCGCCCGGAGAGCACCAGGAGCTGCCAGGGGCGCGAAGGGCCGGAGGGCGCCGGCTCCGGCGCCTCCTCCAGCACCAGGTGCGCGTTGGTGCCGCCCAGGCCGAAGGAGCTGACCCCCGCCCGCCGGGGCGCGCCGTTCCGCGTCCACGGCCGCAGCTCGGGGGCGACGTAGAAGGGCGAGCGCTCGAAGTCGATCTTGGGGTTGGGCCGGCTGAAGTACGGCGCGGGCGGGATCTCCCCGTGCTGCAGCGCCAGCACGGTCTTGATCAGCCCCACCACGCCGGCCGCCGCGTCCAGGTGGCCGATGCTGGACTTGACCGCCCCCAGCGCGCAGCTCCCCGGCCGCCCCTCGCCGAACGCCGACGCGAGCGCCGCGACCTCGATGGGGTCGCCCACCTCGGTGCCGGAGCCGTGCGCCTCCACGTACGAGATCTCCGCCGGCTCCACGCCCGCCGCGGCCAGGGCGTCGGTGATCGCCGCCGCCTGGCCCTCCCGGCGCGGCGTGGTGAAGCCCACCTTGCGCCCGCCGTCGTTGTTGACGGCGGTGCCGCGGATCACGGCCAGCACGGTGTCCCCGTCGGCGAGCGCGTCGTCCAGCCGCCTGAGCACCACCACCCCGGCCCCGCTCCCCGACACGGTGCCGCGCGCCTCGGCGTCGAACGGGCTGCACTCGCCGGTGGGAGACATGATGCCGCCGGCCTGGTGGTGGTAGCCGCGGGTCTGGGGCACCTCGATGCGCACCCCTCCCGCCAGCGCCACGTCCGACTCGCCGTCCAGCAGGCTCTTGCAGGCCAGGTGGACGGCGACCAGCGACGAGGAGCACATGGTCTGCACGTTCATGCTGGGCCCTTCCAGGTCCAGCTTGTACGACGCCAGCGTCGCCACGGACGCGGAGTTGGAGAGCATCACCTGGGCGCTCCCCACGGCCCGCACCAGCTCCGGCCGGGAGAGCACGTCCAGCAGGTAGCGGTTCTGCCCCTCGGCGGCCCACACGCCCACGCGCCCGGGATGGCCGCCCGCCGCGTAGCCGGCCCTCTCCAGCGCCTCCCACGCGCACTCCAGGAACACGCGCTGCTGCGGGTTCATCACCGTGGCCTCGCGCGGGGTGACGCCGAAGAACGCGGCGTCGAACATCTCCGCGTCGTCCAGCACCCCGGCGGCGGGGACGTAGCCGGGCGCCTCCCGGTCGCGGCGGGGGACGCCGGCGGCCTTCAGCTCCTCGTCGCTGAAGCGGTGGATGGAGCGGACGCCCGCCCGGAGGTTGCTCCAGAACTCGTCCAGGTCGCGCGCGCCGGGGAACCTGCCCGCCATGCCGACGACGGCGATCTCGCGCCCGGAGCGGGACCCCGCCGGGGCGGCCGCGCGGGCGCGGGCCCGGCCCGGCCCGGCCGGCACCTTCGGCGCCGCCCCACGGTCCAGGTGGGCGGCGAGCGCCCCCAGCGTGTGGTGCTCGAACAGGTCGATCAGCGCCACCCGGTCCGGGAAGAGCGCCTGGAGCCGGGCGTGGACCTGCACCAGCAGCAGCGAGTGCCCGCCCAGGTCGAAGAAGTTGTCCGCCACGCCCACGCGCGGCACCCCCAGCACCTCCTCCCAGATCGCCGCCACGGCGCGTTCGGTCTCCGTGAGCGGCGCGGCCTGCCCGCGAGCCCCGCCGGCCCGCGACGGCGCGGGGAGCGCCCGGCGGTCCGCCTTGCCGTTGGGAGTGAGGGGGATGGATTCAAGGACGACGAACGCCGCGGGGACCATGTACTCCGGCAGCCGCTCGCGGAGGCGGGCGCGCAGCTCCGCCTGCACGTCCTCCGCCCCGGCGTCGGCGCCGGCCTCCGGGACCACGTACGCCACCAGCCGCCGGTCGCCCGGCGCGTCCTCGCGCACCACGACCACGGCCTCGCGCACCTCCGGCAGCGCGGCCAGCACGGACTCGACCTCGCCCGGCTCGATGCGGTAGCCGCGCACCTTGACCTGCGTGTCCGTCCTCCCCAGGTAGTCCAGCTCACCCGCGGGGAGCCAGCGGGCCCGGTCCCCGGTGCGGTACAGCCGCGCGCCGGGCTCGCTCCCGAACGGGTCGGGGACGAAGCGCTCGGCCGTCTGCGCGGGCTGCGCCAGGTAGCCGCGGGCCACCCCGGCGCCGCCCACGTGCAGCTCGCCGGGGACGCCGACCGGCACCGGCTCCCCCGCCGCGTCGAGCACGTACACGCGCGCCCCGGCGATCGGCCTGCCGACGGGGACGCCGCCGCTCCCGCCGCTCCCGTCGCGGACGCGGTGGACGACGCACCCGACCACGGTCTCCGTGGGCCCGTACTCGTTGACGATCTCCGTCCCCGGCGCCACGCGGCGCCAGTGGGCCGCGAGCTCCGCGGGGAGCGCCTCGCCGCCGACGACCAGCGTCCGCGCGGCGGCCGCGGCCTCCGCCGGGGTGAGCTGCCGCGCCAGGAGCGCCAGGTGGGCCGGCGTGAGCTTGACCAGCGTGAAGCCCGGCTCCTCCCGCAGCGCCCTCGCCAACCCCTCGACTCCCTCGCCTTCATCGACCAGCACCACGCGCTCGCCGCGGAGCAGCGGCACCAGCAGCGAGGTCACCGTCAGGTCGAAGGAGAGCGACGAGTGTACCGGCGCGCCGTGCCCCGGCGCCGCGTACGCGTCCGCCGCCCACCCCAGGTAGGCGCCGAGCCCGCGGTGGGTCACGGCGACGCCCTTGGGGCGCCCGGTGGAGCCCGACGTGAAGACGACGTACGCCAGGTTGTCGGGAGACGGCGAGTGCGACGAAGAGTGCGAAAGTGCGGGAGTGCGGGAGTGCGAAAGCTCGTCCGCGTCGGCGTCGAGCAGGACCCGGGGGACGCCGTCCGTCGGCAGACGGGCGGCGAGGCTCCGCTGCGTCAGCAGCACCGCGGGCGCGGCGTCCTCCAGCATGCGGGCCAGCCGCTCCGCCGGGTGCGCCGGGTCCAGCGGCACGTAGGCGCCGCCGGCCCGGAGCACGCCCAGCACCGCGACCACCATCTCCGGGCCGCGCTCCAGGCAGATGCCGACGCGCACGTCGGGGCCCACGCCCAGCCCGCGGAGGTGCCCCGCGAGCCGGTCCGATTCGCGGTCCAGCTCGCCGTACGACAGCGTCCGTCCGCCGGCGCGCACCGCCACCGCGTCCGGCGTGCGCCGCGCCTGCCGCGCGAAACGCTCGTGGACGAACTCCTCCGCGGCGTACGCGCCGCCGCCCGTGCTCCACGCCTCCAGCACCCGCGCGCGCTCCGCCCCGCGCAGCAGCGACAGCTCCGAGAGGCGCCGCCGCGGATCGGTGGCCATGGCCTCCAGCACCGTCTCCAGGTGCCCGGCCATCCGCTCCACCGTCGCGGCCTCCCAGAGCGCCGCGCGGTACACCAGCGCCCCGCCCAGCGCGTCGCCGGAGTCCGCCAGGCTCAGGTCCAGGTCGAACCGGGCGATGCGGTCGCCTCTGCCGAACGCTTCCAGCGCCACGTCGCCCAGGCGCAGCCGCCCGTCGTCCCCGGCGGCGCGCTGCAGCTCCAGGGTCACCTGGAAGACGGGGGAGTGGGTGAGGCTGCGCTCCACGCCCAGCTCCTCCACCAGCCTCTCGAAGGGGAGGTCCTGGTGGTCGTACGCCCCCAGCGCGGCCTCCCGCACGCGGCCCAGCAGCTCCGCCCACGCGGGATCGCCCGACAGGTCGGCGCGCAGCGCCAGCATGTTGACGAAGAAGCCGATCAGCCCCTCCGTCTCGCGGCGGGTCCGCCCCGCCACCGGGGTGCCGACCACGACGTCGTCCTGGCCCGCGTACTTCGCGAGCAGCGCCTGCCAGCCGGCGAGCACGGTCATGAACAGCGTCGTCCCCGCGCGCCGCGAGATCTCCCTCAAGCCCCGCGACATGTCGGGCGGGAAGACGAGCGGGTGGACCGCCGCCTCCGGGCTCAGGCCCAGGGCGCGCGGGCGGTCGGTGGGGATCTCCAGCAGCGGCGGCGCGCCCGCCAGCCGCCCGCGCCAGAAGCCGATCTGCGCGTCCAGCGCGTCGCCGCGCAGCCACTCGCGCTGCCAGACGGCGTAGTCGGCGTACTGCACCGGCAGTTCGGGGAGGCCCGGCGTCTCTCCCCGGCTCAGAGCTGCGTAGAGGGCGGACACTTCGCGCACCAGCACCTGCATGCTCCAGCCGTCGCTGACGACGTGGTGGAGCGTGAAGCAGAGGACGTGGTCGGCGTCGTCCAGGCGCAGCAGCGTGCTCCGCAGCAGCGGCCCTCGCTCCAGGTCGAACGGCCGCAGCGCCTCCTCCGCGACGAACCGCTCCGCCTCGGCTTCCCTCGCCGCCTCGGGGAGAGGTCGGAGGTCGAACGTCGGCAGCGGGACGGGTGCGGGCGGATGGATCACCTGCACGGGCCGGCCGTCGCGCGCGACGAACGTGGTGCGCAGCGCCTCGTGGCGGCGCACCAGCGCGTCCAGGCTGCCGCGCAGCGCCGGCACGTCCAGCGCGCCGCGCAGCCGCAGCGCGAAGGCCATGTTGTAGGCGGCGCTCCCCGGCTCGATGCGGTCCACCACCCAGAGCCGCTGCTGAGCGAAGGAGAGCGGCAGCGGCTCGTCCCGCGGCGCCCGCCCGATCGGCGGCGCGGACGGGGCGCCGGCGCTCCGCAGCGCTTCGATGCGCTCCGACAGGGCGCCGACGGTGGGCGCCTCGAACAGCGCCCGGAGCGGCAGCTCCGCGCCGAGCGCCTGCCGGACGCGCGACGCCACCTGCGTCACCAGCAGCGAGTGCCCGCCGAGCGAGAAGAAGTTCTCCTCCACGCCGACCCTGTCTACTCCCAGCACTTCCGACCAGACTCCCGCCAGCACCTCCTCCGTGGCCGTCCGCGGCGCGACGTACGCGCCCTCCGCGCCCCACTGCGGCGCCGGCAGCGCACGCCGGTCCAGCTTGCCGCTCGGCGTGAGCGGCAGCGCGTCGAGCATCGCGAAGGCCGCCGGGACCATGTACTCCGGCAGCCGCGTCCCGACGTGCGCCCGCAGCTCCGCCGGGGAGACGGCCTGCCCGTCATCCGCGACCACGTACGCTGCGATGCGCCGGTCGCCGGCCGCGTTCTCGCGCACGACGGCGACGGCCTCGCACACCGCCGGGTGCGCCCTCAGCGCGGCCTCGATCTCGCCCAGCTCGATGCGGAAGCCGCGCACCTTGACCTGGGCGTCCGCCCGGCCCAGGTACTCCAGCTCGCCGCCCGCCGTCCACCGCGCCCGGTCGCCGGTGCGGTACATCCGCCCGCCCGGCTCCGCCGCGAACGGGTCCGGGAGGAACCGCTCGGCCGTCGCCGCGGGATTCGCCATGTAGCCGCGGGCCAGCCCGTCGCCCGCCACGTGCAGCTCCCCCGCGGCGCCCGTGGGGACCGGCTCCAGCGCCGCCGCGTCCGCCACGTAGACGCGCGTGTTCCAGATCGGCCGGCCGACGGGGACGTGCTCGCCGAAGCCGGCGGAGCGGATCGGGTGGTGGGTGCTGTCCGCGGCCACCTCCGACGAGCCGTACAGGTTCAGCAGCGTCGCGCCGGGGACGGCGTCCGCGAAGCGGCGGGCGAGCGCGGCGGGCAGCGCCTCGCCGCTGCTCACCACCAGCCGCAGCCGCGGGCAGCGCTCGCCGAGGTCGCCGTCGCCGTCGAGCAGCGCGCGGAGCAGCGAGGGGACCAGGACGATGCGGGTGACGCCGTGCCGCGACAGGACCGCGGCGAGCGCCTGGGGGTCGCGGGCGTCCTCGTCCGGGACGAGCACGGAGGGGACGCCGGCCAGCAGCGGCCCGAACACCTCCCACACCGAGTCCACGAAGGCGAGCGAGGTCTTCTGGCAGCACACCTCGTCGGCGGCGAACGGGTACGCGCTCCACATCCAGGCGAAGCGGTTGACCGTCGCCCGGTGCGTGCCGAGGACGCCCTTGGGGGTGCCGGTGGAGCCCGACGTGTAGACGACGTAGGCGAGGTTCTCGGGGGACGGCGAGTGCGAGAGTGCGGGAGTGCGGGAGTGCGAAAGTGACGGATCTTCGACGGACGCATTCCAATCGGAGCCGCCGCCGACCAGCACCTCGACGCCGCAGTCGCCCAGGCGCTCCGCCGCCGTCGAATCCGCGAGCAGCAGGGCGGCGCCCGAGTCGGCCAGCACGTGGCGCAGGCGCTCCGCCGGGTAGGCGGGGTCCATGGGGACGTACGCGCCGCCGGCCCGGAGCACGGCGAGGAGCGAGACGACCAGCTCCGGCGTGCGGCCCATGCACACGCCCACGCGGACCTCCGGCCCGACGCCGCGGCGCCGGAGGGCGTCGGCCAGGCGGGCGGAGCGGCGGTCCAGCTCGGCGTACGTCACCCGCTCGCCGCCCCAGGCGAGGGCGGGCGCGTCCGGCGTGCGGGCCGCCTGCACGGCGAACAGGTCGTGGAGGCACAGGTCGCGGGGATACGCGGCCGCGGTGGCGTTCCACGCCTCCAGCACCTGCGCGCGCTCGGCGCCGCGCAGCAGCGAGGTCTCCGAGAGGCGGCGCCCGGGGTCGGCGGCCATGGCCTCCAGCAGCGTTTCCAGGTGCCCCGCCAGGCGCGCCACCGTCGCGGGGTCCCAGAGCGCGGCGCGGTAGACCAGCGTGCCGGCCAGCGACTCGCCCGCCTCCGTGAACACCAGGTCCAGGTCGAACTTGGCGACGCGCTCGCTCCCGCCGAACGGCGCCACCGCCACGTCGCCCAGGCGCAGCCGCTCGTCCCGGCCCGCGGCGCGGTGCAGCGCGAACGTCGCCTGGAAGACGGGGGAGTGCGTCAGGCTGCGCTCCACGCCCAGGTCCTCCACCAGCCGCTCGAAGGGGAGGTCCTGGTGGTCGAACGCGCCCAGCGCCCCGTCGCGCACCCGGCCCAGCAGCTCCGTCCAGGCGGGGTCGCCCGACAGGTCGGCGCGGAGCGTGAGCATGTTGACGAAGAAGCCGATCAGCCCCTCCGTCTCGCGCCGGTTCCGCCCCGCGACCGGGCTGCCGACGACCACGTCGTCCTGGCCTGCGTAGCGGCCCAGCAGCGCCTGCCAGGCGGCGAGCACCGTCATGAACAGCGTCGCGCCCTCGCGCTCGGAGAGCTCCCGCAGACCGCGGGACGCGCCGGACGACAGCACCAGGGCGTGGCTCGCGGCGAGCGGGCTCTGGCCGGGGACGCGGGGATGGTCCGTGGGGACCTCCAGCAGCGGCGGCGCGCCGGCCAGCCGCTCCCGCCACCAGGCGAGCTGCGCCTCCAGCACGTGGCCGCGCAGCCACCCGCGCTGCCACACGGCGAAGTCGGCGTACTGGATCGGCAGCTCGGGGAGGCCCGGCGCCTCGCGCCGGCTGAGAGCCGTGTAGAGCACGGAGACCTCGCGCACCATCACCTGCACGCTCCACCCGTCGCCCACCACGTGGTGGAGCGTGAAGCAGAGCACGTGGTCCTCGTCGTCCAGGCGCAGCAGCGTGCTCCGCAGCAGCGGCCCCGTCTCGAGGTCGAAGGGGAGCAGCGCCTCCTCCGCGGCGAGCCGCTCGGCCTCCGCCTCGCGCTCCGCGGCGGGGAGCCCGCGCAGGTCGCGCTCCGCCAGCGCGACGGGGGCGGGCGGGTGGATCCGCTGCACGGCCGCGCCGCCCTGCTCGGCGAACGTGGTGCGCAGCGCCTCGTGCCGCCGCACCAGCGCGTCCAGCGCCGCGCGCAGCGCCGCGGCGTCCAGCGCGCCGCGCAGCCGCAGCGCGAAGGGCATGTTGTAGGCGGCGCTCCCCGGCTCCAGCCGGTCCACCAGCCAGAGCCGCTGCTGCGCGAACGACAGCGGCGGCGGCGCGTCCCGCGGCGCCCGCACGATGGGCGGCGCGACCGTCGCCGCGTCGCCGCGCAGGGCGTCGACGCGCTCCGCCAGCCGGGCCACGGTGCCCGCCTCGAACAGGGCCCGCAGCGGCACCTCCACCCCGAACGCCTGCCGCGCCCGCGACACCACCTGCGTCGCCAGCAGCGAGTGGCCGCCCAGCTCGATGAAGCCGTCCTCCACCCCCACCCGCTCGCGCCCCAGCACCTGCGCCCAGATCCCCGCCAGCGCCTCCTCCGTCGCGGTGCGCGGCGCGACGTACGCGGCCGCGGCCTCGCGCTCCGGGGCGGGGAGCGCCCGCCGGTCGAGCTTGCCGTTGGCGCCCAGCGGCAGCCGGTCCAGCACCACGAAGGCGGACGGCACCATGTGCTCCGGGAGCCGCGCGGCCAGGTGCTCGCGCAGCGACGCGGCCAGGTCGCCGCCGCGGCCCTCGCGCACGGGCACCTCGTCGCCCGCGAACAGGCGCCGGTAGAACGGCGTCGCCCGGTGCCGCGGCGCGTGGTGGGGGGAGACGAAGTCGAAGGGCACCTCCGTCCCGTCGCCGCGCACCAGGACGCCGCGCGCGGCGTAGTCCGGCGCCACGCCGCCGTCCGGCAGCTCCGCCCGGCACTCCACGCGCAGCCGGTCGCCCGGCCGCACCTCGACGCCGGGATCGAACAGGGGGAAGTAGACCGGGAACCACGCGGTCTCCTCCTCCATGATGTCCAGCGTCCCGCCCTCCGCCAGCTCCATCCGCAGCCAGAGCAGCAGCCCGTCCAGCCGCCCCGCGCGCCGGACCTCCAGCTCCTCCGCGCGCCGGTACTCGGCCGCGACGGGCCCGTCCGCGCCGAAGTCCAGCTCCTCGAACACGCCCGCGTCCGAGAGCCGGTTGCCGGCGGGGAAGCCCCGGATGCACAGCCGCAGGTCGAACGGGTGCCCCACCTGCTCCCAGATGCGCCGCACGTAGTGCGCGGCGGTCGGGGAGAAGGCCGGGGCGCGGCGGATCTCCTCGGGGAGCGTCACCGCGGCCATGCACGTCTGCGTGAGCCCGGGGATCATCACGGCGCCGGGCGCCAGCAGCCTGCGCACGCCGTTGAGGATGGCGGCCGCGCCCTCGCCCCCGGCGATCGCCTCCACGATCTCGGAGACCACCACGTCGGCGGGCTCGGGGAGCTGCACGGCGAGCGCGTCGCCGTGGATCAGGGTGACGCGGTCCTCCAGCCCCAGCTCGCGGATGCGCTCGCGCGCGGCCAGGTAGGAGCGCTCCAGGATCTCCACGGCGTAGACGTGCCGGGCGCCGGCCTGCACCGCCAGGCGCGCCAGGATGGCGTCCATCCCCGTCCCCACGTCCAGCACCACCTTGCCCGGGGCCGCCGCCTCCAGCGCGCGCAGGTAGCGGGCGTTGCGGCGGTCGTCGCGGGTGAGGCCGCGGTAGATCAGCTCGTCGTAGACGAAGTACTCGCCGATGGAGGGCCACAGCTCCACCCCGCTCTCCTCCTCCGGCGCCACGTAGGCCACCAGCCGCTTCTGTCCGGGCGCGTCCTCGCGCGCGGCGACGGCGGCCTCGCGCACGGCCGGGTGCGCCAGCAGCGCCGCCTCGATCTCGCCGGGCTCGATGCGGAAGCCGCGGATCTTGACCTGCGCGTCCGTGCGGCCCAGGAACTCCAGCTCGCCGTCGGCGCGGCGCCGCACCCGGTCGCCCGTGCGGTACAGCCGCGCCCCGGACCCGCCGGAGAGCGCGTCGGGGACGAACCTCTCGGCCGTCAGCTCCGGCCTCCCCAGGTAGCCGCGCGCCACGCCGGCGCCCCCGATCCACAGCTCGCCCGCGACCCCGGTGGGGAGCGGGCCGCCCCACTCGTCGCACACGTACAGGGCCGCGCCGGGGAGCGGGCGGCCGAGCACCTGCCAGGCGTAGCCGCCCTCCGCGCGCAGCCGCGAGGCCGCTCCCAGGATGGCCGCCTCCGTGGGCCCGTACAGCACCCACGCCTCCGCGGACGGGAAGGCGCGCCGCATCTGCCCGATCAGGTCGGGCGGCACGGCGTCGCCGCCCACGAACACCCGCTTCACCCGCGGCAGCGTCCCCGGACCCGCCTGCACCCGCTGCACGATCTCGCGCATCAGCGCCGGCACCGCATGCAGCGCGTCCACGCCGGCCAGCTCCGCCACCAGGCGCTCCACGTCCCGCACGGCGTCGCGCTCCAGGAGCCGCACCTGCCCGCCCGAGAGCAGCGGCGCGAACACCTCGAACAGCCAGATGTCGAAGGCGTTGCCGGCGAGGGCAGGCATGGTCTCGCCGGGCGCGGGCGCGAAGGCGTCGCGCGTCGCCAGCAGCGTGTTCGCCACGGCGGCGTGCTCCACGACCACGCCCTTGGGCCGGCCGGTGGAGCCCGAGGTGTAGATGACGTACGCGGCGCTGCGCGGGCCGACGCCGCTCTCCGGGACCCCGTCCGCTTCCCCCTCGATCCCCTCCGCGTCCACGTCCAGGCGGACCGTCTCGCCCGCGAAGGCGGGGAGCGCGTCCAGCAGCGCCGAGCGCGTCAGCAGCACGGAGGCGCCGGAGTCCGTCAGGGTGTAGGCGAGGCGGTCGGACGGGTAGGCCGGGTCCAGCGGCACGTACGCCCCGCCCGCCCTGAGCACGCCCAGCACCGCGGCCACCAGCTCCACGCCGGGCTCCAGGCAGACGCCCACGCGCGTCTCCGGCCCGACGCCGCGCCGCCGCAGGTGATGGGCGAGCCGGTTGGCGCCGCGCTCCAGCTCCGCGTAGGAGAGCGTGCGGTCCCGGTCCGCGACTGCCGGCAGCCGCGGGGTGGACGCGGCCTGCGCCGCGAACAGCTCGTGCAGGCACGCCGCCGCCCCGGCGACGGCGTCCGCGCGGGACTCCGCCAGCAGCTGCGCCCGCTCGTCCGCGCGCAGCAGCGACAGCTCGGACAGGCGCCGCCGGGGATCGGCCGCTAGGCCGGCCAGCAGCATCTCCAGGTGCCCGGCCAGGCGCGCCACGGTGTCCGCGTCGAACAGCGCCTCGCGGTACGCCAGCACGCACTCCAGCTCCTCGGCGCGGTCGGTGACCATCAGGTACAGGTCGAACTTGGCGACGGCGTCCCCGTCCCCGAACGATTCCGTCGCCACGTCCCCCAGGCGCAGCCGCCGCTCCGCGGTGCTGCGGTTGACCGCGAACGCCGCCTGGAAGAGGGGCGCGTGCGTGAGGCTGCGGTCCGGCGCCAGCTCCTCCACCAGGCGCTCGAAGGGGAGGTCCTGGTGCCCGTACGCCCCCAGCGCCGTCTCCCGGACGCGCGCCAGCAGCTCCGCGCCGGTCGGGTCCCCCCCCAGGTCCGCGCGCATGCAGAGCATGTTGACGAAGAAGCCGATCAGCCCCTCCAGCTCCCGCTGCGTCCGCCCCGCGATGGGGGTGCCCACCACCACGTCGTCCTGCCCGGCGTAGCGCCCGAGGAGCGCCTGCCAGCCGGCCAGCAGCGTCATGAACAGCGTGGTCCCCTGCTGCCGCGACAGTGCCCGCACCCCGCGCGCGGTCTCCGGCGCCAGGTCCAGGCTGTGCCGGGCCGCGCGCGGGCTCTGCCCGGCGGCGCGGGGGCGGTCGGTGGGGAGCTCCAGCAGCGGCGGGGCGCCGCTCAGCTGCCCGCGCCACCAGGCCAGCTCCTCCTGCAGCACCTCCTCCCGGAGCTGCTCGCGCTGCCAGACGGCGAAGTCGGCGTACTGCACCTCCAGCTCGGGGAGCTGCGGCTCCTCCCCCCGGCTGAACGCGGCATAGAGCGCGGAGACCTCGCGCACCAGCACCTCCATGCTCCAGCCGTCGCTGACGATGTGGTGCAGGGTGAAGAGCAGCACGTGGTACTCCTCGCCCAGCCGCAGCAGGGTGCCGCGCAGCAGCGGACCGCGCGCCAGGTCGAAGGAGCGCAGCGCCTCCTCGTCGGCCAGGCGCTCCGCCGCGGCCTCGCGCTCCGCCTCCGGCAGGTGCCGCAGGTCGAGCACCACGAGCCGCACGTCGGACGCGGGGTGGATGAGCTGGACGGGGCCGTCGTCCCCCTCCGCGAACGTGGTGCGCAGCGTCTCGTGCCGCCGCACCACCGCGTCCAGGCTGGCCTGGAGCGCCGCCGTGTCCAGCGCCCCGCGCAGGCGCAGCGCGTAGGGCATGTTGTAGGCGGCGGTCCCCGGGTCCAGCCGGTCCACCAGCCAGAGCCGCTGCTGCGCGAACGAGAGCGGCGCCTCCAGCGCGTCGTCGTCCGTGTCCACCGCCCCGGACGGCTCCGCCAGCTCCACCGGCGCGGGCGCCGCGGCGCCCGCGCGGCGCAGCGCCTCCACCTGCTCCGCCAGCGCGGCAACGGTGGGCGCCTCGAACAGCGCCCGCAGCGGCAGCTCCACGTCCAGCTCCTTTCTCACGCGTGAGACCACCTGCATCGCCGCCAGGGAGTGCCCCCCCAGCTCGAAGAACCCGTCCTCCACCCCGACCCGCCCGGTCCCCAGCACCTCCGCCCAGATCGCGGCCAGCGTCTCCTCCGCCGCGGTGCGCGGCGCCACGTGCCCGCGCCCGGAGCCCGCCTCCGGCGCGGGGAGCGCCCGCCGGTCCAGCTTGCCGCTCGCGGTCAGCGGGAGCCGTTCCAGCACCACGCAGGCGGAGGGCACCATGTACTCCGGGAGCCGCCCGTGCAGCGCCGCCCGCAGCTCCGGGACGGGGAGCCCGCCCGCGTCCGCCGGCACCACGTAGGCCACCAGCCGCCCCTCGCCGGCGGCGTCCTCCCGGACCACCACCGCCGCCTCGCGCACCCGCGCGTCGGCGAGCAGCGCCGCCTCCACCTCTCCCGGCTCGACGCGGAAGCCCCGCACCTTGGCCTGCCGGTCCAGGCGGCCCAGGAACTCCAGCTCCCCCTCCTCCGTCCAGCGCGCCCGGTCCCCGGTGCGGTACAGCCGCCCCCCCGGCTCCGCGCCGAGCGCGTCGGGGACGAACCGCGCCGCGGTCGCCTCCGGCCGTCCCAGGTACCCCCACGCCACCTCCGCCCCGCCGATGCACAGCTCCCCCGGCACCCCCACCGGCGCCGGCTCCCCGGTCCCGTCCAGCACGTACGCGCTGCGCCCGCCCACCGGGCGCCCGATGGGCACCCCCGCGCCCCGGCCGGCGGAGCGCCCGGCCGGGACCTCGAACGCCGTCGCGGTGACCACCGTCTCCGTGGGGCCGTAGGCGTTCACCAGCCGCACCGGCGCGCCCGGGACCGCCTCCCAGGCGCTCACCGCGGCGGCGGTGAGCGCCTCGGTGCCCACCACCACCAGCCGCAGCCGGCCCCGGAGCGCGGCCGCGGCGTCGGGGTCGCGGACCAGCCGGGCCCAGTACGCCGTCGGCAGGCTCGCCGCGGTGATCCCGAGCGCGGCGGCGCGCTCCGCCAGCTCGGCCGGGGTCCACGCCTCGGGGCCGCGCGGCACCACCGACGCGCCCGCGAGCAGCGGCGCCAGCAGCTCCTCCAGCGACAGGTCGAAGGCGAGCGGCGCGAACGCCAGCAGCCGGTCCGCGGGGGTGAGCCCGTACGCCCGCGCCACGGCGCGGAGGTGGGAGGCCGCCGCCGCGTGCGCGACCACCACCCCCCTGGGGAGCCCGGTGGAGCCGGACGTGTAGACCACGTACGCCGCGCTCTCCGGCGCGACGGCGGGGAGCGGCGGCGCGTCCTCCCCCCCGGCGCCGGGGGGCGGGGCCGGGTCGGGCGCGACGACGGCGGGGCCCCCCGGGGGGAGCCGCGCCTCCAGGCCGGGCTGCGCCAGCACCAGCGCGGCGCCGGCGTCTCGCAGCACGTGCTCCAGGCGCGCGGCGGGCGCGCCGGGGTCCAGCGGGAGGTACGCGCCCCCGGCCCGGAGCACCCCCAGCAGGGCGGCCACGGCGCCGGGGGAGTGCTCCATCAGCACCGCGACGACGCTCCCGGGCACCACGCCCCGGGCGCGGAGCCGGCGCGCGATCCGCCCGCTCCAGCGCTCCAGCCCTTCAAAGGTCACGACCCCGCCGGGCGAGACCAGCGCGGCCGCGCCGGGCGTGCGCGCCACCTGCTCCGCGAACAGCTCGTGGATGCACGCCGGCGGGCATCCGGCCGCCGGGGCGCGGCCCCGCTCCAGCACCTGCGCGCGCTCCGCGCCGCGCAGCAGCGGCACCTCCGACACGCGCCGCGCCGGGTCCGCCGCCATCCCCTCCAGCAGCGCCTCCAGGTGCCCCGCCATGCGCTCCGCCGCCGCCCGGTCGATCCGCCGGCCGTCGTGGTCCAGGCGGAAGCTCGTCCGCTCCCCGGGGAGCACGCTCAGCGTCAGCGGGTAGTGGCTCCGGCCCGGGTTGTCCCACCCCTCCAGCCGGAAGCCGTTCTCCCCCCCGCCCACCGCGTCCCACACGGGGTGGTTCTCGAACACCACGATGCTCTCGAAGAGCGGCTGTCCGGCCGGGACGCCGCTCCACTGCCGCACCTGCGGCAGCGGGCTGAAGTCGTACCGGCGCGCCTCCGCCTGCGCGGCCTGGAGGCGAGCCAGGGCGTCGCCCACCCGCTCGCCGGCGCGCAGCTCCAGCCGCACGGGGAGGGTGTTGATGAACAGCCCCACCATCCCGTCCATCCCCGCGAGCCCCGCCTCCCTCCCCGACACCGTCGCGCCGAAGACCACGTCCTCCTCGCCCGAGTAGCGCGACAGCAGCACCCCCCACGCGCCCTGCCAGAGCGTGTTGGGCGTCAGCCGGCGCGCACGCGCGAACGCCGTGAGCGCGTCCGTCGCCGCGAGCGAGAGCCGGCGGTCCACGAGCCCGAAGGAGGCCCCGCCCTCCGGCGCGGCCCCGGCCGCCCGGTCGATCCCCAGCGGCGTCGCGCCCGCGAGGCCCTCCAGCGCCCCGCGCCAGAACGCCTCCGCCCCGGCGAGGTCCCGCCGCAGCAGCCAGGCGACGTAGTCCCGGAACGGCCGGGCGCGGGGGAGCGCCGGCCGGGCGCCCGCCAGCTCCGCCTCGTACAGGGCGAACACGTCGCGCAGCACCAGCCCCATCGACCAGCCGTCGATGAGCAGGTGGTGGTAGCTCCACACCAGCTCCCACGCGTCGTCGGCGGTGCGGAGCAGCGCCACGCGCATCAGCGGCGCGCGCGCCAGGTCGAAGCCGCGCGCCAGGTCCGCCTCCAGGAACGCCGCCCGCCGCCCGCGCCGCTCGCCTTCGCCCAGGCCGCGCCAGTCGTGCTCCTCCCAGGGGAGCGCGGCGCCGCGGCGCACCACCTGGAGCGGACGGTCCAGCCCCTCCCACGCGAACGACGTCCGCAGCACCGCGTGCCGGTCCAGCACGCCCTGCCAGGCCCGCCGCAGCGCCCCCGCGTCCGGCGTGCCCCGCAGGGCGAACACGTACTGGTTGAGGTAGACCCGCGACCCCGGGGCGTACAGCGCGTGGAAGAGCATCCCCGCCTGGAGCGGCGTGAGCGGGTAGACGTCCTCCACCGGGAGGGAGACGGGATCGGCGTGCTCGGTCGGCTGGGCCATGCTGGGAACGGGCTCCTGCGGCGGTCGGGGGCGCGGCAGCGTGCGCGCGCGGAGCGCGGCGGGGTCCGGGATTCGGGCGGGCCGCTCTCCGGGGCAGGGACGTTAACGCCGCCCGCCGGGATCGGGCAAGTTCCTGTCCGATTCCATTCGCGTCGTGAAGCCGAGCCGTGGGAGGCGGTTACGGGTCGCCGCCCCGCCGCCCGCGCCCGGGTCCCGGGAGCGCTCGCCGCGAGCCGGGAACGCGAAAACGCCGAGGCCCCGCACTTTGGTCCGGTGCGGGGCCTCTGCTCCGGCGAGCCGGGCAGGCGGAGCCTTCCCCGGCGTCGGGGCTCTACGGCGCGGAAAGCCACTTCCCGGGTCTCTCGGGCAGCGTGTCCGGAGGCAGGAACTCGTAGGTCGCGAACTGCTCCGACCGCTGGAAGTACCTGTCCCGCTCCCCGGTGATCCGGCGCCAGTACAGCGTCTGCGCCGGGAGGAGCGGGATCGGGTCCCGGCCGCGCGGGACGAAGACGACCTCGCCGCCGGCTTCCTCGGCTCCCCGGGCCACGCGGAACCTCCACTCGGCCCTCACCAGGCTGGTGTCGCTGCCGATCGTCAGCACCCCCACGATGGACGGACCCTTCCACGACTCCCGCACGGGACAGAACCCCACCAGGGTCGCGTCCCCCCGCCGCGCGAGGATGCTGAAGGCGTGGCGTCCGCCGAACTCCTCGTCCACGAAGTGGTCCACGTCGGTGGACTGGAGCTCGCGGTACCTCCACGCGGCATAGGCCGGATCGAAGGAGGAGACGATGGGATAGGCGTACGGGTACGGCGAGGTGCGGTAGGGATTCCGCGGGCGCGCCCGGCCCTGGACGCCGTACCAGGAGCGCACCGTCCGGCTCTCCTCGTCCACCAGCCCGACGTCGCCGCGCGGGCCCGTGGCATCGTACCGCCGCGCGTAGAAGGAGATTCCCAGGGTGTCGCGGCTGTGGTCGTACCGCGCGCGCAGCGACGCCCAGAGAGCCCGGGCCTCACGGTCTTCCCGGCCGGGGCACCTGAGCTTCGGGGGCGCGGCGACGGTCAGCCCCTCCAGCTCCACCACGGCCGCGGCCAGCTCCAGGGTCACGTCCGCCGCGGGCGCGGACACCTCCCGGCGAGCCGGGGAGTAGCCCAGCATGCGGGCGGAGAGCCGGACGGCGCCGGCGGCCTCGGCCTTGCCGAAGCGGAAGCTCCCGTCGGACGCCGTCGGCTGCACGGCCACCCGCCGGGAGCCGCTCCAGATCTCGACGGGTACGGCGGGCAGGGGACGCCCGCCCGAGTCCAGCACCCGTCCGCTCACCTGGGCCTCCGCCGGACGCGCCCCGGCGAGGAGCCCCATGGCGAGGACCGGCAGGAGAGCGAGGTATCTAGTCATGGAACGTCGGTCTGGTCGGCTCCGCGGGCGCGCCAGCGGGTCGGTCGGCACGCCCCGGGCCGCCGTGGATCGGGGCGCGTGGCGGAGCCTGGCCGGATGCACCAGGATTCCGTCCGGTGGAAGCTGCGTGGAAACAGGGAAGGGTGCGCGTCCCTCGAAGCGGACGAGCACCCTGGGCACGGTCCCGCGCAGCCGGTCATCCCCCTGCGGTCCGTTCAGCTGCGAGGACCATCAAACCAACCCCCGAAGCCTCGCCCGGCGACTCAGCACCGAGGCGGCAACGCTAGCGCGCCCGGGTCCGAGCGGCACGGGCCAGCAGGATCGGTCACGGATAACAGTAGCACGTGTGGCCGGAACTGCAGACTCCCGGCGTCCCGGGGCCGTACATGAGCTCGCAGGTCTGCTCGCAGTCGAACTGGTCCTCGCAGTACGGCCGCCGCGCCTCGGCCGGCGGCGACGCCACCGCCTCCTGTAATCCGAAGCCGAGCGCCAGTACCAGCGCCGTCGAGAAGGCAGCCCTGCCGAGAATGGAACGGTTCATCTTCAGCCTCCTGTGAAGGTCTCGCGAGGTGCCATCCACCCCCGCAGGGCTGCTTGCGCACGTTATGTGCCGTTTATTATGCGAAAGGGTGTCTCCGCAGCTTGCGCGAGTTGCAACTCCTGCCGGCAGCAGCGTGCGTCGGGCACTCTCGCTCCTGTCGAAGCTATGACCCCACGCCGACCATGAGAGGGCGCAATCCGGCTTGCCGGAAGTGCCGGTCCCCCGTGGCCGCATCCACCACGATCATGTTTACCTCAACGAAGCAGCGAAGGCCCTGCACCGTGATCCGATGCAGGACCTTCGTTTTACCAAGTCGGGACGGCGGGATTTGAACCCGCGACCCCCGGGGCCGGCAGCCCCGGGGCACGACAATTCGTTGTGATTCCTGAGCATTCACCACCAAGCGTGTTGCACGCAACGCCCCGTTGTCGAGGTGACTGTCGTACCGGACTCACCTAGAAACCCGCCGAGATCTACGAAGTTCTACCCCGATCCTCACCTGGCGTACATCTCCCACATGTGGAGCATCGTCCTTCTCAGATCTGTCCAGCAAGGCCTGAGGCAAGCCAGGATGCGCCACGGCAGGCACCTGCGCTCCATTGGCCCATCAACACCAAGATTTCCGGAAATCAGCCGCTTTTCGCGACAGCGGGATTCGTCACCTGGCAGATCCTGCGGAAAACGCCGGTTTACTCTCGCGATCAAGTGGTGCGGTTGCGCGTAAAAAAAGACAGGGTTAGTATGGCAACGCGACCTTCCCAGCTTGCTTCCGGCGCCTCCATGCCGCGGGTCGGGCCGGGTGATCTGCACCGCACGCCCATCCCAACCCATACGTCACCAGCAGGATATGATCGAGCACACCGAACAAGCGGCCGACGTGTCCTCGCTCATGGAGGATGTATATCCCCTCTCCCCGATCCAGCTCGGAATCGTCTTTCACGTCCTCCTTTCGCCGGATTCGGGAGCCTATCTAAGCCAGTACGTCTTCTCCCTGCGCGGAAACCCCGATCCCGCGGTGCTGCGGGAGGCGTGGCAGCACGTCCTCGACCAGCGCCCGGTGCTGCGCACCGCCTTCGTGTGGGAAGAGGTAGAGCACGCTGTCCAGGTGGTGTTCAGGCGCGCGGTCCTGCCCTGGGAATCGTGCGACTGGCGTGGGCATCCGGCCGAGGAGCAGCAGGAGAGGCTGAACCTCCACCTGGAGTCGCAGAGGCGGCCGTTCGATCTGCTCCGGCCGCCCCTCATGCGGGTCTCTCTCATCCGGAGAGCGGAGGAGGAGTTCGATCTCGTCTGGAGCTTTCACCACGTCGTGCTGGACGGCTGGTCCCTCTCGCTGGTCCTGCAAGACGTACTCACCTCGTACGACGCCCTCCTGCGACGGACCGTACCGGTCCTTCCCCGCCGCCGCCCGTACCACGACTACATCGCCTGGCTGCTGCGGCAGGAACTCCCCGCGGCCGAAGCATACTGGCGAGGAGTGCTGGAAGGCTTTACGACCCCCACTCCACTCGGGGTGGACCGGAAGCCGGGCACCGCCTCCGACGGTCGACGCGCCCACGGCAGTGCTCCTCGGCAGCTATCCCCCTTCGCGACGGGTGCGCTTCAGGTGGTGGCGAAGCAGCACCGACTGACTGCCAACACGATGGTACAGGGCGCGTGGGCATTGCTGCTGTCGCGCTACTCGGGGGAGGACGACGTCGTTTTCGGGGCAGTAGTGACGGGGCGGCCGCCGCAGCTGGCGGGAATGGAGGCCATGATCGGGCTGTTCATCAACACGCTTCCGGTGCGGGTGCGCGTCGATGGCGGCGCGCGGCTCGACGGGTGGCTGCGGGAGCTGCAGGAACAGCAGATGGAGGCGCGCTCCTACGACCATGCCCCACTCTCCGAGGTGCAGCGCTGGAGCGGGGTGGCGGCAGGGCAGCCGCTCTTCGAGAGCATCGTGGCCTTCGAGAACCACCCGGTAGAAGCGGTGGCCGGGACGGGTGAGCGCAGCTTCGTGGTGCAGCACTGGGAGCGGGTGGGGGGAAGCCATTATCCGCTGGAGCTGATAGTGCTGCCCGGGGAGCGGCTCGGTCTTCTGGTGGAGTACGACGAGGTGCGCATCGAGGCGGCGGCGGCGGCGCACATGGTGGAACGCCTCGAGGTCCTGCTTGATGCAATGGCCGCCGATCCCACGCGGCGCCTCGGGCAGGTGTCCCTGATGCGCGGGAGCGAGCGCGCGCAGGTGCTGGAGGCCTGGAACGCCACCGCGGCCCCTCTCCCGCAGGCGTGCATCCACGAGCTGTTCACCGGGCAGGCGGCCCACACCCCAGGTGCGGTGGCGGTCGTCTCTCGAGGTGAGGTGCTCAGCTATGCGGAACTGGAGCGCCGGTCCAGCCGGCTGGCGCACCTGCTTCGCCGGCGTGGGGTCGGGCCCGAGACCCGGGTGGGCGTGTGCATGGAGCGCGGGGTGGAGGTGGTCGTCGCGCTGCTGGGCGTCCTCAAGGCCGGCGGCGCCTACGTGCCGCTGGACCCGTCCAACCCCGTCGAGCGCCTGCGCGAGGTCTTCGCCGACGCGGGCGTCGCGCTCGTGCTCACGCACGCCGCCGCGGGGGCGCAGCTCCCCGGGGAGGTCGAGGCGCTGTGGCTGGACGAGCCGGAGACCGCCGCCGCGCTGGATGCGATGCCGCAGACCCCGCCGTCCGTGGCGTCCCACCCGGGCCAGCTGGCGTACGTCATCTACACCTCGGGATCGACGGGGCGGCCCAAGGGCGTTGCGGTCGCCCACGAGTCCGTGGTGCGCCTGGTGCGCGAGACCGACTACGTGCCCTTCGGGCCGGAGGAGCGCATTGCCCAGGTCTCCAACCTGGCCTTCGACGCGGCCACCTTCGAGCTGTGGGGCGCCCTTCTCAACGGCGGCTCGCTGGTGGTGATCGACCGCGAGGTGCTGCTCTCGCCGGCCGACTTCGCGGCCGAGCTGCGGCGGCGGCACGTCACGGCGATGTTCCTGACGGCGGCGCTCTTCAACCGCGTGGCCCACGAGCAGCCGGACGCGTTCCGGGAGTGCCGGCACGTGCTGGTGGGGGGCGAGGCGCTGGACGCGCCGAGCGTGCGCCGGGTGCTGGAGGCGGACGGGCCGCAGCGGCTGCTGAACGGCTACGGTCCCACCGAGACCACCACCTTCGCGGTGTGGCACGAGGTGCGGAGCGTGGAGCCGGGGGCGAAGACGGTGCCGATCGGGCGGGCGCTGGCCAACACCACGCTGTACGTGCTGGACGCGGGGGGAGAGCCGGTGCCCGTGGGAATGGCGGGAGAGCTGTACATCGGGGGGACGGGGGTGGCGCGCGGCTACCTGGGCTGGCCGGAGCCGACGGCCGAGAGGTTCGTCCCCGACGCGTTCGGCGCGCCGGGTGGGCGGCTGTACCGCACGGGAGACCGGGTGCGGTGGAATGGCGCCGGGGAGCTGGAGTACCTGGGGCGCCTGGACGCGCAGGTCAAGATCCGCGGGTTCCGGATCGAGCCGGGCGAGGTGGAGGCGGTGCTCTCGGGGATGCCGGAGGTGCGGGAGGCGGCCGTGGTGGTGCGGGAGGACAGGCCGGGGGACAAGCGCCTGGTCGCCTACGTGGTCCCGGAGGAAGATGCCCGCGTCACGCCGGGCGAGCTGCGGACGCAACTCGGGATGCGGCTGCCGGAGTACATGGTGCCTGGGACGTGCGTGGTGCTGGAGCGGCTGCCGCTCAACGCCAACGGCAAGGTGGACCGGCGCGCGCTGCCGGCGCCGGAGCAGGGCTCGGCGGTGGCGCACGTGGCGCCACGCACGGCGGCGGAGGAGGTGCTGGCGGGGATCTGGGCGGAGGTGCTGGGCGTGGAGCGGGTGGGGGTGGAGGCCAACTTCTTCGAGCTGGGCGGCCACTCGCTGCTGGCCATGCAGGTGGTTTCCCGGGCGCGGCAGGCCTTCGGGGTGGAGGTGCCGGTGCGGGCGCTGTTCGAGGCGCCGAGCGTGGCCGCGCTGGCCGGGCGCGTCGAGGCGCTGCGCAGCGCCGGCACGTCGCCGGCGCCGCCGATCGAGCGGGTCTCGCGGGAGGAGCCGCTGCCGCTGTCCTTTGCGCAGCAGCGGCTGTGGGTGGTGGACCGGCTGGAGCCGGGGAGCCCCGCCTACAACATGGCGGGGGCGCTGCGTCTGCGCGGCGTGCTGGACCTGCGGGCGCTGCGGGGGAGCATCGGCGGGCTGGTGCGGCGCCACGAGGCGCTGCGCACCACGTTCGCCGAGCACGAGGGCGTGCCCGTGCAGGTGATCCACCCGGCCGCTCCCGTGCCGCTGCCGGTGCTGGACCTGGGCGGTCTGCCCGGCGAAGCGCGCCGACACGAGGCGCAGCGGCTGGCCGGCCTGGAGGCGATGCGCCCGTTCGACCTGTCGCGGGGGCCGCTGCTGCGGAGCACGCTGCTGCGCCTGTCGGGGGAGGACCACGTGCTGTGCTTCACGCTGCACCACGTCGTCAGCGACGGGTGGAGCATGGACGTGCTGGTGCGCGAGTTCTCCCTGCTCTACGCCACCCTCAGCCGGGGCGAAGCGCCGCGGCTGCCGGAGCTCCCGGTGCAGTACGCCGACTACGCAGCCTGGCAGCGCGCCTGGCTGAGCGGGGAGGTCCTGGAGGAGCAGCTGGGGTACTGGCGCGAGCGCCTGGCAGGGGCGCCGCCGCTGCTGGAGATCCCCACCGACCGCCCGCGCGCCGCCGGACAGAGGGCGGAGGCGGGAAGCCGGCGCTTCGCGCTCCCGGCCGGGCTGTCGGACGAGCTGCGAGTGCTCTCGCGGGCCGAGGGGGCAACGCTTTTCATGACGGTGCTCGCGGGGTGGCAGGCGCTGCTGGGCCGCTGGGCGGGGCAGGAGGACGTGGTCGTGGGCAGCCCCATCGCGGGGCGCACCCGGCGGGAGACCGAGGGGCTGATCGGCTTCTTCGTCAACATGCTGGCGCTGCGCGGCGACCTGGCGGGAGACCCCACCTGGATCGAGCTGCTGGGGCGGGTGCGGGAGACGGCGCTGGGGGCGTACGACCACCAGGAGCTGCCCTTCGAGCGCCTGGTGGAAGAGCTGGCGACCGAGCGCAGCCTCACGCACGCCCCGCTTGTCCAGGCGATCTTCGCGATGAACAGGTCCAGCGGGCCCGACGAACGGCTCGAACTGGGCGGGCTGTCGGTGGAGCCGTTCGGGTGGGAAGACGAAGGTGTCGCCCGGTTCGACCTGGACCTGGTGGTCGCCGATTCCGGTGGGGCGCTGAGCGGCGCGCTGGTCTACCGGAAGGCTCTCTTCGAGGTGGAGAGCATCGAGCGCATGGTGGGGCACCTGGAGGTGGTGCTCGGGGCCATGGCGGCAGACCCACGGCGGCATCTCTCGCAGGTGTCGCTGCTTGGCGGCGCGGAGCGGGCGCAGGTGCTGGAATCCTGGAACGCGACCGCGGCGGAGTTCCCCCGGGGGTGCATCCACGAGCTCTTCGCGGAGCAGGCGGCGCGTACTCCCGGCGCGGCAGCGGTGCTCTTCGGCGACGAGGTGCTCACCTACGCGGAGCTGGAGCGCAGGTCCAACCAGCTCGGACACCTGCTGCGGCGTCACGGCGTCGTGCCGGAGGTGCGGGTGGGCCTGTGCGTGGAGCGCTCGCCCGAAATGGTCGTCGGTGTGCTGGGTATCCTCAAGGCCGGTGGTGCCTACCTGCCTCTCGATCCTTCCTACCCGGCGGGACGGCTGAGCTACATGCTCTCCGACGCCGGTGCCGGTGTGCTGCTCGTGGGGGATGTCCTCCCCGACGGGCTCCCGGCCTTCGAGGGCGAGATCCTCCGTCTGGACGCGCAGTGCCGGTCGATCTCGGGCGAGCCGGTCGATGCGCTCCCGGTGGAGGTCGGAGCCCGGAACGCGGCGTACGTGATCTACACCTCGGGCTCCACCGGCACGCCCAAGGGCGTCGTGGTCGAGCACGGAAACCTCGCCAATTACCTCCGGTACTTCGACGCAGCGATACTCGGGGAGGCCGGCTTCGCGCTGCCACTGGTGAGCCGGCTGAGCTTCGACGCGCACGTGCGGCAGCTCTTCCCGCCCCTGCTCCGGGGTGGCGCGGTCTGGGTGCTGCCGGAGACCGCCGCAACCGACGCGGGCGCGCTGCTGGAGGCGCTGGGTGCGAGGGAGCGGGTCGGCTTCGGGGGGGTGCCCTCCCTGTGGAGCGCGGTGCTGGAGCGGATGGAGCGCGGCGAGGGGGAGGTGCCGCGGGGGCTCGTCGCGGTGCTCCTGGGCGGGGAGGCGATCCCGGGCGAGCTGGTGCGGCGGACTCGCCGGCTCTTCCCGGACGTGGCGATCTGGAACCACTACGGCCCCACGGAAGCGACGGTCAACACCACGGCTGGCCGGGTAGGGGAGGCGGAGGGGATCACCCTGGGCCGGCCCATCGCCAACGTCCGGGTATACGTGCTGGACGGATGGGGAGAGCCGGTTCCGGTCGGGGTGCCCGGCGAGCTGTACGCGGGCGGTGCCGGCGTGTCGCGCGGGTACCTGGGGCGGCCGGAGCGGACAGCCGAAACGTACCTCCCGGATCCGTTCTCGCGCGAGGCGGGCGCACGGCTGTACCGCTCGGGCGACCGGGTGCGGTGGCGGGGGGACGGAGAGCTGGAATACCTCGGGCGGGTGGACCAGCAGGTCAAGATCCGGGGCTTCCGGATCGAGCTCGGGGAGATCGAGACCGCGCTGACCGGGCACCCGGGAGTGAGCCGGGCAGCCGTGATCGTGCGGGAGGACGTGCCGGGGAACCGGCGCCTGGTCGCCTACCTGGTCGGGGAACCGGGAGTGGAGGTGCCGGCCGCGGAGCTGCGGGCACACCTGGGAGCGCGGTTGCCCGACTACATGGTGCCGGGGGCGTACGTGGTGCTGGAGCGGCTGCCGCTCAACGCCAACGGCAAGGTGGACCGGCGGGCGCTGCCGGCGCCGGAGCAGGGCTCGGCAGCGGCGCACGTGGCGCCGCGCACGGCGGCGGAGGAGGTGCTGGCGGAGATCTGGGCGGAGGTGCTGGGCGTGGAGCGGGTGGGGGTGGAGGCCAACTTCTTCGAGCTGGGAGGCCACTCGCTGCTGGCCACGCAGGTGGTCTCGCGGGCGCGGCAGGCCTTCGGGGTGGAGGTGCCGCTGCGGGCGCTGTTCGAGGCGCCGAGCGTGGCCGCGCTGGCCGGGCGCATCGAGGCGCTGCGCAGCGCCGGCACGTCGTCGGCGCCGCCGATCGAGCGGGTCTCGCGGGAGGGTCCGCTGCCGCTGTCCTTTGCGCAGCAGCGGCTGTGGGTGGTGGACCGGCTGGAGCCGGGCAGCGCCGCGTACAACATGCCGTACGCGCTGCGGCTGCGCGGCGCGCTGGACCTGCGGGCGCTGCGGGGGAGCATCGGCGGGCTGGTGCGGCGGCACGAGGCGCTGCGCACCACGTTCGCCGAGCACGAGGGCGTGCCCGTGCAGGTAATCCACCCGTCCGCTCCCGTGCCGCTGCCGGTGCTGGACCTGGGAGCGCTGCGCGAGGGGGAGCGGGAGGGGGTGGCGAAGCGGCTGGCCGGCCTGGAAGCGATGCGCCCGTTCGACCTGTCGCGGGGGCCGCTGCTGCGGAGCACGCTGCTGCGCCTGTCGGGGGAGGACCACGTGCTGTGCTTCACGCTGCACCACGTCGTCAGCGACGGGTGGAGCATGGACGTGCTGGTGCGCGAGGTCTCCCTGCGCTACGCCGCCCTCAGCCGGGGCCAGGCGCCGCGCCTGCCGGAGCTGCCGGTGCAGTACGCCGACTATGCAGCCTGGCAGCGCGCCTGGCTGAGCGGGGAGGTCCTGGAGGAGCAGCTGGCCTTCTGGCGCGAACAGCTGCGAAGCGCCCCCCCGCTGCTGGAGGTCCCCACCGACCGGCCGCGGACCCCGGGGCAGAGCCCGCGCGCGGGAAGCCGGCGCTTCGCGCTCCCTGCCGAGGTGTCGCAGGGGCTGCGTGCGCTGTCGCGGGCCGAAGGGGCGACGCTGTTCATGACGGTGCTGGCCGCCTGGCAGGCGCTGCTCTCGAAGTACTCGGGGCAGGAGGAGGTGGTCGTGGGCAGCCCCATCGCGGGGCGCAACCGGCGGGAGACCGAGGGGCTGATCGGCTTCTTCGTCAACATGCTGGTGCTGCGCGGCGACCTGGCGGGAGACCCCACCTGGACCGAGCTGGTGGGGCGGGTGCGGGAGACGGCGCTGGGGGCGTACGAGCACCAGGAGCTGCCCTTCGAGAAGCTGGTGGAGGAGGTCTCGGTGGAGCGCAGCTTCACGCACACTCCGCTGTTCCAGGTGACCTTCTCGCTGAACCGGTCCGGCGGGCGCGCCGGGCGGCTGGAGCTGGGAGAGCTGGCGGTGGAGCCGTTCGGAGGGGGCAGGGACGGAGTGGCCAGGTTCGACCTGGAGCTGGTGGTCGCCGACTCCGGTGTGGCGCTGGACGGGGTGCTGGCCTACCGGGCGTCGCTCTTCGAGGCGGAGACGATGGCGCGCATGGCGGGACACCTGGAGGTCCTGCTGGAGGCGATGGCCGCCGACCCCGCACGGCGCATCTCGGAGGCGTCCCTGCTGCGCGGCGCCGAGCGCGCCCGGGTGCTGGAGGCCTGGAACGCGGTCGCGGCCGACTACCCGCCCCTGGGCGTCCACCAGCTCTTCACGGAGCAGGCGGCCCGCACCCCGGACGCGGCGGCGATCCGCTTCGAGGAGCGGTCGCTCACCTACGCCGAGCTGGAGCGGAGCGCCAACCGGCTGGCCCACCACCTCCGCGCGCACGGGGTCGGTCCCGAGGCGCGGGTGGGGCTGTGCATCGAGCGCACGCCGGAGATGGTGGTCGCCATGCTGGGCATCCTCAAGGCCGGCGGCGCCTACGTCCCGTTGGATCCCGCCTACCCGGCCGGGAGGCTGGAGTACATGCTCGAGGATGCGGGCACGGCCCTGGTCGTGGCGCAGGCGCACCTGGCGGAGCGCCTCCCGGCGGGCGTCCCGCGGGTTCTGCTCGACACGGAGGCCGGGCTCATCGCCGCGCGTCCCGACAGCGCGCCCCCGGGCGCGGCGGAGCCCGGGAACCTGGCATACGTGCTGTACACCTCCGGCTCCACCGGGCGCCCCAAGGGCGTCGAGGTCACGCACCGCGGGCTGGGCAACTACCTCGGCTGGGCCGCCGACGCCTACGCCGGGCGCGGCCACGGCGCGCCGGTGCACTCCTCGCTCTCCTTCGACCTCACCGTCACCTCGCTCCTGGTGCCGCTGCTGCGCGGCGAGCGCGTGGTGCTGACCGAAGAGGCCGGGGGCGTCGAGGGGCTGGCCCGGGCGTTGCGCGAGGAGCCCGGCTTCACCCTGGTCAAGCTCACCCCGGCGCACCTGGCGCTCCTGGCCGAGCAGCTGAGCGAGGCCGAGGCCGCCGCGGCGGCGCGGACGCTGGTGGTGGGAGGCGAGAGCCTGCCGGCGGAGCTGGCGGCGTACTGGAGGCGCGTGGCGCCGGGGACCGAGCTGGTCAACGAGTACGGCCCCACCGAGACGGTGGTCGGGTGCGTGGTGCACCGGGTGCGCGAGGGGAGCGGCGGGGGCGGGAGCGTGCCGATCGGGCGGCCGATCGCGGGGACGCGCGTGTACGTGCTGGACGGGGCGGGGGAGCCGGTGCCGGTTGGGGTGCCGGGAGAGCTGTACGTGGGCGGCGCCGGAGTGGCGCGCGGCTACCGGGGACAGCCGGGGATGACGGCGGAGAAGTTCGTCCCCGACGCCTTCGGGAGCGAGCCCGGCGCGCGGCTGTACCGCACGGGAGACCGGGCGAGGTGGCTGGCGGGCGGGGAGCTGGAGTACCTGGGGCGGACCGACGAGCAGGTCAAGGTGCGCGGCTACCGGATCGAGCCGGGGGAGGTCGAGTCGGCGCTGACGGCGCTGCCGCAGGTGCGCGAGGTGGTCGTGACGGTGCGGGAGGACGCGCCGGGCGACCGGCGCCTGGTGGCCTACGTGGTGGCGGAGGAGGGGGCCGACGTGGCCGCGGCCGGGCTGCGGGCGCACCTGGCGGGGCGGCTCCCGGAGCACATGGTGCCGGCCGCCTTCGTGGCGCTGGAGCGGCTGCCGCTGACCGCAAACGGCAAGGTCGACCGCCGGGCGCTCCCCGCGCCGCGGTGGGGAGCGGAGGACGCGTACGTGGCGCCGCGCACGGCGACCGAGGAGGTGCTTGGCGCGATCTGGGCGGAGGTGCTGGGCGTGGAGCGGGTGGGGACCGGGGAGAGCTTCTTCGAGCTCGGGGGGCACTCGCTCCTGGCGACGCAGGTGGTCTCCCGCGCGCGGCAGGCATTCGGCGTGGAGGTGCCGCTGCGGGCGCTGTTCGAGGCGCCCACGGTCGCGATGCTGGCCGGGCGCATCGAGGGGCTGCGCGGCACGGGCGCTTCGCCGGCGCCGCCGATCGTGCCGGTCCCGCGCTCGGAGCCGCTCCCTCTGTCGTTCGCGCAGCAGCGGCTCTGGCTGGTGGACCGGATCGAGCCGGGGAGCGCCGCCTACAACATGCCGTTCGCGCTGCGCCTGCGCGGCGGGCTCGACGCCGCGGCGCTGCGGGCGAGCCTGGACGCGCTGGTGCGGCGCCACGAGACGCTGCGCACCACGTTTGCGGAGCAGGGCGGCGCGCCCGTGCAGGTGATCCGTCCGCCCGCGCCCGTCGCCCTGGCGGAGCTGGACCTGCGCGGCCTCCCGGAGGCGGAGCGAGAGGCGGCGGCGGAGCGGCTGGCGGAGGAGGAGGCGCTGTGTCCCTTCGACCTGGAGCGCGGGCCGCTGCTGCGGAGCACGCTGCTGCGCCTCGCGGACGACGACCACGCCCTGCTCTTCACCCTGCACCACGTCGTCAGCGACGGCTGGAGCATGGAGGTGCTGCTGCGCGAGGTCTCCGCCCTCTACGCCGCCCTCTGCCGGGGCGAGGAGCCGCGGCTGCAGGAGCTGCCGGTGCAGTACGCCGACTTTGCGGTGTGGCAGCGCTCCTGGCTCAGCGGCGAGACCCTGGACGCGCAGATCGGCTACTGGAAGCAGCGCCTCGCGGGTGCGCCGCCCCTGCTGGAGATCCCCACCGACCGGCCGCGCAGGACCGGGCAAAGTGCGCTGGCGGCGAGCCGCCACTTTGCCATCTCGCCCGAGCTGTCGCGGGAGCTGCGGGCGCTCTCACGGCGCGAGGGCGCGACGCTGTTCATGACGACGCTGGCCGCCTGGCAGGTGCTGCTGACTCGTTACGCGGGGCAGGAGGACGTGGTCGTCGGCAGCCCTATCTCCGGGCGCAACCGCCAGGAGGTGGAGGGGCTGATCGGCTTCTTCGTCAACATGCTCCCCCTGCGGGCCGACCTGGCGGGCGATCCCACCTGGACCGAGCTGCTGGGGCGGACGCGCGCCACGGCGCTGGGCGCCTTCGACCACCAGGAGCTGCCCTTCGAGCGCCTGGTGGAGGAGCTGGGCGTCGAGCGCAGCCTGACGCACACCCCCGTCTTCCAGGTCACCTTCGCTCTCCAGAGGTCCGGCGCGGAAGGCCGGCTGTCGCTGGGCGACCTGGAGCTGGCGCCCTTCGGGAGCGGCGCGGGTGTGGCGAAGTTCGACCTGGGGCTGGCGCTCGCGGACGAGCCGGAGTCGCTCACGGGGACGCTGGCCTACAAGGGAGCGCTGTTCGAGGCGGAGACGATCGCGCGGATGGCGGGGCACCTGGAGGTGCTGCTGGAGGCCATGGCGGCAGAGCCGCGGCGGCGCCTGTCGGAGCTGTCGCTGCTGCGCGACGGCGAGCGGGCGCAGCTCCTGGCCGGGTCGAGGGCGGAAGCCGTCCGGCACCCGTCGGCGTGCGTGCACGAGCTGTTCTCGGCACAGGCCGCGGCGACGCCCGACCTGACGGCGGTCGCGGGGAGCGGCGGCGCCCTCACGTACACGGAGCTGGAGCGCGGCGCCAACCGGCTCGCCCACCACCTGCGGCGTCGCGGCGTCGGGCCGGAGAGCCGGGTGGGGGTCTGCCTGGAGCCCGGCGCGGAGCTGGTGGTCGGCGTCCTGGCGATCCTCAAGGCCGGCGGCGCCTACGTGCCGCTGGACCCGGCGTACCCCGCCGAGCGGCTGGCCTACACCCTCTCCGACTCCGGCGCCTCGCTCCTCCTCACGCGCTCGGCGCTCATGGACGCGCTCCCCGCCTTCGCGGGGGAGGTCGTCCGCCTGGACGCGGACGGGGAAGCGGTCGCGCGCGAGCCGGACGGGACGCCGCGGAGCGGAGCGGACGCGCGCAACGCCGCGTACGTCGTCTACACCTCCGGCTCCACCGGCCGTCCCAAGGGCGTGGTGGTGGAGCACGCCGGCCTGGCGAACACGCTGCTCGGCACCCTCGAGGCCTTCGGTCCCGGCGCCGGCGAGGTGTTCCCGGCCACGGCGAGCTACGCCTTCGACATCTGGGCCTTCGAGGTCTTCGCGCCGCTCCTCTCGGGCGGGACGGTGCGGCTTCTGGCGCGCGAGACGGTGCGGGACGTGGAGCGCCTGGTGGGGGAGCTGGCGGAGGTGGACGCGGTGCACGCGGTGCCGGCGCTGATGCGCGAGGTGGTGCAGCGGGTCCAGGACGGGCCGGGGACGCTCCCGCGGATGCGGAGGGCGTACGTGGGCGGCGACGCCGTCCCGCCCGACCTGATCGGGGAGATGCGGCGAGCCTTCCCGTCCGCCGAGCTGCGGGTGCTGTACGGGCCCACGGAGGCCACCATCCTCGGCGCGGCCTCGCGGCTGCGGGCGCAGGGCGAGTACGCGTGGCAGGTGGTGGGGCGCCCCCTCCCCGGGGCGGGTCTGTACGTGTGCGACGCCGGAGGGAGCCTCCTCCCGGCCGGCGTCCCCGGGGAGCTGTGGATCGGCGGGGCGGGGGTGGCGCGCGGCTACCTGGACCGCCCGGAGCTGACCGCGGAGAAGTTCGTCCCCGACGCGCTCGGGGGCGAGCCGGGGGCGAGGCTGTACCGCACCGGCGACCGGGTGCGCCGGCGCGCGGACGGGGAGCTGGAGTTCCTGGGGCGCACTGACGCGCAGGTCAAGGTGCGCGGCTTCCGCATCGAGCCCGGCGAGATCGAGGCGGCCCTCCTGGCTCACGCGGCCGTCCGCGAGGCCGCCGTCGTGGTGCGCGAGGACGCCCCCGGGCAGAGGCGCCTGGTCGCCTACGTCGCGCCGGGGGCGGAGAGCGGGGTGGAGCTGTGGCCCTCCGTCGGGGAGTACTTCGTCTACGACGAGCTGATCTACCGGGGGCTCACCCACGACGAGCTCCGCAACGCCCGCTATCTCCGCGCCCTGGAGCGGGTGGCGCCCGGGAAGGTCGTGCTGGACGTGGGGACCGGGATGGACGCCATCCTGGCGCGCCTGGCCGTGCAGGCCGGTGCCCGCCACGTCTACGCCGTGGAGATCCTGGAGCGCTCCTTCCTGGCCGCCCGCGAGCGCATCCGCGAGCTGGGGCTGGAGGACCGCGTCACGGTGGTCCACGGCGACGCCCGCACCGTCGAGCTCCCCGAGCCGGCCGACGTGTGCGTCTCCGAGATCGTGGAGGCCATCGCCGGGGGCGAGGGCGCGGCCGTGATCCTGAACGGCGTGCGCCGGCTCCTGGCTCCCGGCGCGGTGATGATCCCCGGGCTCACGCGGACGCTCTTCGCCGCGGTCACGCTCCCGGAGGAGATCCGGCGCGAGCCCGCCTTCTCGCCCACGGCCGCGCACTACGTGCGGCGGATCTTCGAGGAGGTGGGGCACCCCTTCGACCTGCGGCTCTGCGTCAGGGACTTCCCCGCGCGGAACCGGCTCTCGTCGGTGGGCGTCTTCGAGGAGCTGGACTTCGGCGCGGACGGCGCGGTGGCGGCGGAGTACCGGCGCGAGGAGGAGCTGGTGGTGGAGCGGGCGGGGCGGCTGGACGGGCTCCTGCTCTGGCTGCGGATGGAGCTGGGCGAGGGGGGGACGCTGGACATCATGGAGGAGGAGACCGCGTGGTTCCCGGTCTACTTCCCCCTCTTCGACCCGGGGGTGGAGGTGCGTCCCGGAGACCGGCTGCGCGTGGAGTGCCGGGCGGAGCTTCCGGAGGGGGGCGTGGCGCCGGACTACTCGGCGCGCGGGGTGCTGGCGCGCGCCGGGGGGGAGGAGGTCCCCTTCGCGTTCGAGTCGGTCCACCACGCGCAGCGCTTCCGGGCGAGCCCGTTCTACCGGCGGCTCTTCGCGGACGGGGAGGTGCCGGTGCGCGCCGACCTCGCGGGCTCGCTGCGCGCGCACCTGTCGGCGCGGCTCCCGGAGCACATGGTGCCGGGCGCCTTCGTGGTGCTGGAGACCATTCCGCTCACCGTCAACGGAAAGGTCGACCGGCGGGCGCTCCCCGCGCCGGAGCGGGAGGCCGCGGCGGCGTACGTGGCACCCCGTACGGCGACGGAGGAGGTGCTGAGCGGGATCTGGGCGGAGGTGCTGGGGAAGGCGCGGGTGGGAGTGGAGGACGGCTTCTTCGACCTGGGGGGACACTCGCTGCTCGCGACGCAGGTGGTCTCCCGCGCTCGGCAGGCGTTCGGGGCGGAGGTGCCGCTGCGGGCGCTCTTCGAGGCGCCCACCGTCGCCGCGCTGGCGGAGCGCATCGAGGTCCTCCGGGGCTCCGGCGCCGCGGCCGGGCCGCCGCTGGAGCGCGTCACGCGGGAGGGTCCGCTCCCGCTGTCGTTCGCGCAGCAGCGGCTCTGGGTAGTGGACCGGCTGGAGCCGGGGAGCGCCGCCTACAACATGCCGTACGCGCTGCGGCTGCGCGGCGGACTCGACGCCGCGGCGCTGCGGGCCGCCCTGGACGAGCTGGTGCGGCGGCACGAGGCGCTGCGCACCGTCTTCGCCGAGCGCGACGGCGGTCCCGTGCAGGTGATCGGTCCGTCCGCTCCGGTGCCGCTCCGGGTCGTCGACCTGCGGGATGCGCCGGACGCGCTCCGGGAGGCGGGGCGACTGGCCGCGGAGGAAGCGCTGCGTCCCTTCGACCTGGAGCGCGGTCCGCTGCTGCGGAGCACGCTGCTGCGCCTGGACGAGGAGGACCACGTCCTCTGCTTCACCCTGCACCACGTCGTCAGCGACGGGTGGAGCATCGAGGTGCTGGTGCGGGAGGTCTCCACCCTCTACGCCGGCGAGCCGCTCCCCGAGCTGCCGGTGCAGTACGCCGACTACGCCGTCTGGCAGCGCGCGTGGCTGAGCGGCGCGACGCTGGAGGCGCAGCTGGCCTTCTGGCGCGACCGCCTGGCGGGCGCCCCCCCGCTGCTGGAGATCCCGGTCGACCGTCCGCGCGCCCAGGGGCAGGGCCCGCGCGCGGCGGGGCACCGGTTCGTCCTCCCGACCGCGCTGTCGCAGGGGCTGCGGGAGCTTTCCCGTCGCGAGGGGACCACGCTCTTCATGACCGTGCTGGCGGGGTGGCAGGCGCTGCTGGGACGCTGGGCGGGGCAGGAGGACGTGGTGGTGGGGAGCCCCGTCGCCGGGCGGAACCGGCGCGAGACCGAAGGGCTGATCGGCTTCTTCGTCAACCTGCTGGTGCTGCGCGTCGACCTTTCGGGAGACCCCGCCTGGACCGAGCTGCTGGGTCGGGTGCGGGAGACGGCGCTGGGGGCGTACGACCACCAGGAGCTCCCCTTCGAGCGCCTGGTGGAGGAAGTGGGCGTGGAGCGCAGCCTGACGCACGCGCCGCTCGTCCAGACGACCTTCGCGCTGCAGCGCACGGGCGGGCTGGGCGACGCGCTGCGCCTGGGCGACGTGGCGCTGGAGCCGTTCGGCGGAGGCGAGCGCGTCGCCCGGTTCGACCTGGACCTGGTGCTCGACGAGTCGGGAGAAGCGCTGGCCGCGGAGCTCGTCTACCGCGCGGCGCTCTTCGAGGCCGCGACCATGGCGCGCCTGGCCGGGCACCTGGAGACCGTGCTGGAGGCGATGGCGGCCGACCCGCGGCGGCGGCTCTCCGAGCTTTCGCTGCTGCGCGGGGCGGAGCGCGCCCGGGTGCTGGAAGCGTGGAACGACACCGCGCGGCCGGTCCCCGCCGGGCCGGGCCTGCACGACCTCTTCACCGCACAGGCCCGCCGTACGCCCGACGCCCCGGCCCTCACCTGGCGCGGCGAGCCGGTGACGTACGCCGAGCTGGATCGCCGCTCCCGCCGGCTCGCCGGCGCCCTGCGGCGGCGCGGCGTGGGGCCGGAGACCCGGGTGGGCGTGTGCATGAGCCGCACCCCCGAGCTGGCGGCGGCGCTCCTGGCCGTCCTGCGCGCCGGGGGCGCGTACGTCCCCATGGACCCCGGGTACCCCGTGGAGCGGCTGCGCTACATGCTCGCCGACTCGGGCGCGGCGCTCCTCCTGGCCGACGCCGCCGCGGCCGGGCGGCTGGGCGAGTGCGGCGTGGAGGTGCTGCGCCCCGACGCGGACCCGGACGCCGCCGGAGAGGCGGCCGACGCCGCGGTGGAGCCGGAGAGCCTGGCATACGTGGTCTACACGTCCGGTTCCACCGGTACTCCCAAGGGGGTGCTCGGCACGCACGGCGCGGCCGTCAACCGCTTCGCCTGGATGTGGCGCGAGCACCCGTTCGCGGCGGACGAGGTGTGCTGCCAGAAGACCTCCCTCGCCTTTGTGGACTCGGTGTGGGAGGTCTTCGGCCCGCTCCTGGCCGGGGTCCCCTCCGTGCTCGTTCCCGACGAGGACGCCCGCGACCCGGAGGCGCTCGTCGCCCACCTGTCGCTGCGCGGGGTGACCCGGATCGTCCTGGTTCCCTCCCTCCTGGGCGCGCTCCTGGACGCCTGCCCGGAGATCGGCAGGCGCTGCCCGCGCCTGCGCCTGGTGGTCACCAGCGGAGAGGCGCTCCCCCCCGAGCTGGCCCGGCGCTTCGCGGAGGCGCTCCCCGGGGCGAGGCTCCTGAACCTGTACGGCTCCTCGGAGGTGGCAGCCGACAGCACCCACCACCCGGTCGGCCCGACCGTCGGTGAGCGGGTGCCGATCGGCCGGCCGATCTGGAACACGCGCGTCTACGTGGTGGACGCGGCGATGGAGCCGGCCCCCGCGGGCGCCGCGGGCGAGCTGTACGTGGCGGGGAAGGGGGTGGCGCGAGGGTACATGGGGAACCCGGCCGCGACGGCGGAGCGCTTCGTCCCCGACCCGTTCGGGGGCGTCCCCGGCGAGCGGATGTACCGGACCGGGGACCGGGCGCGGTGGACGGCGGGCGGGGAGCTGGAGTACCTGGGGCGGGCGGACCAGCAGGTCAAGGTGCGGGGCTTCCGCATCGAGCTGGGCGAGGTCGAGGCCGTGCTGCGCGCGCACCCGGCGGTGCGCGAGGCGGCGGTGGTCGCGCGGACCGACGCCCGGGGCGACCTGCGGATCGCGGCGTACCTGGCCGCGGAGGAGGGGGAAGCCCCCTCCCCGGCGGAGCTGCGGGCCCACCTGGGGGCGCGGCTCCCGGAGCACATGGTGCCGGGCGCCTTCGCGGTGCTGGACCGGCTCCCGCACACGCCCAGCGGCAAGCTGGACCGGCGGGCGCTCCCGGCGCCCGCGTGGGGAGAGGAGGGGGCGTACGTGGCGCCGCGCACGGCCACGGAGGAGGTTCTGGCGGGGATCTGGGCGGAGGTGCTCGGCGCCGAGCGGGTGGGGGTGGAGGACAACTTCTTCGAGCGCGGGGGGCACTCCCTGCTCGCGACGCAGGTGGTCTCGCGGGTGCGGCAGGCGCTGGGGGTGGAGATGCCGCTGAAGGCGCTCTTCGAGGCGCCCACGGTGGCCGCGCTCGCCGCGCGCGCGGAGGAGCTGCGGAGCGCGGGCGCCTCGCCGGCGCCGCCGGTCGTGCCGGTCCCGCGGTCGGAGCCGCTCCCGCTGTCGTTCGCGCAGCAGAGGCTCTGGGTGGTGGACCGGATCGAGCCGGGGAGCGCCGCCTACAACATGCCCTTCGGGCTGCGGCTGCGCGGCGCGCTCGACGTCGCGGCGCTCCGGGCGAGCGTGGACGCGCTGGCGCGGCGGCACGAGACGCTGCGCACGGTCTTCGCCGCGCAGGACGGCAGGCCCGTGCAGGTGGTCCATCCGCCCGCCCCGGTGCCGCTCCCCGTGCTCGACCTGCGGGGTCTCCCCGGGGCGGAGCGGGAGGCGCAGGCGGACCGCCTGGCGGAGGAGGAGGCGCTGCGTCCCTTCGACCTGGAGACGGGGCCGCTGCTGCGGAGCACGCTGCTGCGCCTGGACGAGGAGGAGCACGTGCTGCTCTTCACGCTGCACCACGTGATCAGCGACGGCTGGAGCATGCAGGTGCTGGTGCGCGAGGTCTCCGCCCTCTACACCGCCCTCTGCCGGGGCGAGGAGCCGCGGCTGCAGGAGCTGCCGGTGCAGTACGCCGACTTCGCGGTGTGGCAGCGCGCCTGGCTCAGCGGCGAGACCCTGGACGCGCAGATCGGCTACTGGAAGCAGCGCCTCGCGGGTGCGCCGCCCCTGCTGGAGATCCCCACCGACCGGCCGCGCAGGACCGGGCAAAGTGCGCTGGCGGCGAGCCGCCACTTTGCCATCTCGCCCGAGCTGTCACGGGAGCTGCGGGCGCTCTCACGGCGCGAGGGTGCGACGCTGTTCATGACGACGCTGGCCGCCTGGCAGGTGCTGCTGGCTCGTTACGCGGGGCAGGAGGACGTGGTCGTCGGCAGCCCCATCTCCGGGCGCAACCGCCAGGAGGTGGAGGGGCTGATCGGCTTCTTCGTCAACATGCTCCCCCTGCGGGCCGACCTGGCGGACGATCCCACCTGGACCGAGCTGCTGGGGCGGACGCGCGCCACGGCGCTGGGCGCCTTCGACCACCAGGAGCTGCCCTTCGAGCGCCTGGTGGAGGAGCTGGGCGTCGATCGCAGCCTGACGCACACCCCCGTCTTCCAGGTCACCTTCGCTTTCCAGAGGTCCGGCGCGGAAGGCCGGCTGTCGCTGGGCGACCTGGAGCCGGCGCCCTTCGGGAGCGGCGCGGGCGTGGCGAAGTTCGACCTGGGGCTGGCGCTCGCGGACGAGCCGGAGTCGCTCGCGGGGACGCTGGCCTACAGGGGAGCGCTGTTCGAGGCGGAAGCGATCGCGCGGATGGCGGGGCACCTGGAGGTGCTGCTGGAGGCCATGGCGGCAGAGCCGCGGCGGCGTCTCTGGGAGGTGTCGCTGCTGCGCGGGGCGGAGCGCGCGCAGGTGCTGGAGGCTTGGAACGCCGCGCCCGCCGCTTTCCCGCAGGCCTGCGTCCACGAGCTCTTCGCCGGGCAGGCTGCCCGTACGCCCGACGCGGTGGCGATCGTCTCCGGGAACGCCTCGCTCACCTACGCGGAGCTGGAACGGCGCGCCAACCGCCTCGCGCACCACCTGCGGCGCCGCGGCGTAGGCCCCGAGGCGCGTGTGGCGGTCTGCGCCGAGCGCTCGGCGGAGCTGGTCGTCGCGCTGCTGGCCGTGCTCAAGGCCGGCGGCGCGTACGTGCCCGTCGACCCCGCCTACCCGGCGGAGCGCCTCGCCTACCTGCTAAAAGACTCCGGCTGCGCGGCCGTCCTGGTGCAGGAGCACCTGCGCGAGCTGCTGGGCGACGCCACCGTGGAGGTGCTGGGGCTTGAGAGTGCGCTGGCGGAGACCGGGGGCGGGGATGCCGCGCCGGGGGTGGAGGTGGATCCGCAGAACGCGGCGTACGTGATCTACACCTCGGGTTCCACGGGACGGCCCAAGGGCGTCGTGGTCACGCACGGCAACGTCACGCGCCTGTTCGCGGCCACGCAGCCGTGGTTCGGCTTCGGCGCCGAAGACGTGTGGACGCTGTTCCACTCGTACGCCTTCGACTTCTCGGTGTGGGAGATCTGGGGCGCGCTCCTCCACGGGGGGCGCCTGGTGGTAGTGCCCTGGCAGACGAGCCGCGACCCGGGGGCGTTCCACCACCTGCTGGCTCGCGAGCGCGTGACGGTGCTGAACCAGACGCCGTCCGCCTTCCGCCAGCTGGACGCGGCGGACGAGCAGATCGGAGACGCTGCGGAGCTGGCGCTGCGGTGGGTGGTCTTCGGGGGCGAGGCGCTGGAGCCGGGGAGTCTGCGGGAGTGGATGGGGCGGCACGGGGAGGAGTCGCCGCGCCTGGTGAACATGTACGGTATCACGGAGACGACGGTCCACGTGACGTACCGGTTGCTGGGGTGGGCGGACGTGGAGGCGGGGGATGGGAGCCCGGTCGGGGAGCCGATCCCGGACCTGGGGGTGCGGGTGCTGGACCGGTGGGGGAGCCCGGTTCCGGCAGGGGTGCCGGGGGAGCTGTACGTGGCTGGCGCGGGGGTGTCGCGCGGGTACCTGGGGCGTCCGGAGCTGACGGCGGAGCGCTTCGTCCCGGACGCGTTCGGGGGCGAGGCGGGAGCGCGGCTGTACCGGAGCGGAGACCGTGCGCGGTGGCGGACCGCAGGGGAGCTGGAGTACCTGGGGCGGCTCGACCACCAGGTCAAGATCCGCGGCTTCCGCATCGAGCCTGGAGAGATCGAAGCGGCGCTGCTGGGCGTGGAGGGGGTGCGGGAAGCGGTGGTGCTGGTGCGGGAGGACGCGCCGGGCTCCGCGGGGCCGCGGCTGGTGGCGTACGTGGCGCCGGCGGCGGGCGCGGAGGTCACGACGGCGGAGCTGCGGGCGCGGCTGCACGAGCGCCTGCCGGAGCACATGGTGCCGGAGGCGATCGTGGTGCTGGAGAGCATTCCGCTCACCGCCAACGGAAAGGTGGACCGCCGGGCTCTCCCCGCGCCCGAGCGGAGCGGCGGCGGCCGCGAGGGCGGCGCCCCGCTCACCGCGGCCGAGCGCGCGGTGGCGGCCATCTGGGAGGAAGTCCTGGGCGTGCCGCACATCGGCGTCGGCGACAACTTCTTCGACCTGGGCGGGCACTCCCTCCTCCTGGTCCAGGTCCACTCCCGCCTGCAGGAGCGCTTCCCCGACCGGGTCGCGCTGGTGGACCTGTTCACCCACCGCACGCTGGGCGCGCTCGCCGCGCAGCTGGGCAGCCGCGCGGCGCCCGGGGTGCCGAAGCCGCCCAGGGCGGCCGGGGCGCCGGACGCCCCGCCGGTGCAGGAGGCGAAAGGGCCGGAGGCGCCGGCGGC
>JBFMFL010000120.1:0-9909 GCA_040752145.1 Gemmatimonadota bacterium
GATGAGGTCACGGGAGTGTGGCACCCGGAAGGCCCGGGCTCAAATCGTTTCACCTGCGAGCACGCTGTAAGATGGGCCAGATCATGCGGTTACAGCAGCATTGTGGAAGCTAAACCGGACACTACTGGCGTGGGGTCTATTTTCCCGCCGTCGCTGCGCTCCGGAGGGCGCGAGCCTCCGCCAGCAGCTCGCGGGCGGCGGCGGCGAGCTCGGCGTCGGCGGCTTCGCCGGCGGCCGCGAGCTGCGGGTGGGTGTCGTCGGGGTCGCCCAGGCCGGTGTCGCGGAAGCGGCGGACGCGCTCGCGCACCAGGTCGCGGATCTCGGCGGCGTTGTCCACGCCGCGGAAGTAGGCCTCGTGCAGCGACTCGCCCACGGCGTGCTTGCCGCCCTCGCCGCCGCCGCCTCCTCCGCCGCCGGCGGTGCGCACCTCCAGGTCGGCGATCCCCAGCAGGCGCTGGAGGGGACCCTGCTTCACGGTGAGGTTCTGCACGTTGGCGAAGGTCATGGTCTTTTCCTTCACCGAGGCGATCCCCTCGCGGATGCGCAGGCTGCGGTCGGTGACGATGTACCAGCGCAGCTCGTAGTCCAGCCGCAGCAGGGCGTAGGTGACGGGGAGCTGCGCCAGGAACCCGACCACGGCGAGCGCCTCCACCCCGCGCAGCAGGAGCAGCACCGGGCCGCCGCCCACCGCCCGCGCCAGGAAGCCGAGCCCCACGATGCCGGCGACCAGGCCCAGCAGCGTGCCCAGCTGCCCGAATCCCCACACCACCAGCCGGTAGCGGTAGTAGCGGCGCCCGGCCCGGAACACCCGCACCGGGCCTGCGTCCCCCGCGGGGACGCGCGGCTCCGGGGGCACCCGCAGCAGGCGGAGCAGCGCGTCGCGCGCGGCGCTCACCGCTCGCCTCCGCGCCCGGTGTCCGCGGCCAGCGCCTCGCGCACCGCGCGCAGCTCGCGCGCCACCTCCCGCAGCGCCTCCGCCACCTCGCCCGCGCCGGCCGGCGGCGGCGGGGCGTCCCCGGCGTGGGCAGGGAGCGGCGCCGGGTGGGCTCCCTGCCGGGCCCCGCGCATCCGCGAGTACAGGAAGTCGCGCACCGCCTCGAAGTCGCGGAACCCCTCGATGGTCATCTCCGCGCCCGAACTCCCGCTGGCCGTCTGCACCTGGATCTTGGCGAGCCCCAGCCAGCGCTCCACCAGGTTGCTGGACAGGTGGATGTCCTGGATGCGCGCGTAGGTGAGCGACACCTCCCGGCGGAACAGGATCCCCCACCGCATCGACACCCCCTCCTCGTCGAAGCGGTAGCGCATGGTGTGGTAGCGGAAGTACAGCGGGATCAGCGGCGCCCAGAAGAACGGGCCCGCCGCCAGCGAGGCGATCGCGTAGTACCTGAACAGGTTGGAATCGGGGAGCAGCTCCCCCGACAGCAGGCGCTTCTCGATGCCGCCGGGGGCCGGCGGCGGGGGCGCGGGGACCCTGCGCTCGGGAGCGCGGGCCGGGGCTTCGTTGGGCGTGCTCATGGCGTGCGGGGGGAAGAGGTCCGGACGAAACCACGCGGTCGTGGCCCACTACGCGCCCGGGGAAGGCGGGGTTGCGCTGCTCTGCCCGGAGCACCGCTACGGCGTCGCGTCCACCACCGCGACGTGTCCGCCGCCGGCGTACGACAGGATGGCCCCGTCGCGGGTGGCGAGCGACGCGCCCAGCCGGCGCGCCGTGGCGATCAGCATGCGGTCGGCGGGGTCGCCGTGCACCTCGCCGGGGAGGCGGGTGCTCTCCACCAGCACCTCGGGGGACAGCTCCGCCAGCCGCACCCCGGGCGCGGCGAGGCCCCGCCGCACCCACTCCTCCAGCTCCACCGCGAGCCCGATCCGCCCCTTGGCCTGGAGCATCGCCACCTCCCACACCGAGATGGCGGACACCAGCAGCCGCCCGCGCGCCGCGCCGCGGCGGATCTGCTCCACCGCGGCGGGCGCCATGCGGTCCGTCTCCCCCGTCACCGTCCAGATCCAGACGTGCGTGTCCAGGAGGACCCGGCCGGGGAGGTCAGGCATCCGCGTCCCACGCCTCGCCCGTGGGCGCCACCACGTCGCCGTGGAAGGTGACGGTGCCGCGGAGCACGCCGAACGGCGAGACCGCCTCCTCCGCCTCGTACGGCACCAGCCGGGCGACCGGCCGCCCGTAGCGGGTCACCACCACCTCGGTGCGCTCCTGCTGCACCCGGTCCATCAGCTGGAGGCAGTGCGTCTTGAACTCGGCGGCGGACACCACCAGCTCGTCCGCACCGGGAACGAACCGGGCCTCGCGGACCCTGCGCGGCTTTCCCTTCGGCGTGTACTCGTCCATGCCCACTCCTGGTCAAGTTTCCCCGACCAACATTTTACATCCTCCCTCCCCCCTCCACAAGAGTCTCGCCCCCCACCGCCTCGATCCCGTCCGACTCCACGATGCGCACGCCGCGCCCGCCGGCCTTCGCCAGCCGCACCATGGCCCGGGCCACGGCCGCCGCCTGCACGGGCCGGTACTTCCGCAGCGGCCCGCGCATCAGCGGCGCGAGCCGCAGCATCACCCGCTGCGCCAGCGCCTCCCCCGGGCGGTGCTCCGCGCGCTCGCCCAGCAGCAGCGAGGGGCGCAGGATCACCACCTCCTGGAAGGGGAGGGTGCGCACCGCGTCCTCCGCTTCGCCCTTGACCCGGTTGTAGAAGATGGACGAGCCGGCGTCCGCCCCCATCGCCGAGACCAGGAGAAAGCGCTCCGCGCCGTTGCGCGCGGCCGCCTCGGCCACCATGCGGGGGTAGTCCAGGTCCACGCGGCGGAAGGCCTCGCGCGAGCCGGCGGCGCGGATGGTGGTGCCCAGGCAGCAGAACACGTCCTGCGCCCGCACCCCCCCCGCGAAGTCGCGCAGCCGGTCGAAGTCCACCGTCTCCTGGCGCAGCCTGGGGTGCTCGCGCGGCACGGGGCGCCGGCCCAGCACCCGCACGCCGCCGTACGCCGGGTCGTCCAGCAGCAGGTCCAGCACGTGGCCGCCCACCAGGCCGGTGGCGCCCAGGAGGAGCGCGGAGCGAGGTTCCATGCGGGGAGAGGGGGTGAAGGGTGAGAGCGGCGGCGTCAGCCGCCCAGCCGCTCCGCCAGGCGCAGCGCGTCGAAGGGCGCCCGCACCTTGGCGTCGTTGTCGAAGTACACGTACACGTCCCGCTCCGCCCACCAGTCCAGCTGCGCGTCGGTGTAGCCGCTGGCGTACAGCTGCTCCGCCCCGTGCAGCCGCACGTACACGAAGTCGGCGGTCAGGTCCTCCGCGTAGGGCCAGCGCTGCGCCGTGTCCGCGAACACCAGCGCGGCGTTATGGCGGCGGAGCAGGCGCACGAACTCCGGCGCGAAGAAGGCCGGGTGGCGCAGCTCGAAGGCGTGCCGCAGCGGCCGGGCCGCGTCGGCGCGGGTCCAGGCGCGCCCCTCCAGCTTGGGCCCGTGCCGCTTCGCCAGCTCGGCCGCCTCCTCGGTGGTCCGGGGGAGCAGTTCCAGGAAGCGCTCGAAGCGCTCCTCCAGGAAGCCGAGCTGCTGCGGGAACTGCCACAGGATCGGCTCCAGCTTCGGGCCCAGCCGCAACACCCCCGAGGCGAAGAAGTTGGCGAGCGGCTCCTCCACGCCGTTCAGCTTCTTCATGTGGGTGATGAAGCGCCCGCCCTTGACCGCGAACACGAAGCGCGGCGGCGTCTCGTCGCGCCACCTGGCGTACGAGGACGGCGTCTGCAGGGAGTAGAACGACCCGTTGATCTCCACCGAGCGCATCCGGCGGGAGGCGTACTCCAGCTCCCGGCGGTGGGCCAGCCCCTCCGGGTAGAAGATCCCCCGCCACCCCGGGTACGTCCACCCCGAGATCCCCACCCGCGTCTCCGCCATCCCTCCTCCTCGTGCGCCTGTCCCGACACGCAACAGGATGTCCCGTTACGAGACATCCCTCCCGTCCCGCCGCCGGCCGGCAGCCGTCTCCAAACGATCACAAACAGCTGCGCTTCAGCGATTTGCGCCAACAACACCCGGCGTGCCCGCGCGGCCCCCGTGTTGCCCTCCCGGAGCCGCGGCGGGGCGGGCCGCGAGCCCGCCCCCCCGCGCGATCCCCGTGCCACCCGGCCCAGCACCACGGAGCGAAGATGGCCCCCGCAGCATCCACGACCCCACGGACCACGGCCCTCCTGCTCGCCTGCCTCGCCCTCGCCGCGTGCGGCGGAGGCGGGGCGACCGTGACCACCCCGGACGAGCAGGAGCAGCCCGCCCCCGGCGCGCCGGCCACGCCCGCCGCGCCCGGGACCCCCGCCTCGCCGGCGCCCGGCGCCGCGACGGTGAACGCGGACGACCACGCCTTCGCCCCGTCCGCCGTCACCATCGCGCCGGGCGGCACGGTCACCTGGCGGATGACCGACGACGAGCACGACGTCACCTTCACCGGCCCGGCTCCCACGGGCGGCAACGTCCCCAAGACGGACGAGGGCGTCTCCGTCTCGCGCACCTTTGCCACCCCGGGCACCTACGCCTACCGCTGCGCCCGGCACGAGAGCAAGGGGAAGACCGGCACCGTCGTGGTCACCGGCGACGGGGCCGCGCCGCCCCCGCCGCCCTCCGGGAGCACGGCCACCGTCGCCACGCCGGGCACCTCCTTCTCCCCCGCCACGGTCACCATCGCGCGGGGCGGCACGGTGCAGTGGCAGATCTCGGGCGCCACGCACAACGTCACCTTCGGGGGCGCCGCCCCGCCGGGGGGGAGCGTCCCGGACACCCGCGCGGGCAACACCGCCCAGCGCACGTTCCCCACGGCGGGGAGCTACCCCTACACCTGCACCCGCCACTCGGGGATGAACGGGCAGGTGGTCGTGCAGTGACCCGCGCTCCCGGCGACGCCCCCACACCCACCCATTGACGGAGAGATACGCGCATGCAGGCGATCGGCAGAACCCTTCTCGGCGGGCTCCTCCTGGCCTTTCCGGTGTCCTTCGCGGACATGCTCGCGCCCGAGCGACCCCCCGCCGTGCACCAGGTCCGCATGATCCAGGAGGGGAACACCTTCCGCTTCGCCCCGGCGCGCGTCACGGTGAAGCGCGGCGACCAGGTCAGGTTCGTCATGGCCTCCCCCGGGCCGCACAACGTGGCCTTCGACCCCGAAAAGGTGCCCGACGCCGCCGAGCGGGCCCTTTCCGCCGGCATGGCCGACCAGATGTCCCCGCTGGCCGGGCCGCTCCTGATGAAGGCCGGCGAGAGCTACACCGTCTCGTTCGCGGGCGTCGCCCCCGGCACGTACCCCTTCTACTGCATGCCCCACGTGGCCATGGGGATGCAGGGCGTGGTCGTGGTGCAATGAGCCGGCCCACGCGGTGGTGCCTGGCGGGCCTCTGCGCGGTGGCGGCGGCGGGCCCGGGCCGCGCCGGGGCGCAGTCGCTCCTGGACCGTCCCCCCAACCTGTCCGCCAACTGGGTGGGACGGAGCGGCACGCTGTACTTCAACTTCATGCACCGCTTCGCCGCCAGCTCCTCGCCGGAGCGCAAGGTGTCCAACACCCCCACCTTCACCATTGCCGCGGGGCTCCCCGCGCGCACCCTGGTGGGGGCGCACTACGCCACCAACTCCACGCTGGCGCCGCGCTATCCCAACGAGTGGGAGTTCTTCGCGCGGAACCAGCCGCTCTCGCAGGACCAGGGGGCGCCGCTGGACGTGGCCGGGCAGGTGGGCTACAACCTGTCCGCCGACGGCGTGGACGGGGAGCTGTCGGTGGTGCGGCGGCAGGGGGCCCTCCGGCTGATCGCCGCCGGGCGCCTGATGTCCGACCCGTTCGAGGAGGGCAATCCGCGCTTCGCCGCCGCCGGCGGGGCCACGCTGCGGATGGGGCGCTGGTGGGCGGTGGCCGGCGACGTGGCCTCGCTCCTGGACCGCCGGGAGGGCGAGCAGGTGGCGTGGAGCGCAGGGCTCCACCTGGCCATCCCGCAGACGCCGCACACGCTGTCCATCCAGGCCACCAACACCTACACCACCACGCTCCAGGGCGTCTCCCGCGGCGGCGACGAGGTGCGCTACGGCTTCGAGTTCACCATCCCGCTGACGCTGCAGCGCTGGTTCGGGAGTGGGGGCGCGGCCGCCGCTGTGCCCGGCGTGGAAGCCGGAGCGGCCGCGGTCGCCGCTGCCGGAGCCACGCCGATGCCCTCCGCGCCGGTTCCCGAGGACGCCGCCCGCCTGGTCCGGGCGGGAATGCGGGGGTTCGCGTACACGCCCGGCCGCATCGAGGTGGTGGCGGGGACCACGGTGGAGTGGAAGAACGAGGACCCCATGGCCCACACCGTCACCGCCGCGGACGGCGGCTGGGACTCCGGCCCCATCCAGCCCGGCGCGGCCTGGCGCCGCGTCTTCGACACGCCCGGCACCTATCCCTTCGCCTGCACGCCGCACCCCTTCATGAAGGGAACGGTCGTCGTCCGCGCCCCGTGAGGTCCGCCATGCCCATGCGACGCTTCCTGCTCCCCGCCCTGGTCCTCGCTTCCGCGCTGGCCGGGTGCCTCTCGGAGCGCAGCACCGTCACCGAGACGCCCGCCGGGGACCTGTGCGACAACCCCACGGCGTCCACCGTGCGCATCAACAACTTCGCCTTCGGCGCCACGGAGATCCGCGTCAGCCGGGGGTCGCGGGTGACCTGGGTGAACTGCGACGCGGTGGCCCACACCAGCACGTCCGATTCGGACGCCTGGGACTCGGGGCTCATCTCGCCCAACACAACCTTCTCGCGGACCTTCGACCAGGCGGGGCGGTTCCCGTACCACTGCGAGCCGCACCCGGGGATGCAGGCAGTGGTCGTAGTCGAATAGAGTTTTTGAAGAGCAGGTTTGGGCGTGCCCCCGGCTGGCGCCGGGTCGGGCTTCGGCTCCGTAGGCGAGCAAACTACGCTCGCCAACGGAGTCGAGCCCCGCAAACTGCGCGGGTCTGAGCAGCCGGGAAGATACTTGACACTTTGGACCGGGATGATGCTTGACACTTCCTTCCGCTTGGGAGAAACAGACTTAGCCTGAACAGGGCCGAGACAAACCCTCACTCCCAGGCGAGGTGTAGGGATCGGAAGTCGTGCAGGGGCAATGGCTAGCACCTCGCCACCCCTCACCTATCGGTAGTCGGCTGCGGAGACCTAAACCACTGTCCCGTTGCATGGTACCTGTAGCAGGAAGTGTCAAGCATCATCCCGGTCTGTTTTGTAAAGCATCTACCCGGTCCATACCGTCTCGCCCCTTCGGGCCGAAATCCCTCACGCAGAGGCCTTCGCGCAGCGGCCAGGGAGGTGCCGACCTGTAGAACGTCCCGGCGGAGGGCCGCGCATGCGGCCTCCGGATCGTCCCCTCACTTACTCAGGAGGATGACATGGTCGCACGATTCTCTTCCCCCGTCCTCGCGCTCGCACTGGGCGGCCTGCTCGCGCTGGCCGCCGGCTGCCGGGACCAGCCGGTGCTGGAGCCCGCGGCTCCCAGCGCCGACCACAACGCCCAGCCGGGGCCGACGGTGCTGGATCCCAACCTGGACGTGAGGACCGTGGTCTCCGGGCTGTCCAGCCCGACCACCATGGCGTTCCTCGGCCCGGACGACTTCCTGGTGCTGGAAAAGAACACCGGCCGGGTGAAGCGGGTGGTGGGCGGCGTCGTGCAGGGGACGGTGCTGGACCTGGCGGTCAACTTCGCCTCCGAGCGGGGGCTGCTCGGCATCGCCCTGCACCCGAATTTCCCCGCCGACCCCGGCGTGTACCTGTTCTGGACCGAGAGCACCACCGGCACGGACAGCAACGTGCTCGGCCAGACCCCGCTCCTGGGCAACCGGGTGGACCGCTTCGTCTGGAACGGCTCCACGCTCACCCAGGCCGGCAACGTCGTCCGGCTGCGCGCCATCCAGCAGGACCCCAGCAACGCCACCCCGGCGAACCCCCTCGGGGAGCGCGGCAACCACAACGGCGGCATTCTCCGCTTCGGGCACGACGGCAAGCTGTACGTCATCGTCGGCGACACCGGCCGGCGCGGCTGGATGCAGAACCTGCGCTGCGGCCCCACCAACCGCTACGACTGCCCCCCGGGAGCGCCCGTCGCGGACGACCAGTTCGGCGGGCCGCAGCCCGACGCCGCGCACCTCACCGGCGTGGTCCTGCGCCTCAACCCGGACGGCACCGCCCCCGGCGACAACCCCTTCTTCGCGGCCGGGGCGGCGATCGGCGGCGAGGTGGGCGCCAGCGTCCAGAAGGTCTTCTCCTACGGCCACCGCAACAGCTTCGGCATGGCGGTGGACCCGGAGTCCGGCGCCCTGTGGCTGGAGGAGAACGGCGACGACTCCTTCACCGAGCTGAACCTGGTGGAGCCGGGGATGAACGGGGGCTGGGTACAGATCATGGGGCCCGTCTCGCGCCTGGCCCAGTTCAGGGCAATCGAGACCAGCCCGCAGTTCTTCGGGTTGCAGCAGGCGCGCTGGCCGTCCACCAACATCGCGACCTCGCCGGAGGAGGCGCTGTCGCGGCTGTTCATGCTGCCGGGCGCCCGCTACTCGGACCCGGAGTTCAGCTGGAAGTACGAGGTGGCGCCGGCCGGGATCGGCTTCATCCAGGGCCGCGCGCTTGGTCCGCAGTACGACGGCGACTTGGTCGTCGGGGCGGCGCGCGACGTCCTGTTCAGCGGGCACCTGTTCCGCTTCAACCTCACCGGCAACCGCCGCAGGATCGCCGTGGACGACCCGCGGCTGGAGGACCGCGTCGCCGACAACCTGGCCAAGCACGACGTCACAGAGAGCGAGAGCCTGGTGTTCGGCGAGAACTTCGGCGTGGGCACCGACATCCAGACCGGCCCCAACGGCAGCCTGTACGTGGTCTCGCTCACGCACGGGGCGGTGTACGAGATCTTCCGCGGCAAGAACGGCAAGAAGAAGTAGCCGGCGGGAGTGGCGCAGAAACGGCCGGGGCGGCCCCGCCGTGGGGCCGCCCAGAAAACTTTCCGGCAATGCAGAGTTGGCTCAGCCCTGACTGTCGCCTATTGGAGTTGCAGCCTTAGCAGGCTCCTCTTGGAGGTCTTCCAAGATGCTACTGATGTACTCCTCCAGATAGCTGTAGTCCGGAACCGCCGGGAAAGCGTGGCGTAGACGTACGACGAGTGCCAGACTTTCACGGTACATCCGATCCGCCTCCTCCAGTTCTCCACGCGCCCGTGCCACGTTGCCCACGTGGTTCAGAGACAAGCTCACGTCGTGCAGCCCCTGCGGCGTCTCTCCCTGGCTCTCCACGATGCGCCTTGCGATTTCCAGGCCCTGCCTGTACGCCTGATCTGCCTCCTCCAGTTCCTCACGCTCAAGCGCCACGTCGCCCACTCGATCCAGCGACACGCTAACGTCGCGTAGCCCCTGTGGCGTCTCTCCCTGGCTCTCCACGATGCGCCGACGGATCTCCAGGCTTTGCCGGTACGCCGCTTCCGCTTCCTCCAGCTGTCTCCGCTTTCGCGCCACATCACCAACCTTGTTCAACGACACGCTCAAATCGCGCAGGGACCGCGGCGTCTCTCCCAGGCTCTCCAGCAGACGCTGCGCGATTTCCAGGCTCTCCCGGTACGCCGCGTCCGCTTCCTCTAGCTGCCTCCGCAGCACCGCCACGTCGCCGACCCGTTCCAGTGACACGCTCACATCGCGCAGGGACTGCGGCGTCTCTCCCACTCTCTCCTGCAGACGACGCGCGATTCCCAGGCTCTCACGGTACGCCGCATCGGCTTCCTCCAACTGTCCCCGCTCCACAGCCACGTCGCCGACCTTGCTCAACGCCACGCTCACATCGCGCAGGGACTGCGGCGTCTCTCCCACGCTCTCCAGCAGACGGCGCCGCATCTCCAGGCTCTCCCGATATGCCGCATCCGCTTCCTCCCACTGCCTCCGCA
>JBFMFL010000120.1:10009-19074 GCA_040752145.1 Gemmatimonadota bacterium
CCTCTAGCTGCCCCCGCTCTCGCGCCACGTCGCCAACCTTGCTCAACGCCACGCTCACATCGCGCAGGGACTGCGGCGTCTCTCCCACGCTCTCCAGCAGACGGCGCCGCATCTCCAGGCTCTCCCGGTACGCCGCATCCGCTTCCTCCAACTGCCCCCGCTCTCGCGCCACATCGCCGACCCGTTCCAGCGACACGCTCACATCGCGCAGGGACTGCGGCGTCTCTCCCCCGCTCGCCAGCAGACGACGCGCGATTTCCAGGCTTTCCCGGTACGCCGCGTCCGCTTCCTCCAACTGCCCCTGCCATCGCGCCACGTCGCCAACCTTGCTCAACGCCACGCTCACATCGCGCAGGGACTGCGGCGTCTCTCCCTCGCTCTCCAGCAGCCGGCGCCGCATCTCCAGGCTCTCCCAATACGCCGCATCCGCTTCCTCCAACTGCCCCCACTCCACAGCCACATCACCAACCCGATCCAGCGACAAACTCACATCGCGCACGGCCTGCGGCGTCTCTCCCACGCTCTCCAGCAGACGACGCGCGATTTCTAGGCTCTCACGATACGCCGCATCCGCTTCCTCCAACTGCCCCCGCTCCACCGCCACATTTCCGACCCGGTCCAGCGACACGCTCACATCACGCAGGGCCTGCGGCGTCTCTCCCAGGCTCTCCAGCAGACGATGCGCGATTTCCAGGCTCTCACGGTACGCCGCATCCGCTTCCTCCCACTGCCCCCGCGCCACCGCCACGTCTCCAACCCGGTCCAGCGCCAAACCAACGTCTCGGGAATGAATCCCCTTCTCCCCGACGCTACGCGCGAGATCCAGCGTCTCCGATGCAATGCCTGCCGCGAGGTCGAGGTCACCAGCCTCGAAGGCGGCATCGAACGCGCGGTACCCCGTGAGGAGCACATCGCCGACACGCCGTCTGGACTTCCCGGTAGCCCTGGCGCGGAGCCGCATCCATTCGCGGACAAGAGGATGGCCTCCGGCATTCGCCCGCGACACCGCGGTGCCATCCACGCTAGCTTCTGTCCCTGGACGCGGCAGGGTGCCCGCCGGGACCTGCGCGATCGAGGACCCCGGCAGGAACAGGCCCAGGTCGCGAATGGACCAGAGGTCCGGCGCGGTCTCCCTCACTGTCTGCGCGACGTCCAGCGGGAAGACCAGGATCAACGGGCGGCGCAGGTTCCGCCGCAGCAGTTCGCGGTGCTCATTCAGACGCGCGAGCATCGCCCGCCTCGTCTCGTCCCATGAGCTGTCGTCGTTCCGTCCGGCGACCTCCACCCACAGGGGAGCAGCTAGGCTCTCGTACGTTTCGGAGGGGTTGCGCACCCTCTCCATCATGGACTCGACGAGCGTCGCGGTTTGCTCCGGCCGGAACACCTCCAGCCCTGAGACGCGCAGACGCTGCGCGGTCGCAAGGCGCTCGCGGAACAGGGCGATCAGCCGCGGGTCGGAGGCGAACAGGAAGGCGAGCGCGAAACCCTGTGCCCACTCCACGTGACGACGGAAGAGCTGCCAGGCCTCCTCGCCCTCGGCAGAGAGCCGAACCGCCTCGGCAAGAGGATCAGGCGAGCGCATCACGGAGCAGCGGGTGAACGTCATACCAGTCCTCGCCGTTCCGGTAGTTCAGGACCAGCTTGGTGTCGAAGAAACGGGCGAGCGAGGGCAGCTTCTGGACGCTTTGCAATTGCGGGTCGTGCGTCTCCGCGATCTGCCGCAGCCACTCCGCGTCTTCTTCTGCTACGGGCAACATTCCACGCCGCATGTTGTTCTCGCCGCCTTCGATGACCCCATCGGGGATCGGCCACTCCGCGCGCGAGGCCCCCGCGCGGGTCAAGCACTGCTTGATGAGATAGAAGAACTCCCGGAGGTCGCCCCCCGTGTTGAGCGCAATGCGATCGAGCTGCTCCGGGGTGAAGATCTGCGCCCAGCAGTCGCAGCGCGTCGCCACGATGCGGCGCATGATCTCCAGTCCATCAGGATCGGGATGCCGGCTCCGCGTCTGGTAGATGTGGACGGAAGGGAGCGTATGGACCGTCCCCAGGATCGCCCCGAGACCGGGGGTCAGCGCGGGGAGCCAGGGCGGGATCGTATAGACCACGTGCAGGAGCGGCAGCTTGAGGCTGTCCGCGTGGCCGGAGAAGAGGTTTTCGATGCTCTTGTACACGTCCTCCGCTTCGGCTCCCACGCCCCGGATCTGCTCCACCGAGTCGATCAGGAACACCACCTTCTTGTCCGGGTTGCCCTCCCGCTTGCGCACCAGCTCCACGACTTCGATGGCGAAGTCGTGCGATTGGCGGATGAGCCGCGCGACGTGGCCACGCATCTGCTTCTGGACCCTTTGCCGGAAGGTCACGTCGTCCTTGAGCGACGCCTTCACCTCCGCCCAGCCGCCCTTGAGGGTTACCTCCTCAACCCGTACCTCGGTATTTAGGAAATGTCCGATGCGGCTCCAGAACCGATCTTTGAGCACGTCCTCCCGCAAGTAGGTCGCGACCTGCTCCGAGAGCGCACCCATGATCGACAGGAAGAAGTCCGTGATCTCCACGGGCGAGGTCATATGCATGTAATCGTGCATGTCGCTCAGGAAGACGACGCATCCCTGCTCCTCCAGCATTTTGCGGAGCCGCCGGAGCTGCGTGCTCTTCCCCGTCCCGCGCTGCCCGGACAGCAGGTTCACCCCGGCTGCCTCGCTGAACAGGATCTCCGTCGCGAGGAACGAGATGTAATCGTCGCTCGCGTGTGCCTCCAGGTAAGGCACGTAATACGGGCTCTCGGGCGAGAGCGGCTCGTCCTTTAGCGTGTTGAAGAACTTCTTGAGGGTGGCCTGCTGCTCAGTGGGCGTCATCAGGGGCGGCCGTCCGGATGAGAAGATGACTGAATCCTAGGAACTCCACAGATAACGAGGCGCACGGGACAACACAAGCGCGCCCCGGGAAGTCCCGGAGCGCGCTCATGGATCCTACCGCGATCAGCCGCAGCCTGCTACCGCGCCGCCGCCAGCTCCTCGCGCTCCTTCTTGGCCGCCTCCACCAGCTTCTGCACCTCGTGCTGCGGCACCTCCTCGTACGCGTGGAAGGTGCGCGTGTGCGTCGCCCGCCCCTGCGTCAGCGAGCGCAGGGCGGTGGAGTACTTGTACAGCTCCGCCTGCGGCACCAGGGCGCTCACCTTCTGGTTCCGCCCCGCCGAGTCGATCCCCAGGATCTGGCCGCGGCGCTGGTTCAGGTCGCCGATCACGTCGCCCAGGAACTCCTCGGGCGTGTACACCTCCACCCGCATCACCGGCTCCAGGATCACCGGCTGCGCCTTCTCCGCGGCCTCCTGGAAGGCCATGGAGCCGGCCACCTTGAACGCCGCCTCCGACGAGTCCACCGAGTGGAAGCTGCCGAAGTAGCACTCCGCCTCGAAGTCCACCATGGGGTACCCGGCCAGCACGCCGCGCAGGGCCGCCTCCTGGATCCCCTTGTCCACCGCCGGGATGTACTTGCCCGGGATCACCCCGCCCACGATCGCGTCCGTGAAGCGGTAGCCGTCGCCGCGGCCCAGCGGCTTCAGCCGCACGTGCGCGTCGCCGAACTGCCCGCGGCCGCCCGTCTGCTTCTTGTACCTGCCGTGCGCCTCCGCCACCGAGCGGATGGTCTCGCGGTAGGGGATGCGCGGCGCCCTGAGCGCCACCTCCACCCCGTACTTGCGCTTCAGCCGCTCCATCTGCACCTCCAGGTGCAGCTCGCCGATCCCCCGCGCGATGGTCTGCCGCAGCTCCGGGCTGTACTCCGCCGAGAAGCAGGGGTCCTCCTCGTGCAGCTTGTGCAGCCCCACCGCCAGCTTGTCCTCCTCGCCGCGCGTGGTCGCCTCCACCGCGATGGCGATGTCCGCCTCCGGGAAGCGGATCCCGTCCAGCACCAGCGGGTGCGACGGCGTCGAAAGCGTGTCGTTGGTGTGCGTGTCGCGCAGCTTCGCCACCACCCCGATGTCCCCGGCGCGCAGCTCGTCCACCTCCATCCGCTCCTTGCCCTGCGGCACCGACAGGTGGGCCAGCTTCTCCGCCTTGTCGCGGGTGGTGTTCAGCACCTCGTCGCCGCTCCTCAGCGAGCCGCCGTAGATGCGGAAGAAGGTGAGCTCGCCCACGTGCGGCTCGCTGGTGGTCTTGAACACCAGCGCGCAGAACGGGTCCGAGTTCAGGCTGCGCAGCTCCACCGTGCTCCCCGTGCGCCCCACGGCCGGCTCCGCCGGGCGCTCCTGCGGCGAGGGCATCAGCTCCACGATCTCGGTGAGCAGCGTCCTCACCCCCCACTCCTCGTTGGGCGCGCCCACGAACAGCGGCACCAGGTCGCCGCGCAGCATGGCCTGCTTCAGCGCGTGCAGCGCCTCCTCGCGCGTGATGGTGTCGCCCTCCAGGTAGTGCTCCAGCAGGTTGTCGTCCGTGGAGGCGATGGTCTCGATCAGCTCCTGGTAGTAGCGGTGCTCGACGTCGCGGAATTCCTCCGGGATCTCCGACTCCTCGAACTGGTCGGCGTCCGCGCCCGGCTTGATCAGCTGCGCCCGCTCCGTGAACAGGTTGATGATCCCGCGGAAGTCCTCGCCGCTGCCGATGGGCACCTCCACCGGGATCACCCGGGCGCTCAGGTGCTCCTTGACGTCCTGGAAGACCTTCTCGAAGTCCACGTTCTGCCGGTCCATCATCGACACGAACACGATGGTGGGCAGGTGCCTCTCCTCCAGCAGCTCCCACACCCGCTCCGTCCCCACCTCCACCCCGTTCGCTCCCGACACCACGCAGATCGCCCCGTCCGCCACGCGCACCCCGGCCCGGGTCTCGCCCAGGAAGTCCAGGTAGCCGGGGGTGTCCAGGAAGTTGATCTTGGTGTCCATCCACACCGCGTGGGCCACGCTGACGTTCATGGACACGCCGTGCGCGATCTCCTCGGGGGTGAACATGGTGAGCGCGGTTCCGTCGGCGCTCGACCCGTGCCGGCGCGAGGTCCCGGCCGTGTGGCAGCAGGCGTCCACCAGGGTGGTCTTCCCCGCACCGCCGTGTCCGACCACCACGACGTTGCGGAGACGGTCCGTTGTAAAGGATGGGGCTGACGCCATTCTGCACCTCCTTGTGGGGTGTGGAGGGTACCGCGAGGGACGGTGTCGGCAAGTTGCCCGGCCGCACGGGGATGCGTCAAGCATCTTCGTCCGGCGGTCGGGCGCCGCGCACCGGCTTCCGGCGGCATGCAAGAAACGTACGGCAGCCGGCGGCGCCTCGCGTCGTGCTTTCACCCGGGAGGATCGCTCTTTTCGCCGGTGCGCCGCAGGTGGGCGAAGCTGGACATTCCTGTCGGGAGAAGGCGTAAACGGCTGTAGGCGTGGCTGTCGGGCGAGCTTTGGTGCGTGGGGCCGCTCCGGAGCCGGACGATACTGCCGTCCGTCTCCTGCGCGGGCTCCGCGAGCCTCCTCGGTCGGCACGGAACGGCTGTGCCGACGCTGCGGGGTCTCGCTCCGCCGGAGTGAGCCCCGCCAAACTGCCGGCGGGTCTCCCTCCGTACAGAATGCGGGAACTATGGAACGGCAACGACGAACGGCGCCCCGACCCGGATCTCCAGGCGAGGGCGCCGTTGCAGGCTGTTCCCTGTTCCCTGTTCCCTGTTCCCTGTTCCCTGCCGTCAAGACTCCCCCGGCCCCGGCACCAGAAAGATCCACTCCCAGCGGCCGTTCTCGCGGCGGAAGCCCACGCGCAGGTCGCGGTAGGCGCGGTCGGCGACCCAGGCGGCGGGCGCGGCCCACACCGTGCCGTCGGGGCTCGCGACGCCGCGGTCCAGCAGGAAGGGGATGCGGTCGAAGCGGCGGAAGTTCTCCTGCTCCCAGCGGCCCACCGCTTCCAGGACGCCGTCCGCGCCGTTCAGCGAGTGGGTGAACTGGCGCGACATCACCGGGCGCAGCGCCGCCACGTCCCGCTTCGCCGCGGCGGCGCGCACCGCCAGCAGGAACTCCGCCAGCTCGCCGTTCGCGGCGAGGTTCGGGGGGCGCGGCTCGAACACCACGCGCGCCTTGTCCACCCACCCCTCCCACCTGGGCGCGCACACCACGCAGCGCACGTACACCGCCGCCGAGTCGGAGCGCAGCACCTCCAGCCGGGTGAAGGCGTTCGGCAGCGACGGCGCCGGCGCGCCCGCCGAGTCCGGCCGCAGCGCGGTCCCCGCCTCGCGCGTCCACACCACGGTGTACGGGAACGGCGGGGGCGGCGGCGGGGCCGGGGGAGCGGGCGGCGCCGGCCGGGGCGCGGCGCAGGCGGAGAGCAGGGCGAGGAGGGGGAGGAGCTTGCCGGGCTGCATCGTCGCGGGGGTTCGGGTTCGGTGCGCGGTTCGGGTGGTCCCTTTGACGCCGCAGGGGGGCCGCGGGTTCCCCGGCCGCCGAGCGCGGGTGTAGATTCCCCGCCACGACGCCCCGCACCCCGAACCGCCCTGACCGCACGCATGGCCGTGGACGCACCGCCGCTCGCCCTCCTCTGCTCCGTCCCCTTCGAGGCGGCGCGGCTCCGCGCCGCCCTGGCGGACGCGCGCGGCGTGGAGGTCGGCCGCAAGCCCGCGGCGGAGGGGACGCTGGACGGCGTGCCGGTGCTCCTCTTCCCCGCCGGCATGGGCAAGACCAACGCGGCGCACGGCGCCACCGCCCTGCTGGAGACCCGCCCCGTGCGCGGCGTCGTCGGCTTCGGCGTCGCGGGCGCCTACCCCGCCTCCGGCCTGCGCCCGTGCGACGTCGTCCTCGCCTCCGAGGCGGTCTACGCCGACGAGGGCGTGGAGGCGCCGGACGGCTGGCTCTCCACGGAAGGGATCGGCATCCCCCTGCTGGAGCGCGAAGGCGTGCGCCGCTTCAACCACTTCCCGCTGGACCCGCAGCGCGTGGAGCGCGCCCGCGCCGCCCTGGAAGCCGCCGGCATCCCCACCCATGTGGGCCCCGCGCTCACCGTGTCCAACTGCTCCGGCACGGTCGCCCGCGGCGGCGTGCTCGCCCGCCGCTTCGGCGCCCTCACCGAGGGGATGGAGGGCGCCGCCCTGGCCCACGTCTGCGCCCTGTACGGCGTCCCCTTCCTGGAGCTCCGCGCCGTCAGCAACCTCGTGGAGGACCGCGACCTCTCCACCTGGCGCATCCCCGACGCCGCCGAGGCCGCCCAGCGCGCCGTCCGCGCCCTGGTCGCGTCCTGGCCCGACTGAGCCCGAAGGGCCGCACTTTCGCACTCACGCACTTTCGCACTGCCGTCATGAAGGACCTGACCCTCGGCTACTCCCCCTGCCCCAACGACACCTTCATCTTCGACGCCCTGGTCCACGACCGCGTCGCCGTGGAGGGAGTCCGCTTCCGCGAGCGGCTGGAGGACGTGGAGACCCTGAACCGGCTGGCGCGCGCCGCCGAGCTGGACGTCACCAAGATCTCCTACGGCGCCATCCCCTACCTGCTGGACGACTACGTGCTGCTGCGCAGCGGCGGCGCCCTGGGGCGCGGGTGCGGGCCGCTGCTGGTGGCCCGCGAGCCGGTGCCCGTGGAGGAGCTGCGGGGCAAGCGCATCGCCATCCCGGGCCGCTTCACCACCGCCAACCTGCTCCTCCGCCTCTTCGACCCCGGACTCGCCGAGGGCGTGGAGACCGTCTACAGCGACGTGATGCCCGGCGTGGCGCGCGGCGACTTCGACGCCGGGCTCATCATCCACGAGTCGCGCTTCACCTACCCCCGGCACGGGCTGGTCCGCCTGGTGGACCTGGGCGAGTGGTGGGAGGGCGAGACCGGGCTCCCCATCCCGCTGGGCGGCATCCTGGCCCGCCGCTCGCTGGGCGGCGACACGGTGCGCGCGGTGGAGGACGGCATCCGCCGCTCCGTGGAGCACGCCTTCGCCCGCCCGGACGACTCGCTTCCGTACCTGCGCGCCCACGCCCAGGAGATGGAGGAGAGCGTCATGCGGCAGCACGTGGAGCTGTACGTCAACGAGTTCTCCCGCGACCTGGGCGGCGAGGGCGAGCGGGCCATCCGCGCGCTGTTCGAGCGAGGCCGCGCCGCCGGCGTCATCCCCGCCACAGACCGGCCGCTGTTCGCGTCCTGACCGCGCGGGCGCGCCTCCGGGCAAAGTGCAAGGCGGGCGTGCGGATCACCGCCGCCGCCCGCCGCACGGATCCCGACACGGGCGCGCCAAGTCGTTCCCCCGCAACGGGCGCCCGGATCGCGCACAAGGTTTGCCCAACGTATTCGCACGGGCCGACCTCCCCGCCCGCCCGATCCAATTCCCACCGGAGAGAACGACCGATGCTGCAGCAGACCGCGATGCCCGAAGTCCTGGAGCGTGCCGACCGCCTCACCGAGCAGGAGCTCGACAGCCTCCCCGTGGGGATGATCCAGCTGGACCCCAGCGGCAGGGTGCTCAAGTTCAACCAGACCGAGTCCGACCTGGCCCGCATGGACAAGGACGCCGCGCTGGGAAAGAGCTTCTTCGACGAGGTGGCGCCCTGCACCAAGGTGCGCGAGTTCCACGGCAAGTTCCTGGAGGGCGTCGCCACGCGCGACCTGAGCACCACCTTCGAGTACGAGTTCAAGTTCCGCGACGGCCGCCGCAAGGACGTGCTCATCTCCATGTTCTACAGCACGGCCACCGAGAGCGTCTGGGTCCTCGTCCAGCGTCCGTAACGACGGGTTAGGGCGTGCCCCCGCTGGCGCGGGGTCGGGCTGCGGCTCCGTAGGCGAGCAAACAACGCTCGCCAACGGAGTCGAGCCCGCGCAAACCGCCGCCGGGTCTCGCCCCTTCGGGCCGACATCCCTCACGCAACGGCAGGCCCCCTCCCCCCGGCCCCCTCCCCCGCAAGCGGGAGAGGGGAGAACTGCCGTTGCTTTTGCCGTTCCTTTGGATCTGCGCAGGGAGGTCGGGGGAGGCTGCGCAGGGGGAACGTCATGTTCGAAGCCAGCGTGGTCCCGAAAGCGCAGGCGGAGCGCCGGCGAGTTCGGCTCCCCCGGAGCAGCATCCCCCGGCCGACCCCCTACACCGGAGCCCGGTCGAAGCGCGACAGAAACACAGCGGGGCCGCGGATCGAGA
>JBFMFL010000121.1:0-19068 GCA_040752145.1 Gemmatimonadota bacterium
GGGGGGGGGGGCGGGGGGGCGGCGGGGGGGGCCGCCGCGCCCCCCCCCGGACGGGGGTCAGACGCCGGCCAGCTCGGACTGCGGCTCCCAGGCGACGATGCGCCCCTCCATGGCGGAGGCGGCCACGGTGAAGGGCGAGGCCAGGTACAGCTGCCCCGGCCCGGAGCGCCCGGGGAAGTTGCGGTTGATGGCGCTGATGGTGACGTCCGTGGGCCTGCGCGACACGCCGGGCCCGGCGTTGATGCAGGCACCGCAGGAGGGCTCGATGAAGGTGGCGCCCACCTCCTGGAAGAGGCGGTCGTACCCCTGCTCCTGGCAGTACGCGTACACCTCCTGCGAGCCGCACTGGATGTACAGCTGCACGCCCTCCGGCTTGTGGACGCCGCGCTCGTGGTACTCGCGGAGGACGCGGGCGTACATGTCCATGTCCTCCTTCTTCCCCGCGGTGCAGCTCCCCGCGTAGGCGATGTCGATCCTGACCTGGTCGCCCAGCTCCTCCACGTACATCCCGTTCCCCGGGTCGCCGGGGAGGGCGATCATGGGGCGCAGCGAGGAGGCGTCGATCTCGATGGTGGTGACGTACTCGGCGCCCTCGTCGGAGAACAGCCCCTCCGTCAGCCGCTCGGCCTCCTCGCGGCTCATCCCCCGCTGCCGCACCAGGTAGTCCACCGTCTTGGCGTCGGGCGCCACGATCCCGGTGAAGGCGCCCACCTCGGCGGCCATGTTGGTCATGGTGGCCCGCTCGTCCACGCTGAGCGCCTCCACCGCCGGCCCGGCGTACTCGATGATCTGCCCGATGGCGTGCCCGTCCTTGATGTACGGGTGGCGCAGGATCTCCAGCATGAAGTCCTTGGCCGACACGTTCTCGGGCTTGTCGCCGCGCACGACCACCCGGAACGACCGGGGCACCTCCACCCGCACGTCCCTGGTGATCCACGAGTTGAAGATGGCCGTGGTCCCCACCCCGAAGGCCACGCACCCCACCGCGCCGGCGTGCGGCGTGTGCGAGTCCGAGCCGATGATGACGTGCCCGGGGAGCGCGTGCTCCTCCAGGATCTTGGAGTGGCAGATGGCCTCGGAGCCGTGCTTGCCGTGCCCCAGCTCGCCGTACAGCCGCACCCCCTGCTTCTCCGCGAACTGCCGCTGCTTCACCTCCAGCTGGTTGGCCACGTCCAGCAGCCCCAGCTGCACCCGCTCGGGCGGCATCACGTCCTTGAGGAAGGTGAGGTGGTCGCGGAAGAAGAGCACCGACTCGGGCTCCAGCACCCGCTCGTCCTCGCCCACGTAGCGCTCGAAGAAGATGGCGGACATGGGGGTGACGTACTCGTGCGAGAAGCGGATGTCCGTCTGCACGAAGCCGGAGTCGCCGGGCTGCACCCACTGCACGCCGGTCTCGCCCCGCGCCAGGTCGGTGACCCAGTGCCGCGCGAAGATCTTCTCGGCGATGGTCATGGGGCGCGGCGACGTGTGCCGGGTGCCCTCGGGGGCGCCCAGGGCGTCCGTCTCGGCGTTGGAGGTGGAGGTGGCGACGAACTGCGCCGCGGCGTAGTCCACGCCCGTGTCGGGGCCCGGGCCCGGGAGGTTGCCGGCGCCGCTGCCGCGGAGCGCGCGCACGTCCTCGGCGTCGAGGCCCACCGTGCCCGGCTGCTCCCGGTGGCAGGAGATGGGCGGGGTCCGCACCAGCCCCTGGAGGCGCGCCACGTTGTAGTTGAACAGGCCGCCGTGCTCGATGATGCCGCGGGTGATCTCGTCGGCCCCGTCGGTGAACTCGGTGAGCGGGATGGTCTCGCCGCGGCGGATGCGCTCCACCAGCTCGAAGTTGGTGCTGGTGAGCACGCCCAGGTTCTGGCAGTTCTCGCGGTAGATGCGCTCGATGTTCTCGGCGATCACCAGGCGGATCCCGGCCATCATCTCGGCGTAGGGGCTCTGCTCGCGCGACGATCCCTTGCCGCGGCGCTTGCCCGACACGGAGGCCACGAAGCCGCCCTTCTTCACGCTCCCCTGTTTGATGGGGAACTCGCTCCCGGCCTTGAGCCCCAGGTACGGGAACTCGCCCAGCGTCTCGTCGAAGTAGTAGCAGATGTACGCCGGCGTGATCTCGTCGGTGGAGATGTTGTCGCGGAGCCTGCCGCGCACCTCGTCCGTGAGCTCCACGTCCTCCCCCTCCAGCTGCCGCCGGACCAGCTCCGGGTCGTCCACCAGGAAGAGGATCCGCCCTTCGAGGCGCACCTCGGGGGGAAGCTTCTCGATCTTGCGGGTCAGCAGCGACGGGATCATGTGCAGCCGGATGCGGGTGGACGGAAACGGGTGGCGCGCGCGGACGGATCCGCCGGGATTGCTACTGATTATGCCGCCGCGGGTTCCGCGGGGCAACTCGGGCGCGGGCGCGTTCGTCGCCCGCGGCTGCGTCGGGCGCGGACCGGCCGCCGCGCGGTTGACGCAAAACGGCCGAACCCGTTATATTTGCCGCCCGAAAAGGGGCGTTAGCTCAGCTGGGAGAGCATCCGCTTTGCAAGCGGAAGGTCATCGGTTCGAACCCGATACGCTCCACTCCGACGGGCCCATCACCGCGATGGGCCCGTTTCTTTTTGTGGTTCCCGGGGGCGGAGCGCTTCGGCGGGCTCCGACGCCGAAGGTCGGCGGGGGAGGGGCCACCGAGGACGCCAGCGCGAAACCGCGTGAGGGATTTCGGCCCGGAGGGGCGAGACCGCGCGGCAGTTTGCGCGGGCTCGACTCCGTTGCAGACGGTCGTATCGTCTGCTACGGAGCCGAAGCCCGACCCGGCGCCAGCCGGGGCACGCCCAATCCAACGTTCCGCAACCCTCGGCACCCGACTTGCCAGGTGCGCCCCGGTCCGGAACCCGGAATTCCGAAGAGATCGGCTCCCCACCCAGAGGCCACGTGGAACTCAAGGTACTGCCCGGCAGACGCTCCCCCCTCGGCGCGACGTGGGACGGCGAGGGCGTCAACTTCGCCCTGTTCTCGGAGAACGCCACCGGCGTGGAGCTGTGCCTGTTCGACCCCGACGACCCCATGCACGAGACGGCCCGCGTGCGCCTGCGCGAGACCACCGCCCACATCTGGCACGGCTACGTGCCCGGGCTGAAGCCGGGGCAGCTGTACGGGTTCCGCGTGGAGGGGCCCTACGACCCGGAGCGGGGCTTCCGCTTCAACGCCCACAAGCTCCTCCTGGACCCGTACGCCCGCGCCGTCGCGGGGAAGACGCGGTGGGGGCCGGAGATCTTCGGCTACCGGCTGGACGGCCCGGCGCAGGACCTGGAAAAGGACGAGCGGGACAGCGCGGCGGCGATGCCCAGGGGCGTGGTGGTGGACGACCGCTTCGACTGGGAGGGCGACCGGCGGCTGGACATCCCCTGGCAGCGCACCGTGATCTACGAGGCGCACGTCAAGGGGCTCACCATCCGCCACCCGGAGGTGCCGGAGGAGCTGCGCGGCACCTACGCGGGGGTGGCCCACCCCGCCGTCGTGGAGCACCTCAGGTCCATCGGGGTGACTGCGATCGAGCTGCTCCCCGTCCACGACTTCGTGGACGACGGGTACCTGCTGGACAAGGGGCTCACCAACTACTGGGGCTACAACACCCTGAACTTCTTCTCGCCGGACGCGCGCTACTCCGGGAGCGGCGACCGCGGGGGCCAGGTGCGGGAGTTCAAGGAGATGGTCAAGGCGCTGCACCGGGAGGGGATCGAGGTGATCCTGGACGTGGTCTACAACCACACCGCCGAGGGGAACCACCTGGGGCCCACCCTCTCCTTCAAGGGGATGGCCAACCGCATCTACTACCGGCTGGTGCAGGACAATCCCCGCTACTACATGGACTACACGGGAACCGGGAACAGCATCAACGCCCAGCACCCCCAGGTCCTCAAGATGGTGATGGACAGCCTGCGCTACTGGGTGCAGGAGATGCACGTGGACGGCTTCCGCTTCGACCTGGCCTCCACGCTGGCGCGCGAGGAGCACGCCGTGGACCGCCTGTCGTCGTTCTTCGACGTGATCCACCAGGACCCGGTGCTCTCCGAGGTCAAGCTGATCGCCGAGCCGTGGGACATCGGCGAGGGCGGCTACCAGGTGGGCAACTTCCCGGTGCTGTGGACGGAGTGGAACGGCAAGTACCGCGACAGCGTGCGCGAGTACTGGCGCAGCGACCCGGGGGCGCTGTCGGAGCTGGGGTTCCGGCTCACCGGCTCCAGCGACCTGTACGGCGACGACGGCCGGCACGCGCACGCCAGCATCAACTTCGTCACCGCGCACGACGGCTTCACCCTCAACGACCTGGTCTCGTACGAGCACAAGCACAACGAGGCCAACGGCGAGGACAACCGCGACGGCCACGACCACAACCTGTCGTACAACTTCGGCGCGGAGGGTCCCACCGACGACCCGGAGATCCGCCGCCGGCGCGAGAGGCAGCGCCGCAACTTCATCGCCACGCTCCTCCTGTCGCAGGGCGTCCCCATGATCGTGGGCGGCGACGAGATGGGGCGCACCCAGCGCGGCAACAACAACGCCTACTGCCAGGACAACGAGATCTCCTGGCTGAGCTGGGACCTCGACGAGGCCGACCGCGACCTGCTGGAGTTCACCCGGCGGGCGGCCCGGCTCCGCCGCGAGCACCCGGTGTTCCGGCGGAGGCACTTCTTCCAGGGGCGCCGCATCCGCGGCTCGGAGCTGAAGGACATCCGCTGGCTGCGCCCCGACGGGCAGGAGATGACGGACGAGGAGTGGGACGCGCCGCTGGTGAGGTCCTTCGCCATGCTGTTGGGCGGGGACGCCATGCTGGAGTGGACGGAGGAGGGCGAGCGGGTGCGCGACGACAGCTTCCTGCTGCTCTTCAACGGCGCCCCCGAGGCGGTCGCCTTCACCATTCCCGAGACGCCCCGGCCGGCGCGCTGGGCGAGCGAGCTGGACACCGCCCGCGGCGCCTCCGAGCAGGACGGTGAGATGCTGGACGTCGGTGCGGTGCTGGAGCTGCCGGGGCGGTCGCTGCGTGTGTTCCGGCGGGTGGAGCAGAAGGCGGGGAAGCGCGGCCAGCGAGCCGTCGAACGGAACGGCTGAACGGCTGAGTTGGGCGTGCCCCCGGCTGGCGCCGGGGTCGGGCTGCGGCTCCGTAGCGGACGAAACGACCGTCCGCAACGGAGTCGAGCCCCGGCAAACCGCCGCCGGGTCTCGCCCCTTCGGGCCGACATCCCTCACGCAACTGCTTGCCCTACTTCGATCTCCAGCAGTTGCCCCCTCTCCCAGAATTGGGAGAGGGTGGCGAGCCTCAAGCGAGCCGGGTGAGGGCCGCAGTTGCAGGCTGTCCCTATCCCCTGTTCCCTATCCCCTGTTCCCTCCCGTCCCCCTGCCGCCGCAGCGCAGCGCCGCGCGCACCCCGGGGTCCGTGGCGAGCGCCTCGATGGGCGTGGCGAGCTTGCGCGTCCACGAGGAGAACCGGTCCGGCGGGACGCCGGGGAGGTTCACGGGCTCCACCTCGCCCACCAGGTCGTCCAGGCTGAAGCCGACCAGGGCGGAGGGGGTGCGGCAGAGGAACTCGTGGACGGCGCCGCGCAGCGCAGCGGGGGAGGCGGGCTCCTCGGCGGCGGGGAGGGCGCCGTCGGCGGCGAGGCGCTCCAGGATGGCGCGGCGCTCCCCGACGCGCGCCTCGCGCTGCTTCTCGGCGGCCTCGTCGCTCTCGATCAACCCCACCTCGCGCTTGAGGTCCACGTCGCGGCCGGCCCAGAAGCCGGCCAGCGAGGGCATGTCGTGCGTGTTGGCGGTGGCGAGCGCCATGGGCTCGTAGTCGGCGGCGGGGCGGAAGGCGTCGCCCTCGCGCTCGAAGTAGAACACGCGCGACGACAGCACGCCGCGCCGGTGCAGCGTGGGCGGCACCTCCTCCGGCACCGTCCCCAGGTCCTCGCCCACCACCAGCGCGCCGTGGCGCCGGGCCTCCAGCGCCAGGATCCCCAGCAGGTCCTCCGCCGGGAGGCGCACGTAGGCGCCCTGCGCTCCGCTCATCCCCTCCGGGATCCAGAACTGCCGGAACAGGCCGATGGCGTGGTCGATGCGCAGCGCCCCCGCGTGCCGCATGCAGGCGCGCACCAGGGCGATCCAGTAGCGGTAGCCGTCCTCCCGCAGCGCGCGCGGGTCCATGGGCGGCAGCCCCCAGTTCTGCCCGCTGGCGGAGTACTCGTCGGGCGGCGCGCCGATGCTGGCGCCGGGGAGGAAGAGGCGCGGGTTGGCCCACACGTCGGCGCTGCTCCCCGAGGTGCCGATCGCCAGGTCCTGGTACAGGCCCACGGGGAGCCCGGCGCGCTCGCCGCGCGCCGCCGCATCGCCCAGCTGGCGGTCCAGCTCCCACTGCAGCCAGCGGTGGAAGTCCACCGCCTCCGCGCGGTCCGCCCGGAACGCCGCCACCGCGGGCGAGGCCGGGTCGCGCAGCTCCTCCGGCCACTCGCGCCAGTTCCCCGTCCCTCGGGCGTCCGCCAGCGCCTCGAAGACGGCGAACGCCTCCAGCGCCTCGCCCTGCGCCTCCAGGTACTCGCGGTAGGCGCGGCCGCGCTCCGTGCCGCCGCCGCCGTGGCGGGCGGCGAACTCGCGGTGCAGCGCCTCCAGCACCGGGCGCTTCAGCGCCATCACCCGCTCGTACTCCACCCGGTCGCCGGCGCGGAGCTTCTCCCGCTCCCGGCGCAGCTCCGCCGAGCCCAGCATCCGCCGCGCCTCCTCGCTCTCCGCCGCCTCCGGCACCGCCTCCACGTCCAGGTACAGCGTGTTGCGGAAGAGGCGGCTCACCGGGCTGTACGGGCTCACGTCCATCCCGGCGTTGCGCAGCGCGTGCAGCGGGTTGACGCCCACGAAGGCGCCGCCCGCCCCCGCCGTCCACTCCAGCAGCGCGCCCAGGTCGGTCAGGTCGCCCACGCCCCAGTCGCGGGCGCTGCGCACCGTGTACAGGTTGGCGATCACCCCCCACACCCGCTCGCTCCCCGCCACCTCCGCCACCGCGGGGCACGCATCCGGGGCGACGATCAGCGACTGCTCGCCGCTCCGCTCCCCGCCGCCGGCCCGCACCGTCGCGCGCAGCGCGTGGTAGCCCTCGGGGGGCAGCTCGCCGAGGTCCACCGCGACTGTGCCGTTCCACTCCGGCCGCGCCCGGCCGGCGAGGCGGCGGGGCTCGCCGCCCTCCGGCACCAGCTCCAGCGACCACTCCGCGTCGCCCGCGGCGCCCTCCGGCAGCCGCAGGGTCACGCGCGCCGCGTCCGGGTCGCCGCGGCGGACCACGCGCACCGGCTCCAGCACCCGCGCGGCCTCCCGCGCCCGGATCGCCTCCAGCGCCGCGCGGGCGGCGTCCGGGGTGGAGGCGTCGATCCCCATGGCGCCCAGGATGGCGGCGCGGGTCTCGTCCGAGGTGGCGCGCGTCTCGGTGCCGGTCTGGTCCAGGTACTGCGGCACGATGCCGACGAGGTCCGCGAGCTCGCGGAGGGGGGACTGCTTGTGCATCACGTTTCCGGACCGGGGTGAGGTGAAAGCCGTGGCCCCGCTCGTGCGGGTGGGCGCGGGCGCGGCCCGTCGCAAGGGAAATGCCCGCTCCCCTTGCGTGCGTATTATCTTTGTGCTAAGATATTTGCGTGGTCATGCACGGGTCGTGCGGGCACGTCGACCGAGTGATGTGAACCTTCACGTTTCACGGACAGGAGAGGACTCATGGCGGACTACACCACTCCCGGCTCGCCGGCGTACGGGCGGAGCACCCTCGCGTGGGCGATGCACACCCTGCTGCGCGTGGGCGCGGGGCTGCTCTTCATGCAGCACGGCGCGCAGAAGCTGTTCGGCTGGTTCGGGGGCTTCGGCGGGCAGCCGGGCGCGAAGGCCGAGCTGGTGAGCATGATGGGGCTGGCGGGAGTGCTGGAGTTCTTCGGGGGGCTGCTCCTGGTGCTGGGGCTGCTTACCCGCCCGGTGGCCGCGATCCTGGCGCTGCAGATGGTGGCGGCGTACTTCATGGCGCACGCGCCGCAGGGCGCGGTGCCGCTGCTGAACGGCGGCGAGCTGGCGCTGCTGTACGCGCTGGTGTGGGCCTACTTCGCCGGCAACGGCGGGGGGCCGTACAGCCTGGACGCCCGCGTGCTGCGCGGCCGGCTGGGGTGATCCTGCCGGGCGGGAGCGTTTGAGGGTGGAGTGCCGGACGCCGCGGCCGGGGGATCCCCGGGCCGCGGCTCCTCGTTTTACACGATGGTGAAGTGGATCCCGAAGTGAAGCAGGCAGTCGAAGACCGGGACGGCTCGGCGGCGCGGATGCCGCGGGGGAGGGGGCTGGCGCTGCTGCTGGCGGCGCTCACGGGGATGACGGCGCTGTCCATCGACATGTCGCTCCCCGCCATGCCGCAGCTGCAGGGCGTGTTCGGGGTGGACGTGGCGGCGGTGCAGCTCACCCTGAGCCTGTTCCTGGCGGGGTACGCGGCGGGGCAGCTGGTCTGCGGCCCGCTCTCCGACCGGGTGGGGCGCAGGCCGGTGCTGCTGGGCGGGCTGGCGCTGTTCACGGCGGCGGGGTTCGCGTGCGCGGCCGCCGGGTCGCTCCCGGTGCTGGTGGCCTGCCGCTTCCTCCAGGGGATGGGCGCCAGCGTGGGCCCCATCCTGGCCCGCGCGGTGATTCGCGACCGCTTCGGGGCGCGCGAGGGCGCGGCGGTGCTGTCGCAGGTGACCATGGTGATGGTGGCCGCGCCGCTGGTGGCGCCCACCGTGGGCGGGTACGTGCTGGTGCACCTGGGGTGGCACGCCATCTTCCTGGTGCTGGGGGCGGCCGGCGCGGCGCTCTGGCTCCTGAGCTGGCGGGGGCTCCCGGAGACGCTCCCGGAGGGCCACGCGGCGCGGGGCGGCTGGGGGGCGGTGCTGGCCTCGTACCGCGCCGTGCTGCGGCACCGGAGCGGGCGCGCCTACCTGCTGGCCACCTGCTTCTCGTACGCGGGGATGTTCGCGTACGTCAGCGCCTCGCCCTTCGTGTTCATCGACGGCTTCGGCGTGCCGCGGCAGAGCTTCGGCTACCTGTTCGCCCTCACCGCCGGCTCCATGATGGCCGGCGCGGCGCTGAACCGGCGGCTGCTCCGCCGCCGCGCCCCCGACGCGCTGCTGCGCGGCGGCGCTCTGCTGGTGTTCGCGGCCGGAATCGCGCTGCTGCTCGCCGCCTGGGCGGGGGTGGGCGGCGCGGCGGGGGTGCTGGTCCCCATGATGGCGTACATGCTGGGGCTGGGGCTGGTGCAGCCCAACGCCACCGCCGCGGCCATGGCGCCGCACGGCCGGCTCGCCGGGGTGGCCTCGTCGCTGATGGGGAGCCTGCAGACGGCCGGGAGCGCACTCGCCGGCTTCGCGGCCGGCGCGCTGTACGACGGCACGCCGCGCTCGCTCGCGACCATCGTCGCGCTCATGGCGGGGCTGGTGTTCGTGGTCTCGCGGCGCGCCGGCGCGGGGGACGGCGCCGCGCCCGCCCCTGGTGAGGCGCCGGCCGCGCCGCTCCCGCTGGGGGCGCAGGCGTGAGGGCGGCGCGCGCCGCTTGACGGGGGGTGCCCCCCGCGGCTACTTTCCCGGTCGAAGTCGGTGACGGTACGGCACATATCCCGGCCGCCCCCACGGGCGGCGGTGCTGCTCAGAGCAAACCCGTCGAAAGGCGGGGACGCAGAGCTACGGAGCTACCGCGGGCCGCGCCCGCCACGCTCGCCTGGCCGCCAGCATTCCGAGAGATCGGCGCTGGCGGCTATTCGTTTACCCGCCATCCCGCTCCCTCCGCGCGGCGCTCGCCGCGGTGCCGCAGGACGACACGAACACGCGCAGCTGAAAAGGGCGAAGCCGCCGAAAGGCGGTGGCGCAGAGCCACGGGGCTACGGCGGAGCGATCCGCTATGCCAGCCGAGCCGCCAGCGACCTCCCTCCCCGTCACCGGGGGAGGGCCGCCGGCGGCGTTTTGCCGTTTCCGGCGCGCGCGGCGTCCCCCGCCTCCCAAGCATCGCAGCGCGGCCCTCCGGCCGCGTCCGCAGTCCACGTCGTACACCCGAAGTAAAATGGCAGACATCGCGATCGACCTGGGAACCGCAAACACCCTGATCCACGTCCGCGGCGAGGGGATCGTGGTCAACGAGCCCTCGGTGGTGGCCATGGAGCGCTCCAGCGGCAAGGTGCTCGCGGTGGGGCTGGAGGCCAAGCGGATGCTGGGGCGCACCCCGGACAGCGTGGTGGCGGTGAGCCCCATGCGCGGCGGGGTGATCGCGGACGTGGACCGGGTGGACCTGATGCTGCGACACTTCCTGCAGCGCGTCCTCCCCCGGCGCCGGCTGCGCATCAAGCCGCGCGTGCTCATCACCATCCCCTCCGGCATCACCGAGATGGAGCGCCGCGCCGTGCGCGAGGGGGTGATCGCCGCCGGGGCCCGCCAGGTGTTCATGCTCTCCGAGCCCATCGCCGCCGCCATCGGCGCCGGGCTCCCCGTCACCACGCCCAAGGGGTGCATGGTGGTGAACATCGGCGGGGGGACCACCGAGATCGGGGTGGTGGCCCTGTCCGGCATCGTCGCCAACGTGTCCATCCGCGTGGCCGGGCAGGACCTGGACGAGCTGATCGTGGCCTTCATCCGCCGCAGCCACAACCTGCTGGTGGGCGAGGCCACCGCCGAGATGGTCAAGATCGGCATCGGCTCCGCCTACCCCAACGGCTCCGAGCACCAGATGGAGGTCAAGGGGCGCGACCTGGTTTCCGGCTTCCCGCGCACCGTGTACGTGGGCTCGCAGGAGATCCGCGACTGCCTGCGCGAGCCGCTGCAGGCCATCACCGCCGGCGTGCGGCAGGCGCTGGAGGTGACCCCGCCCGAGCTTGCCTCCGACATCGTGGACGAGGGGATCGTGATGACCGGCGGCGGGGTGCAGCTGCGCGGCCTGGGGACGCTGTTCTCCGACGAGACCCGCCTCCCCGTGCGCATCGACGGGGATCCGCTGACCACCGTGGTGAGGGGCGCCGGCACGGTGCTGGACGACTGGGCCCGCTACCGCGACGCGCTCACCAACTGAGCGCGGCCGGCAAACATCCGGATGGGGGATTTCCGGACGCGCGGGGCCGAAAGGCCCCGACTCCGGGCGCGGCCCTCCGCGGCGAGATTGTCTGCACACGGCGCCGGCGCGCCGGAGTGGAGACGACACGCGAGCGGAGGGCTGCGCACATGTACTTCGGCGAGGAGAGCCGGTCCATCGAGGTCCTGCTGGTGGAGGACAACCCGGGCGACGTGCGGCTGATGCGGGAGGCGTTCTGGGAGGTGGACGTGCGGCACTGCCTGCACACCGCGTCCGACGGGGTGGAGGCCATCGACTTCCTGCGCCGCCGCGACGGGTACGCGCGGGCGCCGCGGCCGGACCTGATCGTGCTGGACCTGAACCTGCCGCGCAAGGACGGCCGCGAGGTGCTGGCCGAGATCAAGGCCGACGACCGCCTGCGCCACATCCCCGTGGTGGTGCTCTCCAGCTCCACCGCCGCCGAGGACGTGGCCGGCGCCTACGACCTGCACGCCAACTGCTACGTGAGCAAGCCGGTGGACTTCGACGAGTTCGTGAACGTGGTGCGGTCCATCGAGACGTTCTGGTTCAACACCGCCAGGCTTCCGACTCTCGAGCTCGTTTGAAGTCGGGATTCCGAACGGCTTTGTACGGCCGGTTCGGGCGTGCCCCCGGCTGGCGCCGGGGTCGGGCTGCGGCTCCGTAACGCAGCAAACAACGCTGCGTAACGGAGTCGAGCCCCGGCAAACTGCCGCCGGGTCTCGCCCCTTCGGGCCGACATCCCTCACGCGACAGGCCCCCTCCCCCGGCCCCTCCCCCGCAAGCAGGGGAGGGGAGAACCGCTTGCCCTGCCTGTAGTTGCCCCCTCTCCCAGAATTGGGAGAGGGTGGCGAGCCTCAAGCGAGCCGGGTGAGGGCCTGCAAACGGCGCCCCCACCGGGAGATCCCGGCGGGGGCGCAGTCGTTTCGCACTCCCGCACTCACGCACTCCCGCACTCTCGCACTCTCGCACTGCCGTCAAAGCACTCCCCCCGGCACCCTCCCCGCCTCGAACTCGCGCACCTGCTCCGGGGTGAACGGCGCCCCCAGCAGCGAGCGGTCCTCGTGCTGGCAGCGGAACAGCGTGCCGATCAGCAGCATCCGCTCCTCCAGCACCGACCAGTCGTCCGCGCCGGCGCCGTCCGCGTCGCCGGGGGCGGGCTGGAAGCGGGCGAGCAGCGCCGTCAGCTCGGGGTGGCGCGGGTCGCGGAGCGACTCCGGGGGCTGCGCGTCGGGGGCGCGGCCCAGGCGGATCGTGCCGCCCGGGAGGCGCAGCGTCATCAGCGACTCGGTGACGGCGCGGCGCAGCACCGGGCGGATGGTCCTTTCCGAGAGCCTGCCGAACACGCCGAGCACCCCTGCGGCCGCGGTGCCGGCCCAGGCCCACCAGTGCGCCGAGCCGGGCGCCAGCACCAGCAGGATCCGCCGCCCCAGCCCGGTCGCCGTCTCGAAGGGCACCTCCAGCGAGGCCAGGATCTCCGGCTGCAGGCGCGTCTGCTCGTGCCAGCCGATCTCCAGGTTCGCCAGCAGGAGCAGCTCGGCGCGGTCGCGGGGGTCCGCGGCCTCCATCGCCTGGGCGTAGTGGGTGAAGGCGCGGCGCAGGAACTCCTGGCCCTCGGGCGGGTCGCCGGGGCGCAGGCCGGCCAGGAAGGCGTCCAGCGCCGCCGGGTCCACCCGGCCGCCCGTGCAGAGCGGGAGGAAGCGGGCGAACTCGCGGCCGATCTCCGCGAACACCTTGAGGTTGCCGGCGCCCACGGCGGCGCTGGCGCGGTGGAACGCGTCCGTCCCCAGGATGCGCAGGATCTGCTTGCGCTTCGATCCCGGCTTGCCGAACGCCAGCCGCACCGCGCGGCGGAACATCCCGTCCAGCGCCGCCTCCATCCTTGGCGGGGTGTCCAGCGCGCGCTGCATGGCCTGGAGCACGTCCTCGCCGCGGATGGTCTGCCCGGCCTGCCTGGAGGCCCAGGTGGCGAACACGCACCAGCTGGCGCCCGGCCCGGGCGACGCGGCCGCGAAGGCGCTCGCCAGGCGGTGGTAGGCGTGCGTGATCCGCAGGTTGCGGACGCACGGGTCCTCCGTGGCGGCGACGGCATCCACGTCGGCGACGGTGGGGAGGCGCGCCACCGTGAAGGTGCCGGGGAGGGGGATGACGGTGTCCATGCTCGTCCTGCGGTGGGGTGGGGGAGCGCCCGGAGCGCGGCCGGCTGTGGGAAAGATGCGCTCCCGCGCGGCCTGCTCCAAGCCTCTCGTTCGGCCGCGTCAGAGGAAGAACTCCGCCAGCAGCGCGTAGATCACCCCGAGCACCACCAGGCCGATCAGCGCCCGCCTCCCCGTCGCCGCCAGCTGCGCCCGCCGGGAGGCCGGGTCCCACTGTCGGTGGGCGTTCAGCTCCGAGAAGCCGGCCGCCACCTCGTAGTTGCGGAAGGTGAAGCGGTGGCGCTCCGGCTCGAACAGCTCGCTCTCGTCCCCGCTGAAGTCCATCGCGCGCATCAGCGACGTGGGCTCCGTCGGCGCGACGTAGCGGCTGCCCAGCGGCCCCCGCTCCACCTGCGCGTACACCGGCGAGGTGTGCCCGGGGGTGAGCATCATCGGCCGGCCCGGCTTCAGGATGAGCCGCACGAAGACCAGCCCCATCACCCCGAAGAAGGCGCAGACCGCCCCCCAGATCGCCACCTCCGCCGGCTCGCCCCCGCGCAGCGCCTCCAGCAGCTCGGGGACGAACATGGTGAGCATCCACGCGATCACGGCCACCGGGACGATGAAGGGGAGCGTCGCCACGGCCCAGCTCCGCAGCAGCCGCCGCTTCACCTCCGGGGCGATGGGGCGCAGCTCGCGCCCGTGCTCGCCGGCGCACCCCGCGCACGCCGGCGCGGCCACCCCGTCCGCGAAGAAGTAGGACCGCCGGTTGCCGGAGTGATAAAAAAGCTTGGTGAGGGCGACGGTGCGGTCCGCGGGCACGCCGCACTTCATGCACAGGCCGGGGAACTTGGCGCGCCCCAGCGGGCCGACCACCTCCACGGCGACCACGCCGCCGTCATCCTCGGCCACCACATGCGGCACGGGGACGCGGGCGGTGTCGGGCTGGTTCATGGCGTCCTCCTGCCGGGCGGTCACGGGCCGCGCCCGCGGCCGGGCGCGCGCACACCCCGACATTGTAAACGCCGCCCCCGCCGAAGCCAACGACTTCGTGCGCCGACGCGGCGAGGGGCGGCCCCGCGCGGGACCGCCCCTCCTCTCGCCCGGCCGGTGCGACCCGGGGGCTACTTCACGAACAGCATGTCCCGGTACGTGGGCAGCGGCCAGTAGTCGTCCGGCACCACCTTCTCCAGCCGGTCCGAGGCGCCGCGCACCGCCGACATGGCCGGGACGACGTGGTCGCGCATGTGGTAGGCCTTGGAGTGAACCTCCTCGCCCCCCAGCTCCTCGTTCTGCTCGATGAGCCGGTCCAGCGCGTCGCGCAGCTCGTCCACCAGCGCGTTGACCTTCTCGATGGTGCGGCGCAGGCCGGCGGCCTCCAGGCCGAGGGTGCGCGTGCGGTCGGCCGCGGCGAGCAGGTCGTTGAGGTAGCGCACCGCCGCCGGCAGGATCATGGTGCTGGCGATGTCCGCCGTGGTCTCGCCCTCGATGTTGATGGTCTTGAAGTACTGGTCCAGCGCCACCTCGTGCCGCGACTCCAGCTCGCGGTGCGAGAGCACCCCGTACCTGGCGAACAGCTCGCGGTTCTTGTCGGTGGCCATCTGCTCCAGCGCGTCCAGCGTGGTGCGCAGGTTGAGCAGGCCGCGCCGCTCCGCCTCGCGGTGCCACTCCTCGTTGTAGCCGTCGCCGTTGAAGACGATGCGGCGCACCCGGCGGATCTCGGTGGAGAGCAGCCGGCCCAGCGCCTCCTCGAAGTCGGCGCCGCCCGCCAGCTCGCCCTCCAGCAGGGAGCACATCTCGTCCAGCGACTCGGCCATGATGGTGTTGAGCACCGTGGCCGGGAACGACACGGACTGCGAGGCGCCCAGCGCCCGGAACTCGAACTTGTTGCCGGTGAAGGCGAAGGGCGAGGTGCGGTTGCGGTCGCCCGCGTGCTGCGGCAGGGTGGGGAGCACCTGCGCGCCCAGCCCCAGCAGCCCGCTCTGCTTGCTGGAGGTGGCGCTCCCGCTCTCGGCCAGCTGCTCCAGCACGTCCGTGAGCTGGTCGCCCAGGAACACGGAGATGATGGCCGGCGGGGCCTCGTTGGCGCCCAGGCGGTGGTCGTTGCCCGCGAAGGCCACCGAGGCGCGGATCAGGTCCTGGTGCTTGTCCACCGCCCGCAGCACGGCCACGCAGAAGAACAGGAACTGCATGTTCTCGTGCGGCGTGTCGCCCGGCTCCAGCAGGTTGGCGGCGTCGGTCCCCAGCGACCAGTTGAGGTGCTTGCCGCTCCCGTTCACCCCGGCGAAGGGCTTCTCCGCCAGCAGGCAGGCCAGGCCGTACTTCTTGGCCACCCCGCGCAGCGTCAGCATCATCAGCTGCTGGTGGTCGGCGGCCAGGTTGGCGTTCTCGTAGATGGGAGCCATCTCGAACTGCCCCGGCGCCACCTCGTTGTGCCGCGTCTTCACCGGCACGCCCAGCTTGTACAGCTCCCTCTCCACCTCCATCATGAACGCCAGCACCCGGTCGGGGATGGAGCCGAAGTAGTGGTCCTCCAGCTCCTGCCCGCGCGGCGGCTTGGCGCCGAACAGGGTGCGCCCGGTGGTCACCAGGTCCGGGCGGCGGTAGTAGAACTCCTGGTCGATCAGAAAGAACTCCTGTTCCGGCCCGCAGGTGGCGCTCACCCGCCCCGCCTCCACGCCGAACAGCTTGAGCGCGCGCCGGGCCTGCTGGTCCAGCGCGCTCACCGAGCGCAGCAGCGGGATCTTGGTGTCCAGCGCGTCGCCGGTCCACGAGGCGAACGCCGTGGGGATGGACAGGTAGCACCCCGCCGGCGTCTCCACGATGAAGGCCGGGGAGGTGGGGTCCCAGGCCGTGTAGCCGCGGGCCTCGAAGGTGGCGCGCAGCCCGCCCGAGGGGAACGAGGAGGCGTCCGGCTCGCCCTGGATCAGCTCCCTGCCGTTGAACTCCGCCACCGCGCCGCCGCCCACGTTGGGCGTGATGAAGGAGTCGTGCTTCTCGGCGGTGAGGCCGGTGAGCGGCTGGAACCAGTGGGTGAAGTGCGAAGCGCCCCGCTCCAGCGCCCACTCCTTCATGGCGATCGCCACCGCGTCGGCGTACGCCGGGTCCAGCGGCTGCCCCTGCTCCAGCGTGGACACGACGGCCTTGTAGACCTGCTTGGGGAGGCGCGAGCGCATCTCGGCCAGCCCGAAGATGTTGGCGCCGAAGATGGACTCGATGTCCGTGAGCTCCGACTTGCGGCGGTCCACGCCGGGGCCGTTGCGGGACGCGGGGGTCCACCCGGTGGCCGCGGCCAGGGTGTCGAAGCGGGGTGTGGTCCTGGGCATTGCGGTGGTCTCAGGTACGGGGTGGCGAGTCCAGCGACAGGCGGCTGGTCTCCTTGATGGTCGAAAGGACGATGCTGGTCTGCGTCCACTGGACGCCCTCCCAGGCCTGGATCTCGGCCAGGAGGCGCTCCAGCGAGGAGGTGCTCTCGGTGCGGACCTTGAGCAGGTGCGAGCCCTGCCCGGTCACCGAGTGGCACTCCAGGATCTCCGGGTGCGCGGCGACGCGCTCCAGGAAGTCGGCGTAGTGCTGCGATCCGCTGATCCCCACGGCCATGAAGGCCGTCACGTCGCGCCCCAGCTTCTTGGGGTCCACCACGACGCTGAAGTGGCGGATCACCCCGCTCTCCTCCAGCTTGCGGAGCCGGTCGCCCACGGCGGGCCCGGAGAGCCCCACCGCGTGGGCCAGCTCCTGCTGGGAGGTGCGCCCGTGCTCCTGGAGCAGGCCGAGCAGGCGCAGGTCGATGCTGTCGAGTCGTGCCACGACGGAATGATCGTCTTTAAAAATGTAAGTAGAAAAGCTTAGTTGCCTTGAAACGCAAGCAAGGTACCAGCGGATTCCTGCGAACGCAAGAGGGCGGCTCCCGTGTGCCGGGAACCGCCCCGCTTTCCGCCTGCAACCCGCCGGCCAGCCCGTCCTGGAAGCTCCACCGCACCGCGGCGGATCGGGTAACGAGCGTGTAACGCGCGTTCAGCCCGGGAGCGGGTACTCGCCGATGGCGTCCAGCGGGCGCTGTCCGGGCAGGGGGAGGATCACCCCGGGGTTGAGGATCCCCGCCGGATCGAAGGCCTCCTTGACCCGCCGGAAGAGCCCCACCATCTCCGCCCCCCAGACCGTCTCCAGCACCGGCGCGCGCAGCCGTCCGTCGCCGTGCTCGCCGGCCATGGTGCCGCCCAGCTCCGCCACCGCTTCCGCGATCTCGTAGACGATCCCCTCCACCTCCCGCTGCCACCCGGCCGCCGCCACGTCCACCAGCGGGTTGACGTGCAGGTTGCCGTCGCCCGCGTGCCCGAAGATCACCGCGGGGAGGGCGTGCCGCTCCAGCGTCGCCCGCAGCGCGCGCACGTAGTCGGGGAGCCGCTCCACCGGCACCACGCCGTCCTCGATGAACTGCATGGACACCCTGCCGCCGGCCCGCGCCGCGATCAGCGGCGAGGCGGCGTGCCGCAGGTGCCAGAGCCGCTCCTGCTCGTCCGGGTCGCTGGCCGTGACCACGCGGTCGGCCAGCCCCCGCAGCGCCGCGCCCAGCCCGGCGAGCGCCGCCTCCACCTCCGCGGTGGAGTCGCGCTCCACCTCCACCAGCAGCACGGCCTCCAGCCCCTCGCGCAGCGGGTAGCCGGGGTCGCCGCCGCCGCGCACCAGGTCCAGGAAGGTGCGGTCCAGCATCTCGCAGGTGGCGGGGTCGTGCAGCAGCACCTCCCGCACGGCCTCGCCGGCGCGCTCCAGCGAGGTGAACTCCAGCAGCGCCAGCCCGCGCGCGGCGGGGAGCGGCGCCAGCCGCAGCGTCGCGCCGGTGAGCAGCGCCAGCGTTCCCTCGCTCCCCACCAGCAGGTCCACGGCGTCGCCGCTCTCCAGGAACTCCCGCAGCGCGTACCCCGACGAGTTCTTGCGCAGGCGCGGCCAGCGCGCCTCGATGCGCGCCCGGTGCGGACGCAGCTCGTGCGTCACCCGGTCCAGGATGCGCCGCAGCTTCGGTTCGGCGGGCTCCTCGCCGCGCGCGACCGTGGCCTGCGTGCCGTCGGCGAGGACCACGTCCAGCGCCTGCACCCAGGGGCGCACCGCGCCGTACTTCACCGAGTGCGACCCGGCCGAGTTGTTGGCGATCATCCCGCCCAGCGTGGCGCGGGCGCCGCTGGAGGGATCCACCGGGAACTGCAGCCCGTGCGGGGCGCAGGCGGCGTTCAATTCCGCCAGCGTGGTCCCCGGCCGCACCCGCGCGGTCCGCGCCTCCGCGTCCACCGCCTCCACCCCGCGGAAGCGCGCCACCAGGTCCACCGCCACCCCGCGCCCCACGTTGCCGCCGGGCATCCCCGTCCCCGCGCCGCGCGGCACCAGCGGCGTCCGCGTCTTTGCCGCCCACCTCACCAGCGCCGCGAGGTCCGCCGCGTCCTCCGGGGTCGCCACCGCGTCCGGCGTCATGCGCAGGATCCCCGACGCCGCGCCGAACGGCCCGCGCGCCTCGGGATCCCGCAGAAAGGACCCGCGGAAATCCGCGGGGTCGCTCTGTCCAGTCATCATCGTCGGTTCACTTCCGGTGTCGCTCGCGCCCGCCCGCCGGGCGACCCCCAATCTCTCGCCGCGCGGCCGGATCTTCAACGCTTGACACTCCGCTCCCGCGGTGTCCATCATTCGCCGGCGCGCCGTCTCCGGGATGCAGAACGGCGCGTGCTTCGACCGGGCTCCGGTGTTTGGGGTCGGCCGGGGGATGCTGCTCCGGGGGAGCCGCACCCGGAGGGACTCGCCAGAGCACTCGCCCAGCGGAGGTCAGGTATTCTGCCGACCCTCGGACCCCCCTCCCCCCGGCCCCCTCCCCCGCAAGGGGGGAGGG
>JBFMFL010000122.1:0-18965 GCA_040752145.1 Gemmatimonadota bacterium
AGGGGACAACGGCTGCAGATCGAAGTACGGCAAGCCGTTCTCCCCTCCCCTGCTTGCGGGGGAGGGGCCGGGGGAGGGGGCCCGCAGTTGCCGTTCCCTGCAGTTCCCAAAAGACGTTGCGGAGGGAGACTCGCGCGGCTGTTTGCGCGAGTCTCCCGGAGCCGGAGCGGAGACAGCGGGGCAGTTTCCGCTGGCTCCGCGACCCGCGCAGGAAACAGGCCGGCAGTTTGGCCTGGTTCCGGAGCGGGCCCAACCACAGAATCCGAAGAGAACGGCCATGTCGATCGACCGATACAGCAACCCGCTGACCGAGCGCTACGCCTCCCCGGAGATGTCGCGCATCTTCTCGCCGGCCTTCAAGTTCGGCACCTGGCGGCGGCTCTGGCTGGCGCTGGCGGAGGCGGAGAAGGAGCTGGGCCTCCCCATCCCGGACGAGGCGATCACGGCGCTCCGCGCGCACCTGGACGACTTCGACCTGAAGCGGGCCGCGGAGCTGGAGCGGCAGCTGCGGCACGACGTCATGGCCCACGTACACCACCTGGGCGAGCAGGCCCCCGAGGCGCGCGCCATCATCCACCTGGGCGCCACCTCGGCGTACGTGGGCGACAACACCGACCTCATCCAGCACCGCGAGGCGCTGAAGCTGGTCCGCCGCCGCATCGTGAACGCCGTGGCGCAGCTGGCGGAGTTCGCCCGCGAGCACCGCGACCTGGCCACGCTGGGCTTCACCCACTTCCAGCCGGCGCAGCCCACCACCGTGGGCAAGCGCGCGACGCTCTGGATCCAGGACCTGCTGCTGGACCTGGAGGAAGTGGAGTTCCGCCTGGACACATTACGCTTTCGAGGCGTCCGCGGGACCACGGGGACGCAGGCGTCGTTCATGGACCTGTTCGAGGGCGACGGGGCCAAGGTGGAGCGGCTCAACCGGCTGGTGGCGGAGAAGATGGGCTTCGCGGACCGGCTCTACGGCGTCACCGGGCAGACCTACACCCGCAAGACCGACTACGCGTGCCTGGCGACGCTGGCGGGGGTGGCGCAGTCGGCGAGCAAGTTCGCCAACGACGTGCGCCTGCTCTCGCACCTCAAGGAGGTGGAGGAGCCGTTCGAGGAGCACCAGATCGGCTCCAGCGCCATGGCGTACAAGCGCAATCCCATGCGCTCGGAGCGGATCGGGGCGCTGGCCCGGCACGTGATCGCGCTCACCATCGACCCGGCGTTCACGGCGGCATCGCAGTGGTTCGAGCGCACGCTGGACGACAGCGCCAACAAGCGCATCGCCGTGCCGGAGGCGTACCTGGCCACCGACGCGGTGCTGCTGATCGTGCACAACGTGGCATCCGGGATGGTGGTGTACCCGGAGATGATCCGCCGCCGGCTGATGGAGGAGCTGCCCTTCATGGCGACGGAGAACCTGATGATGCGGGCGTCGAAGCGCGGCGGCGACCGGCAGGAGCTGCACGAGCGGGTGCGCAGGCACTCCATCGAGGCGGGGCGCGAGGTCAAGCAGCACGGCCGCCCCAACGACCTGATGGACCGGATCGCGGCGGACCCGGCGTTCGGGGTGACGCGCGCGGAGCTGGAGGAGGACCTGCGGCCGGAGCTGTACGTGGGGCGCGCGCCGGAGCAGGTGGACGAGTTCCTGCAGGAGTGGGTCCGCCCCGCGCTGGAGCGGCACGCGGGCGAGCTGGAGGAGGGCGCCCCCGCCCTGCACGTCTGACCTCACGCCGGATGATGAGTGGGGAACCCATGCAGCAGCGGTCCGCGTTTCCGTGGAGCGAGGACGAGATCGACACGCGCGTGCGGCAAGCGGTCCGGCTGCTTTGGGGCACGCGTGCAGCCCAGGCCGCGAAGCAGCTCGCGTCGGGGAAGATCGATGCGGGTACCCGCGGAACGGCGACCGGAGGCCGGCACCTTGACGCGTTCGCGGACATGCTCGCGGAACTCGCGCGGCTGGCTGGCTTCGGGGCTGGTGAGATCCGGTTCCGCAGCGGCGTGGAGGTCCCGGGGTTCTACAGACCCACCAAGAAATGGGATCTCGTGGTGATCCGTGACGACCGCCTCTGCGCCGCGGTAGAGTTGAAGTCCATGGCGGGCTCCTACGGAAAGAACCTGAACAACCGGTCAGAGGAGGCGCTGGGCTCGGCCACGGACGTCTGGGCGGCGTTCAAGCAGGGCACGCTCGGAGTCCATCAGCCCTGGCTGGGCTATCTTTTCGTGATCCGCGAGGAGGCGTCGTCGGGGATTCCGGTGAAAGTCCCTCCGACGCCGCTGCCAACCGATCCGGTGTTCGAGCGGAGCAGCTACGTTCAGCGGTACGGAATCCTCTGTGAGCGCATGGTCCTGGAACGGCTGTACTCGGCGGCCGCTTACCTTGCGGCTCCTCTCGGCACGAACGGGCAGTACACGCAGCCGCGGGCGGGCCTGGAATTCTCCTCGTTCGCCAAGTCCTTCTACGGGCACCTCGTCGGGTGCGCCTGACCCGGACCACGATGCTGGACCTCTTCGATTCCACGTGGAGCACCCTGTGGGAAGGCCGCCAGGAGCGGGAGTCCGTGGGCGCGGTGTTCACCCGTCCGGAGATCGTGGAGCTGATCCTCGATCTCGCGGGCTACTCCGTCGGAAGGCTGCGTCTCGCGGAGCACTCCGTCCTCGAGCCGAGCTGTGGAGACGGCGCCTTCGTGACACCCATCGTTTCCAGGCTCCTGGAGTCGGAGCGCTCCCTCCACGGCGCCGTGCCATGGGACGATCCCGTGCTCGACCTGGCCCTGCGCGCGGTGGACATCAGCGCCGCGGCCATCGACCGGGTCCGCGCCTCCGTGGCGGCGCAGCTCGACGCCGCGGGGTGTCCGCCCGGGCGCTCCGCGGAGCTGGTCCAGGCGTGGCTCACCCGGACGGACTTCCTGCTCCACGACTGGGAGCGGCCGTTCGACTTCGTGGTGGGGAATCCGCCGTACGTCCGCATCGAAGACGTGCCCAGGAACGTGCTCGCGGAGTACAGGGCCCTGTATGCGACGGTGGGGGACCGCGCGGACCTCTACGTGGCCTTTCTGGAACGGGGGCTGGGGCTCCTCTCTCCGCGTGGCGTGCTGGCGTTCATCACCGCCAACCGCTTTGCCAAGAATCTGTACGGACGGAAGATCCGGAGCCTCATCGCTGCGCGCTACCGGGTCCGCTTCTACCTGAACCTGGAGCATACGCAGCCGTTCCTGACCGACGTCTCCGCGTATCCGGCCATCGTCGTCCTGGACCATCACCGGGGGCGGCCGACGCGCGCGGGGACGCTGGACTCCCTGGGCTCGGAAGTGCTCGCGGAAGTCCGCGCCGAGACGCTGGGGAGGGGAGAGCCGCGGGGGAAGACCGTGCACGAGTTCCCGAGCTGGTACCCCGAAGGCGGTCCCTGGACGACCACGTGTACCGAGGAGCACGGCAGGCTCGGGGCGCTCCAGTCGCTTTCGCCGCTCGAGCGGTCCGCGCCCGAGACGCGAGTGGGGATCGGGGTGGCTACCGGGGCAGACCGCGTATTCATCCTCCCGGGCCGGGATCCCGTCATAGAGGCCGACCGGCAGATCCCCATGGTGATGGGGGCCGACGTCTCGTCGCAGGCGGTTTCCTGGTCCGGCCACTTCCTCGTGAACCCGTTCGCCGAAGACGGAGCACTGGTGCCGCTGTCCGACTATCCCGGGCTCGCGGCGTACCTGACGGCGCATGCCGACCGGCTCCGGCGGCGGCACGTGGCTCGAAGCCGCGAAGGCGCCTGGTACCGGACGATCGACCGGGTCTGGCCGGAGCTGCAGCACAGACCGAAGCTCCTGATCCCCGACATCCAGAAGCCGGACTCGACGGTGGTCTGCCTGGACACGGGCGAGTTCTACCCCCATCACAACCTCTACTGGATCACTTCCGCCACCTGGGACCTGCGGGCGCTGCAGACGCTTCTCCGCAGCTCCCTGGTTCGCGACCAGGTCCGTGCGTACTCCGTCCAGATGCGCGGGGGAAGCCTCCGCTGGCAGGCCCAGACGCTTCGCAAGGTCAGGCTCCCGGCCCTCGGCGCGCTCCCCGATTCGATGGTAGAGACGCTGATTGCCGCCTCGGGGAGCACGGACCAGCGATTCATCGACGAGGCGGCCCTGGAGGCGTTTTCCGCGTAGGTCCGGGCAACCTCCGTCATAGCCGAGTGAGATTTGAAGATGGCATCCACCGAGACGGCCGCAGCGGGGCAGACCGAGATCCCCGCGCCCTACGCCGAGCTGAACACCCTTCTCCGGGAGGCGGCGGTGCTGGCCTCCGCGTCGGCCACCCTGGGGTGGGACCAGGAGACCTACATGCCCCCGGCCGGCGCGGCGCTGCGCGCGGAGCAGCTCTCCGCGCTCTCGGCGCTGGTCCACGAGCGGCGCACGTCGCCGCGGCTGGCGGAGCTGCTGGCGGCGTGCGAGGGCGACGCCGCGCTCGCGGCCGACCCCGTGGCCGCGGCCAACCTGCGCGAGATCCGCCGCCAGTACGACCTGGCGACCCGGCTCCCCACCTCGCTGGTGCGCGACTTCGCCGAGACCTCGTCGCGGGCGCTGGAGGCGTGGCGGGACGCGCGCGAGCGGGACGACTTCGCGGCGTTCGCCCCCTGGCTGGAGCGGGTGCTCGAGCTGAGCCGCGCCAGGGCGGAGTGCTACGGCGTCCCCGCGGGCGGCGAGCCGTACGACGCGCTGCTGGACGAGTTCGAGCCGGGGATGACCAGCGCCGAGGTGCGGCGGGTGTTCGGGGCGCTGCGCACCGGGCTGGCGCCGCTGATCGCGGACATCGCCGCGTCGAAGACCCGCCCCGACCCGCGGCTGGGCACGCTGCGCGTCCCGGCGGCGGCGCAGGAGGCGCTCAACCGCCGCATCCTGGAGGCGATCGGCTTCGACTTCCGCGCCGGGCGGCTGGACGTGTCCACCCACCCGTTCTGCGAGAGCCCGGGCCCGGGCGACACCCGCATGACCACGCGCTACCGCGAGGACGCGTTCCTGGACTCACTGGTGTCGTCGCTGCACGAGGCGGGGCACGGGATGTACGAGCAGGGGCTCCCCAAGGCGGAGGCGTTCGGACAGCCGCTGGCGCAGGCCGCGTCGCTGGGGATCCACGAGAGCCAGTCGCGCATGTGGGAGAACATGGTGGGCCGCTCGCGCCCGTTCTGGGAGTGGGCGCTCCCCCTGGCGCACGAGGCGTTCGGCCCGGTGCTGGCGGGGACCGGCGTGGAGGAGATCTACGGCTTCCTCAACGCGGTGGAGCCGGGGCTGACGCGGGTGGAGGCGGACGAGGCCACCTACAACCTGCACATCATGCTGCGCTTCGACCTGGAGCGCGGGATGCTGCACGGCGAGCTGCCCGTGCGCGACCTCCCCGGCGCGTGGAACGAGCGGATGCGGCAGGACCTGGGCGTGGAGGTGCCGGACGACCGCAGCGGCTGCCTGCAGGACATCCACTGGTCCATGGGCGCGGTGGGCTACTTCCCCACCTACACGCTGGGGAACGTGTACGCGGCGCAGTTCTGGGACGCGCTCCGCGCGCAGCTCCCCGACCTGGACGCGCAGCTCGCCCGCGGCGAGTTCGGCGCGCTGCTGGGGTGGCTGCGCGACAACGTACACGCGCACGGCGCCCGCTTCCCCGCCCCCGAGCTGTGCGAGCGCATCACCGGCCGCCCGCTCTCGCCGGAGCCGCTGCTGGCGTACCTGGGGGGCAAGCTGCGCCCGCTGTACGGGATCTGAGGATCCTGCGCGTGACGGGCTGCTACGGGAGACAGGCCGGACTGCCGCCTGCCTCACGCCGTACACCGTTCAGGAACGCTACCGGGTGCAGCGGCGTGCAACCGAGTCCCTTGCGCCAGAGCACGTCTCCAAGCATACGTGTAGAACGCGACCTGATTCTGCCGTTCTCCATGCCAGGAGTCTGCCATGCCACTTCACCGCATCGGGATGGTCCTGTTCGCCCTCGCATTCACGGGCGCCCTCGGGTTCGGGACGTCGCAGGCCCTCGCCGGACCGCCGGTCGCGGCTTCCGCGTACTACTGCGACCCCGATGAGTGCACCAGCACGTGCAGCGGGATGGGGTACGCGGTCGGGGAGTGCCAACTCCGCTATGGCCGGTGGAACTGCGTGTGCTCCTATCCGTACTACTGACCCCTGGAGGCTCGGCCTTCGCCGACGCAGCCTGCCGGGAGAGGCGGGGCGGCGCCACCGCGGCGCCGCCCCGTCGTCGTTGCGCATCCGGCCTGTACACGGCCGTTCTCGGCCGCAGGGCCGAAACCCCGTGGTTCCCGGCTCCTCGGCCGCTGGAGAGCGTCGTTTGCTCCCCTGCGGCGCGCGCGGCCCACGGCACGTCGGAGCGCCGGCGAGGGGCGCACCCAAAGCCTGCAGTCGACAAGCGGTTGCCGCGGCCCGGGCCGCCTGATAGCTTGTCGGCTCACAAGCCACCCGGAAACGACGCGCGGGCCGTGACGCAAGCGATCGCCAGCACCGACCTCCCCTTCCCCCTCTTCAGGCGCGGGAAGGTGCGGGACGTCTACGACCTGGGCGAGGCGCTGCTCATGGTCGCCACGGACCGCGTCAGCGCCTTCGACGTGGTCCTCCCCCAGCCCGTCCCCCGCAAGGGCGAGGTCCTCACCCTGATCTCGGCCTGGTGGTTCGGCCGCACCCGCGACGTGGTGCCCAACCACCTCCTCGCGGTGGACCCCGACGAGATCGTCCGGCGCTTCCCCGCCCTGGCCCCCACGCGCGGCGTGTGGGCCCGCCGCGCCATGCTCGTGAGGAAGACGGAGCCGTTCCCGGTGGAGTGCGTGGTGCGCGGCTACCTGTCCGGCTCGGCGTGGAAGGAGTACGCGGCCTCGGGGACGCTGGCCGGGGAGCCGCTCCCCGCAGGGCTGGCGGAGTCGGCGCGGCTGGACCCGCCGGTGTTCTCGCCGGCCACCAAGGCGGAGACCGGCCACGACGAGAACATCGCGTTCGCGCGGATGCGGGAGATCGTGGGCGCGGAGACCGCGGAGCGGCTGCGCGAGGCCAGCTTCGGGCTGTACCGCCGCGGGCTGGAGATCGCGGCGGCGGCGGGAATCATCATCGCCGACACCAAGTTCGAGTTCGGGCGCGACCCGGACGGCGCCATCCGGGTGATCGACGAGGTGCTGACGCCGGACTCGTCGCGCTTCTGGCCGGCGGACGCCTACGCGCCGGGGCGCGGGCAGCCCTCGTTCGACAAGCAGCCGCTGCGCGACCACCTGCAGGGGCTGGCGGACCGCGGCGAGTGGGACATGCGCGCCCCGGGGCCGGACCTCCCGCCGGAGGTGGTGGAGGCCACCTCCCTGCGGTACCAGGACGCGTTCCGCCGGATCACGGGCGTGGCGCTGGACGACTACGTGCTCCCGACGGAGGTGGCGGAGTGAACCTTCCCGGCAGGGCGGCGGGGATCCACCCGCGCCGGCGGCTGCGGCGGGGGATCGTCATCCTCCCCAGCGCCTTCACCCTGGGCAACCTGTTCCTGGGGATCTGGGCCATCGTGGAGGCCACCCGCGGCCACTTCTCCATGGCGGGGTGGCTGATCGTGGGCGCCGCGTTCATGGACATGTTCGACGGGCGCATCGCCCGCATCACCGCCACCGGCAGCCCCTTCGGCGAGGAGCTGGACTCGCTGGTGGACGCGGTGTCGTTCGGGGTGGCGCCCGCGCTGATCGCCTACTTCGCCTTCTTCAGCCGGGGGGGGGAGTGGAGCTGGATCATCTCCTTCCTGTACATCGTCGCCGCCATCCTGCGGCTGGCGCGCTTCAACATCGAGCAGGCGGGGACGGCCAAGTCGGCGTTCCACGGCCTCCCCTCCCCCACCGCGGGGGTGTGCGTCGCCACCTTCTACGCCTTCACCCAGACGCCCTTCTGGCGGGAGTTCTTCCCGCGGGTCAACGTGCCGCGCGCGGCGGGGTGGCTGGTGCTGGGGGTGGCGATCCTGATGATCAGCAACGTGCTGTACGCCGTGGTGCCGCGCTTCAGCCCGCGCACCTGGGGCGGCCGGCTGGCCTTTTTTCTCGCCTTCGCCAGCATCTTCGCGGCGTTCACGGTGCCGCAGTACTTCTTCTTCCCCATGTCCATCCTGTACATCACGGTCGGGCTGGTGCGGACCGTGCTGGCGGGGTTCGAGGAGCGCCTCCCGGACAAGGACCCCATGATCCTGGAGGAGGAGGAGGAGCCGGAGTCGCAGCGCGAGCTGGAGTACGAGGAGATCCGACCCGCGGCCCACCGGGGCGAGCCGCGGCCCGACAACCAGGAGCCGACGACGTGACGGAATACCAGATCGAGGTCCGCGTGACCCCCCGCCGGGGGATCCTGGACCCGCAGGGCAAGGCGGTGGGCGGGGCGCTGGCCTCGCTGGGGTTCGACGGCGTCTCCGAAGTGCACGTGGGGCGCCTGGTGGTGTTCACCCTGGCCGCGGACGGCGAGGAGCAGGCCCGCGAGCGGGTGGACGCCATGTGCCGGCAGCTGCTGGCGAACCCGGTGACCGAGGACTTCCACGTCCGCATCGCCGCGCCGGAGGCGGCCGGGCGATGAAGCTGGGCGTGGTGACCTTCCCCGGCTCCAACTGCGACTACGACTGCTACAAGGCGATCGAGGAGGGGCTGGGCGCCGAGGCGGTCTACCTGTGGCACAAGGAGCACGACCTGCGCGGGGTGGACGCGGTGTTCCTCCCCGGCGGCTTCTCCTACGGCGACTACCTGCGCGCCGGCGCCATCGCCTCGCTGAGCCCCATCATGCGCGAGGTGGCGGCGTTCGCCGCCGGGGGCGGGCCGGTGGCGGGGATCTGCAACGGGTTCCAGATCCTGTGCGAGGCCGGGCTGCTCCCGGGCGCGCTGATCCGCAACCGCAGCCTCAAGTTCGCCTCGCGCGAGGTGACGCTGCGGGTGGAGAGCGCGGATACGCTGTTCACCTCGGCCTACCGGCCGGGGCAGCTGCTGCGCATCCCCATCGCCCACGGCGAGGGGTGCTACATCGCGGAGCCGGAGGTGCTGGCGGAGCTGGAGGCGACCGGGCGGGTGGTGTTCCGCTACGTGGACGCCGCCGGGAACCCCACGCCGGAGGCCAACCCCAACGGCTCGCTGAACAACGTGGCAGGGATCGTGAACGAGCGGGGCAACGTGCTGGGGATGATGCCCCACCCGGAGCGGGCCGTCAGCGAGCTGCTGGGCTCCACGGACGGGATGGGCTTCTTCCGCTCGCTGGCGGACCACCTGGTCCGCGCCTGAACCCCCACCGAGGAGGACCGCGATGCAGATGAGCAAGCTCCTGATCCTGGCCACCGGCTTCGCCCTCCTCCCCTCCGCCCCCGCCGCCGCGCAGACGGTCCGCGCGGGGATGACGGAAAGCCAGGTCCGCTCCGCCCTGGGCGCCCCCGCGGCGACCCGGAGCGCGGGCGACGGCTGGACCTACCTCTTCTACCACAACGGGTGCGCCGTGCGCTGCGGCTCGGACGACGTGGTCTTCCTGCAGGGAGACCGCGTGGTCACCGCCGTGTTCCGCACCCCGCGCCGCCGCTTCGCCGGCCCCCCCGCCGCGCAGGTGCTGGAGGGCCGGTCCGCCGCCCCCTCCGCCGGCAGCGCACGCCCCGCGTCCGGCGGCCGCCCGCGCGCCGTGGAGCCCGCGCCCGGCCAGGCCACCATCACCGGGATCCGCGTGACCCTGCCGGGGAGCGAGGACGTGTCGGTGGGCCAGGGGCTGGGGACCGGCGGCACCACGGGGCGCAGCGGGATCATCGTCTACCCGGACGAGGCGCGCCGAGAGGAGACCGACCCGGCGTCGCCGCGCGGCGTCATCATCATCCGCGACGCGCTGGGCACGGAGACGATCCAGTCCGACACCGCGCTGGACCGCACCCGCCAGGAGCGGGAGCGCAACGTGGTGCCGCGCACCGTGCGCCCCGAGAACCGCGGAGTGCCGGTGGCCGACTCCACCATGACGCCGCGGATCCGCGAGCGCGAGCGGGCCGTCGCGCCCCGAACCGTCCGGCCGCGTCCCCGCTGACCGGCCGCGCCGCACAGAACAGACAGGAGAACCGTGCAAGTCCAGCCCCGCCCCGGAGACCCGGCGATCAGCCCCGCGCTGGTGGCCGAACACGGCCTTTCCGAGCAGGAATACGAGCTGATCCTCGGCATCCTGGGCCGCGAGCCCACCTTCACCGAGCTGGGCGTGTTCAGCGCCATGTGGTCGGAGCACTGCGGCTACAAGAACTCCAAGCCGCTGCTCCGCCAGTTCCCCACCAAGGCCCCCTGGGTGCTCCAGGGCCCCGGCGAGAACGCCGGCGTGATCGACGTGGGCGACGGGCTCGCCGTGGCCTTCAAGATCGAGTCGCACAACCACCCCTCGGCGGTGGAGCCGTACCAGGGCGCGGCCACCGGCGTGGGCGGGATCCTGCGCGACGTGTTCACCATGGGCGCGCGCCCCATCGCCTGCCTCAACTCGCTGCGCTTTGGCGAGCTGGACGGCCCCGGGGCGGACCGGGTGCGGTACCTGTTCGCCGGGGTGGTCAAGGGGATCGGCGACTACGGCAACTGCGTGGGGATCCCCACCGTGGCCGGCGAGGTGTACTTCGACTCGGCGTACGAGGGGAACCCGCTGGTCAACGCCATGGCGATCGGGCTGATGAAGCACGACGAGCTGATCAAGGGCGTGGCCGAGGGCGTGGGCAACCCGATCATGGCGGTGGGGAGCAAGACCGGGCGCGACGGGATCCACGGCGCCACCTTCGCCTCGGCGGAGCTGTCGGAGGAGAGCGAGGCCAAGCGCCCCATGGTGCAGGTGGGCGACCCCTTCACCGAGAAGCTGCTGCTGGAGGCGTCGCTGGAGCTGATCCGCTCCGGCCACATCGTGGGCATCCAGGACATGGGCGCGGCCGGGCTGGTGTCCTCCTCCACGGAGATGGCGGCGCGCGGCGGCACCGGGGTGGACATCGAGATCACCCGCGTGCCGGTGCGCGAGACGGGGATGACGCCGTACGAGATCCTGCTCTCGGAGACGCAGGAGCGGATGCTGGTGGTGGCCAAGAACGGCCGCGAGGAGGACGTGCGCGCCATCCTGGGGCGCTGGGACCTGGACGCGGAGACCATCGGCCAGGTGACGGACACGGGCCGCTACGTGGTGCGCGAGAACGGAATGGTGGTGGTGGACCTGCCGGGCGAGCCGCTGGTGGAGGCGTGCCCCACCTACACCCGCGAGGGGCGCGAGGACCCGCAGATCACGGCGCTGCGCGCCTGGGACCCGGCCGAGATCGCCGAGGCGGACGCCGCCGTGGACCCGGCGGAGGCGCTGCGGCGCCTGCTGGACGCGCCCACCATCGCCAGCAAGCGCTGGGTGTACGAGCAGTACGACAGCACGGTGCGGACGAACACGGTGGTGGGCCCCGGCTCGGACGCGGCGGTGATCCGGCTGCGCGGGACCAACCGCGCCATTGCCGCCACGGTGGACGCCAACGGGCGCTACGTCTACCTCAACCCCTTCCGCGGCGGGCAGATCGCGGTGGCGGAGGCGGCGCGCAACCTGGTTTGCTCCGGCGCCCTCCCCCGCGCGGTGACCGACAACCTCAACTTCGGCAACCCGCTCAAGCCCGAGGTCTACCACCAGATGTCGGAGGCGCTGCGGGGGATCGCGGAGGCCTGCCGCGCCCTGGAGACCCCGGTGACGGGCGGCAACGTCTCGCTCTACAACGAGAACCCGCGCGGCGCCATCTACCCCACGCCCACCATCGGGATGGTGGGGATCGTGGAGGACCTGGCGCACGTGACCACCTCCGGCTTCCGCGCCGAGGGCGACGACGTCGTCCTGCTGGGCCGCAACACCGCGGAGCTGGGCGGGAGCGAGTACCTCAAGGTCGTCCACGGCCGCGTGGCGGGCGACACCCCCGCGCTGGACATGGCCGCCGAGGCCGCGCTCCAGCGCGCGCTGCTCGCCGCCATCCGCGCCGGGCTGGTGAGGTCCGCCCACGACCCCGCCGAGGGCGGCCTCGCCGTGGCCCTCGCCGAATCGGCCTTCGCAGATCCGTCGCGCCCGTTCGGGGTACAGGTGGAGCTCCGGGACGTGCTCCCCGTCTCCGCCCTGCTCTTCGGCGAGGCGCAGAGCCGCGTGGTGCTTTCCTGCGCCCCGGAGAGCACCGCCGCGCTCCTCGCCCTGATGGCGGAGCACGGCGTCCCGGCGGAGCGGATCGGCACGGTGGGCCCCCAGGGCGGCGCGTTCCGCGTCGCCACCGCGCACGCGACGGTGGAGGCGCCCATCGGGGAGCTGGCGGCGATCTTCTACGACGCGATCCCGCGGCGGATGGACGGGACCCCCGAGGACGTCGAGACCGCGCTGGAGTCCGAGGTCCAGCACGCATGACGGCAGGGAACAGGGAACAGGTTACAGGGGACAGCCTGCAACGGCGGGATCGCGACGCACTGCCGGCTGTAACCTGTCCCCTGTAACCTGTAACCTATTTTCACCTTAGCAGGACGTTACCTCACGTGTGTGGAATCGTAGCGGTCTCCGGCACGCCCGAGGCCGCGAAGCTGGCCTACCTGGGGCTGCACGCGCTGCAGCACCGGGGGCAGGAGGCGGCCGGGATCGTGGCGTTCGACGCCCGCGAGGGGGTCGCGCACCGGGTCCGCGAGGCCGGGCTGATCTCCGAGATCTTCAGCGAGGAGAAGCTGGCGGGGCTCCCCGGCGAGGTGGCCGTGGGGCACATCCGCTACTCCACCGCAGGGGGCGCGGGGCTCAAGAACGCCCAGCCCATCCGCGTAAGCTACCGCGAGGGACACCTGGCGCTGGTGCACAACGGCAACCTCACCAACGCGGGCGAGCTGCGGAACCGGCTGGTCAACGAGGGGGCGCTCTTCCAGAGCACCATCGACAGCGAGGTCGTCGTCCACCTGATCGCCCGCTCGCACCGCGAGGGCGTGGAGGCGCAGATCGACGACGCGCTCTCGCAGCTGGTGGGCGCGTTCTCGGTGCTCATCACCGTGGGCGACACGCTGTACGCGGCGCGCGACCCGTGGGGGTACCGGCCGCTGGTGATCGGCCACCTCCCCGGCGGCGGGCTGGTGCTGGCGTCGGAGAGCTGCGCGCTGGACATCATGGGCGCGCGCTTCCTGCGCGACGTGGAGCCCGGCGAGGTGCTGCGCATCCGCGGCACGGAGATGACGCGGCTCCGCCCCCTCCCGCCCGAGGGGGTGCCGCAGCCCTGCGTGTTCGAGCTGGTGTACTTCGCGCGGCCGGACACCCGGCTCTGGGGGTACACGGTGGACCGCGCCCGGCGCGCCTTCGGGCGGCGGCTGGCGGCGGAGCAGCCCGCGGACGCGGACATCGTCATCTCCGTCCCCGACTCGGCCAACTCGGCGGCGCTGGGCTACGCGGAGGAGTCGGGGATCCCCTTCGAGCTGGGGCTGATCCGCAACCACTACGTGGGCCGCACCTTCATCGAGCCCAGCCAGGCGGGGCGCGACTTCAAGGTGCGCCTCAAGTACAACGCGGTGCGCGAGATCCTGGCGGGGAAGCGGGTGGTGGTGGTGGACGACTCGCTGGTGCGCGGCACCACCTCGCGCGGGCTGGTGAGCCTGCTGCGCGACGCGGGGGCGAAGGAGGTCCACTTCCGCCTGGCCTCGCCGCCGGTGCGCTACCCCTGCTTCTACGGCATCGACATGCCCAGCCAGAAGGAGCTGATCGCCGCCAACAAGACGGTGGAGGAGATCCGCGACTACCTGCGGGTGGAGTCGGTGGGCTACCTGTCGCTGGAGGGGATGCTGGAGTGCGTGAGCGAGGCGGGGAGCTTCTGCACCGCCTGCTTCTCGGGCGACTACCGCGCGCCGCTGGTGGACTTCGAGCGCGGCCTGGCGATGTCGTCGCACTGCTGACGCCGGCGAACGCGCACCGGGGCGCGTGGAGATGGAAAGGAGCCGGCCGCGACTTCGCGGCCGGCTCCTTTTTCGTGCTCGCCCTCAGCGGCGCCGCCTCACGGGCGCCACCTGATGCCGAGGTTGAGGCGGGGCGTGCCGAAGTCGCCGCTCCCGCCGATCCGCGCCTCGCCGGGCTCGGTGTGGATCCACCGCCCCTTCGAGTAGCCGAGGCCCAGGTCGAGCGCGAGGTTCGGGGCGACGAAGTACTCCACCCCCGTTCCCACGGTGAGGGCGGCGGCGGTAGATCGGATGCCGCGCTCCGCGGCGGGCTCGCCGAACGTCCCGGTGCGCAGGCCGGTCGCCGCGCCGGTGAGCGCGCCCTCCACGTACGGCCGCAGCGCCGAGGAGGCCCCGCCGAAGCTGTACCGCGCGCCAACGTCGAGGTACGTGGCCCGGTACGCGTAGTCGCCGCGCGTGAACAGCGTCACCCGGTCGCTCACGCCGAAGCCGAGCGTGACCCCGAAGCCGACCGAATTCGTTTTCTCGCCCTGCAGCCCCATGCCGGCCACGCCGCCGCTGAAGCTGCCGCCCAGCATGAAGCCGCGGAGGTCGGACCGGGATCCAGGCGCGTCGGCGGGAACGGCCTGCGCGGCGGCGGAGCCGGCCGAGAGTGCGCCGGCAAGGAGGGCGAGCGCGAGCGTCGAACGGGATTTCTGCATGACTTCCTGGAGCGGAGATGGGACTGCGGCGGAGCGGGAGGGTCCCGCGCCGCGTGCGGACAGGGCGCAGGGCCCTGCCGCCGTCGTGTGGCGGGGCGCTTCTACACACGCGCCGCCGCGATAGATCCGTTTGACCACTCACGTGCACTCAGACGATCCGGATTGGCCTTTGCGCGCTCCGGTTGCAACCCTTCCGGTGCGCGCCGTGTCACATCCCCGGGGGTGATCCACCGGCGCCCTGCCCCGCCCTTCCACCCTCCCGCCCCGACCTGCCGATGCGGATGAAGCCGCTTCTCCTCGCGGTGCTGCTCGCCGCCGCCGTCACCGCCCCCGCGAGCCGGTCCGCCGCCCAGGCCGGTGCGCCCGGGCTGACGGTGGAGCCCTGCACCCTCCCCGGCGTTTCGGGCCCCGCACGTTGTGGAACGCTCGAAGTGTGGGAAAATCGCACAACCAGGTCCGGGCGGCGCATCCCGGTCCGCTTCGTGGTGGTCCCCGGCACGGGAACCGGACCGGCGCGCGAGGCGATCACCTACCTGGACGGCGGCCCCGGCAGCGCAGCCACCGGGGCCGCCGGGTGGATCGCGGGGATGTTCGCACCCTCGCTGGAGGGGCGCGACGTCCTGCTGGTGGACCAGCGCGGCACCGGCGGGAGCAACCTCCTGCAGTGCGACCTGTTCGGCCCGCGCGAGGAGCCGCAGGGCTACCTGGGCGCCTTCCTCCCCGCCGACCGGGTGCGGGCGTGCGTCCCGGAGCTGCAGCGCAGGGCGGACCTGGCGCAGTACACCAGCGACCCGGCGGCCGACGACCTGGACGAGGTGCGGGCGGCGCTGGGGTACGAGCGCCTGGACCTGTACGGCGGGTCGTACGGCACCCGCGCCGCGCTGGTGTACATGCGGCGGCACCCGCAGCGGGTGCGCTCCGCCATCCTGCTGGGGGTGGTCCCCACCGACGCGGCCGTCCCGCTCCACTTCGCGCGCGACACGGAGCGGGCGCTGTGGGGCGTCCTGGGCGAGTGCCAGGCGCAGGCGGCCTGCCGGGCCGCGTTCCCGCGGCTCCGCGACGACGTGCGCAGGTCGCTGCAGCGCTTCGCGGCCGGGCCGGTGAGCGTCGAGGTGGTGAACCCGGGCACGGGAAAGCCCGCCCGCGTCTCCCTGTCGCGCGACCTGTACGCGGAGGCGGTGAGGTACATGCTCTACAGCCCGGCGGCGGCCGGGCAGGTGCCGCGCGTGGTTCACCTCGCCGCGGAGGGCGATTTCGCCCCGGCCGCCCAGTTCGCGCTGGACCGGCGGATGAACGTGCTGGACGCGACCAGCCACGGGACGTACCTGGCAGTCACCTGCGCGGAGGACGTCCCCTTCGCCGACTCCGCCGCGGCGGAGCGCGAGGCCCGGGGCACCCTGCTGGGCACCTACCGGCTGCGCGACCAGCGCGCCGCCTGCGCCGGGTGGCCGCGGGCGCCCATCGACCCCGCGTTCCGCGGGCCCGTGGCCTCGGACGCGCCCACGCTGATCCTGTCGGGGGAGTGGGACCCGGCCACCCCGCCCGTGTACGGCGACCAGGCGGCGCGGCACCTCCGCAACTCGCTGCACGTGGTGGTGCCGAGCGGCGCGCACGGCTTCGGCGGGCTGGAGAACGCGGAGTGCGTGCAGGAAGTGATGAACGCCTTCGTGCGCGCGGGGAGCGTGGCCGGGCTGGACACCTCGTGCGTGGGGACCATCCGGCGGCGCCCCTTCCAGACGGGGGCGCGGTAGGGGCCCCGCCGTCGCAGGTGTGGGGCATCGCCCGACTTGCCCCCACCCCGCGGCGCACCCTACCTTGGGGCGGTGCGCGGCCCCTGCGGCGCGCCCGCCTTCGACTTCCGATCCTATTCCGTGCCTGAGGGAGGCCCGATGAAGTACCGCACCTATCCCGGGACCGACATCACCGTTTCCGAGGTCGGCTTCGGCCTGTGGACGCTCGCCGCCGGGTGGTGGGGAGAGTTCACCGACGAGCAGGCCGTCTCGCTGCTGCACCGCGCCTACGACCTGGGCATCACCACCTTCGACTCCGGCGACACCTACGGCAACGGCCGCGCGGACGAGTTGGTGGGCCGCGCCTTCGGGGACCGGCGCGACCGGGTGACCATCACCACCAAGGTGGGCTACGACTTCTACGCCCACCCCGACGCGCGCCGCGGGCAGCAGGAGATCCCGCACAACGCCTCGCCGGAGCACATCCGCTTCGCCGTGGACGAGTCGCTGCGCCGCATGGGCACCGACGTGCTGGACATCGTCTCGTACCACAACGCGCACGAGGAGCACGTCCCCGACGACGCGATCTGGGAGACGCTCCAGCGCCTGCAGGACGAGGGGAAGGTCCGGGCCTGGGGCGGCGCGCTGGGGCCGTCCAACGGCTACCTGTTCGAGGGGCTGGACCTGATCCGCGAGCGCGGCGTCCGCAACCTCCAGCTCATCGACAACATCCTGGAGCCGTTCCCCGGCCGGGCGCTCACCGAGGCCGCCGAGCAGAGCGGGCGCACCGGCATCCAGGTGCGGGTGACGCACTCCTCGGGGATGCTGGAGGGGCGGTACACCGAGGACACCGAGTTCGCCAAGAACGACCACCGCCGGCACCGGCCGCGCTCCTGGCTCGTCAACGGGCTCAAGAAGCTGGAGTCGCTGCGCTGGCTGCACGAGGGGCGCGACATGACCATCGGCCAGGCGGCGCTCAAGTACCTGCTGGCCTCGCCCGCGGTGATGACCACGCTCCCCAACATCTACAACGTGGAGCAGCTGGAGGAGTTCGCCGCCGCCTCCGACAAGCCGGACCTGACGGCGGAGGACCTGGAGCGGATCCGCGAGCTGCAGCGCGTGAACTTCCACGTTCACGAGGAGCACATGCGCTACAAGGGCACCATGCTCCGCGACGGCGAGCCCATCGCTCCGGCCTATCGTTACGAGGGCGACGGGTACCCGGCCACGGACATGGCGGGCGCGGCGGACTGACGGAACTGCTTGACTGCGGGTTCGGGCGTGCCCCCGGCTGGCGCCGGGGTCGGGCTGCGGCTCCGTAACGCACGATACGACCGTGCGTAACGGAGTCGAGCCCCGGCGGAAACAGCCCCGCCGGGTCTCGCCCCTTCGGGCCGACATCCCTCACGCGGTCTGCAGCGTGACCCCGACCTCCTTCCGCTGATCCTCCCCCGATCGCAGAGAGCCGCCCCCGCCGGCCCGCCGGGGCGGCGCCGTCTTGTCGTCCGCCCGATCGGACCCGCAGCGTCCCCGCCGCCGTCGTGCGCTCCCCTCCCCTGTTGCGCCCCCGCCACACTCCCGGAGCCCCCCGACGCACAGGTCCCACACGCCGCCAGCGGCGAGGAACGCCCGCTCTCCGCTTCCACCTGCAACGTTTCGTTTCAGCCGTCGCCGTAAAGCTTTTTTGCGATTTCGACCCGAATGGAAAATTTCGTTGCAGACGGACACCCCGGTCTCCAGCACTTCGAACCAGCCGCAATCGATTCTTGACACACCTCCCGGAAACCGCACGTCGCCTGGAATGACGCGGAATCCGCCCGGCGAGGAATCCGGAATTCCGGGTACACGCGTTGCCACCTGCCGCGGCGAGACGGACCGGCTCCCCTCCATCATTTCCCCTGAGGAACAGGTACCATGAAAGGCAAGTTCATTCGGCTCTGGAGCGTCCTGGCATTCTCCGCCGCCCTGGCGTACGGGTGCGGCGAGGGCGCGGCACCCGTGGGCCCCGCGGACCAGGTGGCCGGCTCGCTGCTGGGCCAGGTCACCGGCACCGTGCTCCAGACGGCCATGCCCGTCAACGTGCTCCAGCGCACCTCGCCGCTGACCCGGGACATCACCGCCTCGGCGGAGATCGGCAAGAACGGCGGGACCATCGAGATCCGCGAGGCGGGGCTGAAGTTCGTCGTCCCCAGCAACGCGCTCGTCCCGCCCAGCCGGCAGAAGACGGTGACCATCACCGTCACCGCCCTCAGGGGCGACGAGGTGGCGTACACCTTCCAGCCGCACGGGCTGCGGTTCCGCGAGCCCGTGCGGATCGAGCAGGAGTTCAAGGGCACCACCGCGGAGGGCAACCGGAGCCTCCTGGAGGGTGTCGAGGGCGCCTACTTCCCGTCCGTCGCCGACCTGGACGCGGTCCAGGGCGTCGCTTCCGTGCTGGAGTTCCGTCCCACCAGCGTGGACGTGACCGGGAGCAAGATCAGGTTCACCGTGGACCACTTCTCCGGCTACCTCATCGCGAGCGGGCGCAACCGGAACTGACCGGCGCCGCTCACCACGACCGGAAGCGAGAAGAACGATGAAGCTCACACTCACACGGCGGATGGGCCGCGCCTCGATCTACGTGATCGGGAGCGGCCGCGGCCACCGCCCCGC
>JBFMFL010000123.1:0-18926 GCA_040752145.1 Gemmatimonadota bacterium
GCCGCGGGCGTGGGGCTGCTGGCGACCGCGTGGGTGCTGGTGCTGGGCACCGTGCGCCTGGGCGTGCACGAGCCGCTGGTGTGGGACGCGCTCCGCTCCCCCCGCCCGGAGATGCGCGCCTCCGCCGTGCGCTACCTGCTCGCCGTCGCGGACGACGACGCCGCGCGCCGGGCGGTGCTCGCCCGCGCCGCGGCCGACCCGGACCCGCGCGTCCGCCGGGCCGGCACCTCGCCGTTCCGCTAGGCTTCCTCCCTCCCCGGTTTCTCCGACCGATGCCCGAGCACACCCCTCCGTTCGGCTCGCACACGGGTGCCATGAAAATGGCACCTCGCCCCGGACCCGCCCCGTCCGGCCGGTCCTCCCCCGCACCCGCACGGGTCACGATGAAAGCAGCTCTCGCCGTCCTCCTCTGCATCGCCGCCGCGGCTCCGGTCCACGGCCAGGCGCCGGCCGCCGACTCCGTGCGGGCGTCGCGGGAGCGCGCCCTCCGGGTGCTCGAAGACGCGGCCCGGGCGCTCGGCGGGCGCGACGCGCTGGCCGGCTCGCGCGGCTGGGAGGTGCGGTACGCCGGCACGGTGCGCAACGCCTGGCAGCAGGCCCGCCGCTGGACGGACACCACGGCGACCAACCCGAGCGAGACCCGCGTGGTGCTGGACCTGGCCGGGCGGCGCGCCGTGCGCGAGACCCGTTCGGGCGCGCCCGGCGGGATCTGGTTCCGGTTCCGCACCGTGTTCGACACCGCGGGCGCGCGCCAGGTGGACCTGCTGCGCTGGCGCACCGGGGTCGACGTGGCCCGGGCTCCCGCGGCCCAGGCCGGCGCGAGCCTCGCCGGGCTGGAGCGGCTCCTCCCCCACACCGCGGTCCGGCAGGCGCTCGCGGCCGACTCGCTGCGCTTCGCGGGGGAGGCGGAGCACGGCGGGCGGCGGCTGCAGGCAACCAGCTGGCGCGACGCGGCGGGGAGGGCGGCGACGCTGTGGACGGACGCGGCCACGGGGCTCCCCGCCGAGGTGAGCGGCGACGCCGCGGGCTCCGTGCTGGAGTGGTCCGACTACCGCGCGGTGGACGGCGTCCGCGTCCCGCACCGGCAGGTGGTCCGCGCCGGCGGCCGGGTGTTCAGCGACGCCCGCGTGGAGCGCGTGGACGTGCGGCCCTCCCTCCCCGACTCGCTGTTCGCGCTCCCGGCCGGGTACGCCGACCCGCCCGCGCCCGGCGAGCCCCGCGCCACCCGCATCGCCGACGGCGTGTACCGCCTGGACGGGATGCCCGGGGGGTACCACGCCGCGTTCGTGGTGCAGGACGACGGGGTGACGGTGCTGGAGGCGCCGACCTCGCCGCAGTACACGCAGGTGGCGCTGCGGCTGATGGGCGAGGCGGCGCCCGGGAAGCCGGTGCGGCGGGTGCTGGTGACGCACCACCACGCGGACCACGTGGGAGGGCTGGCGCCCTACGTGGCGGCGGGGGCGGAGGTGGTGACCGGCGCGGAGGTCGAGGAGGCGGTGCGGCGGCAGCTCCCCGACTCGCTGCGCGCGCGGGCCCGCTTCCGGGGCGTGGCGGGGCGGGCGAGCTTCGGCGCGGGGGCGGGGCGGGTGGAGGTGTACGCGGTGCCCAACACGCACGCGGACGGCAGCCTGGCCTTCCACCTCCCCGCGGCGCGCGTGCTCTTCCAGGGCGACCTGTTCTACGTGCCGGAGCGCGGGCCCGTCCCCCCGGCGTTCCCGGTGACGGAGGCGCTGGAGCGCGTGGTCCGGGAGCACGGCCTGGCGGTGGAGGCGGTCGTGGGCGTGCACGGCCGCACCGCGACCCCGGCGGAGATGCGGGAATCGCTGCGGCTGGGCGCGGCCCCGCGCCAGCGGCCGCTCTCCGCCGAGCTCACCCCGCCCGGCAGACGCAAACCTGGTGGCGGCTGGCCCCCGTGAACGCGCCGCCTGCGAAGGCGAAGCAGGCCAGCAGGTCGTCCGCCGCGTGCAGGGGGAGCAACGAGTTGCGGGCGACGTACACCAGCGCGAAGCGCTCCCCCAGGTCGTACGGCTCGGGGTCGGAGTAGAACGGGTCGCTCATCGGCGGGCGCGGGGAGGGAGGCGTCACGTCCGCCGCGCGCGGGACCGTGGAGGAGCCGCGGGTCCGCGCGGCCCCTCCGCGTCCGCGCGCGTCAGCTGGGGTTGGGGGCGCCGGGCGTGCGGTAGGTGTAGCCGAAGCTCACCTGGTCGCGCACCTCGGACCAGTCGCCGTGGCTCTCGCGCCCCACCTTTTCCCAGGCCCGCTCCACCTGCGCCTCCACCTGGTCGAAGGGGCGGCTGGCGTACTCCGGGTTCCGGCTCGCCACGTGCCCGAACCGGTACGCCTCGCGCGCCCGCTCGTAGTCCCCCGCGCCGCCCGCCGGAGCCGTCGAGCCGGCCGCGCCCGCGGAGCCCGTCGCGCCGGCCGAGCCGGTGGAGCCGCGGCCCCGGGACGTGAAGTGCTCGCGGCAGGCGCGGTCCTCGGCGTCGCCGAAGGAGCCGGCCGCCCGCTGCGCGTCCGGGGTGGCCCACCACGAGCCCAGCACCTGCATCGCCGAGCCCACCACCGATCCCACCGCGCTGGCCGCCATGTCGTTGGCGCGCCCGGCCGCCTTGCCCAGCGCCCCGCCCACCGCCTCGCCCAGCTGCTCGAAAGGTCCCTCGCGCCGCTCCTGTGTCATCGCTCCCTCCCTGGTTGGATCCGCCGCGCGCCCGCCGGCGCCGTAGAATCCGGGGTACCGGCAAGGTGCGCGCCGGGAAGCCGGCGGCCGGGGCCGCCTCAGCCGCGGGCCCGCCGCGCCCGCTCGCGGAGCATGTACAGGTACATCCCCTCCACCTTGTCGCGGGCCCACGGCGTGCGGCGCAGGAACTTGAGGCTGGACGGGATGCTGGGGTCGCTGGTGAAGCAGCGGATGCGGACGCGCTCCCCCATGGCCCGCCAGCCGAAGTGGTCCACCAGCTCGGTCAGCATGCGCTCCAGCGTGACGCCGTGCAGCGGGTTGCCGGAGTGGTCGCGCGGAGCCGCCGCGTCGGGCTCGTCGGGCTGGTCGTGCATGCGTCGTCGCCGCGTGCGGGGGTCGGGGTGGGCGGGGCCGCCCCGGGGCCACTGCACGGATGCTGCCATCCCCGCCCGGTCGCGGCCGGGACCGCGGCTAGAACGTCCCCGGCTCGTGCTCGGCCGGCATGATGTTCTCCGCGTCCGGCTCGGGGAGGTGCTCCACCCCGGGCACGGGGTGCCGCGCCGTCTCGGGCGGCTCCTCGCCGCGCCGCGGCTCGTCGCGGCGGTCGCGCTCCTCCCTCTCCGGCCTGTGCTCGCTCTGCATGCTGCCTCCTCCGTGCCGCGGTGACGGGACGTCAGGACGGGTAGGTGTACGGCGCCTGCAGCCCCAGGGGGATCCCCAGGAGCCAGTAGCCGATCAGGAACACCGTCCAGGTGAGCAGGAACCCCACCGAGTACGGGAGCATCAGCGACACCAGCGTGCCGATCCCCGTGTTCTTCACGTAGCGCTGGGCGTAGACCACCACCAGCGGGAAGTACGGCATCAGCGGGGTGATGATGTTGGTGGTGGAGTCGCCCACCCGGTAGGCCGCCTGCGTGAGCTCCGGCGACAGCCCCAGCTGCATCAGCATGGGGACGAAGATGGGGGCCAGCAGCGCCCACTTGGCCGACGCCGAGCCGATGAGCAGGTTGACGGTGCCGGTGAGCAGGATGATGCCGACGATGGTCACCTGCCCCGGGAGCGCCAGGGCCTGGAGCGCCCCCGCGCCCTTGAGGGCGAGCAGCGCCCCGATGTTGGAGCGCCCGAAGGAGGCGATGAACAGCGAGGCGAAGAAGGCGAGCACGATGTAGTAGCCCATGGTGCTCATGGACTTGCTCATCCCCTTGATGATGTCCCGGTGGCTCTCCACCGTGCCGGCCGCGTAGCCGTAGACGATCCCCGGGAGGAGGAAGAGCAGAAAGATGAGCGGCACGATGGACTGCATCAGCGGCGCCGTGGAGGCGGTCAGCGCCCCCTCCGGCGAGCGCATGGGCGAGCCCTCCGGCGCCGAGGCCAGCGTCAGCGCCACGATCCCCAGCAGGAGCGCCGCGCCGCCCGCGACCAGCCCGCGCCGCTCGCGCGGGCCCAGCGCCTCCATGCGCGGCATGTCCGAGGCGTCCCCGTCCACGGGGACGGAGGCCAGCCGCGGCTCGATCACCCGGTCCGTGAGGTACCAGCCCACGCCCATGATGAGCAGGCTGGAGGCGCCGGTGAAGAACCAGTTGCAGAGCGGGTTCACCAGCCGCTCCGGCGCGATGATCTGCGCCGCCGCCTGCGTCAGCCCGGAAAGGAGCGGGTCCAGGCTGGAGGGGACGAAGTTGGCGCTGAAGCCGCCCGACACCCCCGCGAAGGCCGCCGCGATCCCGGCGAGCGGGTGCCGCCCCGCCGCGTAGAAGATCACCGCCCCCAGCGGGATCACCAGCACGTAGCCCGCGTCCGCGGCCGTGTGGCTCACCACCGCCACCAGGATCAGCATGGGGGTGAGCAGCCGGGGCGAGGTGATGCCGAGCAGCCCCTTGAGCCCCGCGTTGATGAAGCCGGTGTGCTCGGCCACGCCCACGCCCAGCAGCGCCACCAGCACCACGCCCAGCGGGTGGAAGCCGGTGAAGGTGGTCACCAGGGTGGAGAGGAACTGCGCGATCTCGCCCCCGGTGAGCAGGTTGACCACCCGGATGGGCTCGCCGCTGCGCGGGTCGATCTCGGCGAACTGCAGCGGCGCCAGCAGCGCCGATAGCCCCCACACCACGAACAGCAGGATCAGGAACAGGGCGGCCGGGTCGGGGAGCGCGTTCCCGGCTCGCTCCACCGCGTTGAGGGCGCGGTCGAGCCACCGGGACGAGCGGGCGGGCTGCTCGGCACTGGTCATTCGGGCGTCTGCCTGGCGGGAGGTGGGCGGTTGGGCACGGCACCGGACATATTGCGACACCTGCGCGCCGTCCACCAGGGGGGCGCGTCCGTCCGGCCGGGCCCGGCGCCGAGCAGCAGCGGTGTGCATCGTTCTTGCTCCTGCCCCGGCCCCGCCGCCGGTCCGCGGCGCCCCGTCCGGGGGCCGCCGGCCGCCGGCGCGTTCCCGCCGTACCATCCACACACCCGGGAGGTAGCATGAAGAAGAGCGGCACCCGTATGGCGAAGTCGTTGTGCGTGCTCGCGTTCGCCGCGATGGCGGGGGGTTGCGCCGGCATGGGCGCGCGCCTGAGCCCCGAGGCCATGGGCGCGCACATGACCATCCTGGCGCTGAACATGGCCAACAACCGCGCGGAGATCGCGGAGGGTCAGCTCGCGCTCACCAACGCCGCTGCTCCCGCGGTCCGCGAGTTCGCCCAGGAGATGGTCACGGAGCACACGGCGAACATGCAGCAGCAGCAGGCGCTGATGGACCAGATGGGGATCACCGCGGACATGCTGGCCGCCCTCCCGGTCACCCGGCAGATGGAGGCGAACCACCAGGCGGCGATGCAGGCTCTGGGTCCGGTCCGCGGGGCCGCGTTCGACCGGGCGTACATGGAGCGCCAGGCGGCGATGCACCGCTACGCGCTGGAGCAGCTGGACGCGCTGATGCGGAACGCCAGCGGCGAGGTGGAGGTCACCGGGGGGACGCCGGTGGCCATGGAGCCGCCGCGGCTGAACCCCGGGCCGGCGATGGCGCTGGAGCAGCAGAGCCGCGCCATGATCGCGGAGCACGAGCAGCACGCACAGCAGGTCCGCACCACCCTGGGCGGGGCGATGTAGGCCCGCACGCGCGGAGGGGCGGCCCGCCGGGCCGCCCCTCGCGCCATCCAAATCTCCAGGCACCCTCCGCCCCCCGCGTGAGGGATGCGCGCCCGGCAGGGCCGAGACCCGCGGCAGTTTGCGGGGCTCGGCTGCGTTGGGAACGGTTGTATCGTTCCCTACGCAGCGCGCAGCCCGACCCGAGCGCCAGCGAGGGGCACGCCCAACCCCGCCGTTCAGAGCCGTTCCAGCAGCAAGACCAATCCTCACTCCCGCAGCCGGAACTTCAGAATACGGTGCTGGTTGCGGTACGCGCCGAGCACCTCGTCGCGCTCGGTGAGGTCGATGCCGAACACCACCCCCGGCCCGAACCCCCCCAGCAGCCGCCCCTCCGCCGAGAAGACGCGGATCCCGCCCCCCGTGGCGCTCACGAACACCCGGCCGCGCCCGTCCACGGCCACGTCCGACGGCGAGCGGAACGCGGCGGGCCCCTCGCCCTCGCCGCCGAAGCGGTCCACGAACCGCCCCGAGGGATCCAGGTGGTAGACGTCCGCCGCCGTCTGGTCGATCACGTACAGGTCGCCCGAGCCGGCCACCGCCACGCCCTTGGGCATGGCGTCCTCCCCGATGGCCTCGCGGGCGTCGATGCTGCGCAGCTCCTCGCCGTCCCGGCCCAGGTGGACGATGCCGTGGGGCCAGACCACGGCCCAGAAGCTCCCGTCCGGCGCCAGCGCGATGTCGGTGACGGTGCGGCTCCCCGACCCGGGCACCACCCCCAGCGGCTTCCCCGTGGCCCCCTCGTAGCGGCGGATGGGACCCGACTGCACCACGTACACCGTCCCGCGGCGGTCGGCCTCCATGTCCACCAGCGGCATCTTCGAACCCGTCGTCCACTGGGTGAGGAACGCGCCGGCCGAGTCGAACACCTGCACCTTCCCCCCGGTGTACTCGGCCACGTAGATCCTCCCCTGCCCGTCCACGGCGACGCTGCGGGCGTCGGTGAAGCGTCCGGCCCCCGTGCCCTCGCTCCCGAAGGCGAGCACCGAGTCGGCGAAGGCCGGCGGCTCGGGGGGGCGCGCGGGCTGCGCGGCGGGCGCGGCGGCCGGCGGCACGCGCACGTCGATGGCGGCGCGGTCCGGCTCCGAGCCGCGCGTGGCGAGCAGCGCGCCGGCCCCGATGGCGGCCGCCCCCAGCGCGGCCGCGCAGCCGATGAGCAGGGGCGCCCTGTTCGGGGACCGCGCCGAGCCGGCCACGGCCGCCTCCACCCGCCCGTGGCGCTCGGTGAGCAGGACGCCGGCGCCGCAGTAGGGGCACTTGGTGGTGGTGGCGCGCTCGTCGGGGACGGTGAGCGGCGCGGAGCAGGCGGGGCACTGGAGGCGTACGGGCATCGCTCACCGTCGGGAGGGAGGGACGGGAAGGGGACCGGGAGGATGGTAGCGGGCGGAGGCGGCCGGGACAACGCCGTCGTCGGCCGGCGGGGCGCCCGGCGGACGGGTCAGCCGCCCGCGGTGTTCTCGGACACGTCCTCCAGGAAGACGCGCCTGCGGGGGATCCGCTCGTGCTGCGTGCTCTCGCGCGCCACGACGCCGTCGCGCACGTGCCCCGCGGGCGGGCACGTCGGCCGGGCGGAGGCGCGGCGCGTCCTGCGCGTGCGCATTCCCGGGCGCGCCGTTCCTCGAGCGGGTCGCAGAGGCGCATGAAGCGGTCGAAGCTCTTCTGCCGGGGGCGAACTCCCCGAGCGGGTCCACGTCGCTGTCGGGGCGCGGCTCGGACCGGGCGAAGGAGCCGAACAGGGCGAGGCGGCGGACGCCGAGCCCGCGGATCTCCTCCTCGGCCGCCTGGAGACGCTCGGGAGCGTCGGCTCGGGTGCGCGCGGGCGTGGGACGCGCCGGGCCGCGGCGGTTGGCTGCGGAGCCGTTCGCGGGGAGCGCGGCGTTGTCCGGCTGCGGGACGGCGCGTCCCACGCCCGGACACCGCGGCGCACCCTCCGGCCGCGGCGGAAGGGCGCAAGCCGCGATGCTGCGCGGAGATGGGCGCGGCGGCGATTGCGGCGCGGGAGATGCCCCGTGGCGGCGCGCCCGCGCGGCCCTCCAGCGACGCCCATCCGCGCGAGCCCCCATGCGAACCGGCATCTACGCGGAGATGGCGTTCACCGTGGTGCAGCGGGCGTCTGCCTGCTCGCCTGCATCGTCCCCACGCGCCGGGCGCTCGCCGTGGAGCCCACGGAGGCGCTCAAGGCGGAGGCGGAGGGTTCCCTCTCGCGACCCGGCGCTCCGGCCGGCGCACCCCGAACCGAGAACATTGCCCGGAAGGCGCCATGAACTCCGCTATCTCGTGGCTGGACGTGAAGCTGGGTCTGCGGATGCTGCGCAAGCACCCGGCCCTGACGCTCGTCGGCGGGCTGGGGATGGCGGTCGCCATCGCCGTCGCGCTGGGCTCGCTGTGGTACGTCGACACCGCGACCGGTGCCGACCTGCCGCTGCACGAGGGGGACCGGGTGGTCAGCATCCAGTACTGGGATGCCGCGGCCGGGCGCGTGGAGCCACGCGTGCTGCGCGACCTCGCCGCCTGGCGCGAGGAGGTCCGGACGATCGTGGACCTGGGGGCGTGGCGCAGCGTCGGCCACAACCTGATCGGCCGGGACGGGCAGGCCGAGCCGGTCGACGCGGCCGAGATCAGCGCCTCGGGCTTCCGGGTGGCGCGCGTGGCGCCGCTGCTGGGGCGGTACCTGGTGCCGGAGGACGAGCGCCCGGGTGCGCCGCCCGTGGTGGTGATCGGCCACGAGGTGTGGCAGGACCGCTTCGCGGGCGATCCGGACGTCGTGGGCCGGACGCTGCAGCTCGGCCGCACCCCGCACACGGTCGTGGGCGTGATGCCGGAGGGCTTCGCCTTCCCGCAGATGCACCACTACTGGACCCCGCTGCGGCGGGACCCCTCGGACTACGAGCGGCGCGCCGGGCCGCCGGTCCACGTATTCGGGCGGCTCGCCCCGGGCGTGACGCTGGAGCAGGCGCAGGCGGAGCTGGCCGCGGTCGGGCAGCGGACGGCGGCGGCCCTTCCGGAGACGCACGCGCGGCTGCGGCTGCACGTGCTGCCGTACACGCACCCCTTCGGGGACGTGGACACCCCCGCCCAGCTCCGGCTCCTTTACCTGGTCCAGCTGCTCGTCAGCCTGCTGCTGGTGCTCGTCGCCGCCAACGTCGCCATCCTGGTCTATGCCCGGACGGCCGCCCGCCTGGGCGAGATCACGGTGCGCAGCGCGCTGGGCGCCAGCCGGGCCCGGATCGTGGGGCAGCTCTTCGTGGAGGGGCTCGTCCTTTCCCTGGGCGCGGCCGCGCTCGGGCTCGGGCTCACCTGGTTCGGTCTGCAGCAGCTCCGCTCCATGATCGGGTCGGTCCAGATCCTCCCGTTCTGGTTCGACTTCGGCCTGTCGCCGGGCATGGTGCTCTACGCCGTGGGGCTGGCGGTGCTCGGCGCCGTGATCGTGGGCGTGGTCCCCGCGCTCCAGGCGACCGGGAGCGGCCTGCAGAGGGCGCTGCAGCAGCTCGGCGGCGGCGCGGGCATGCGGCTCGGAAGGACGTGGACCGCGCTGGTCGTCGTGCAGGTCGCCGTGGCGGTGGCCGCCCTGCCGACCGCGCTGTTCACGGCGTGGGCGGCCATCCGGCCGGCGACGTCCGGCCTGGGCCCCATCGCGGAAAACCTGCTGATCGCGCGCGTCGCGCTGGTGGAGGAGAGCGCGCCCGGCACGGTCCGCGATCCGGCCGCGGCGGCCGCGCTGCTCGCCGCCCGCCAGGCGGAGCTGGTCCGGCGCCTGGAATCGGAGCCCGGCATTGCCGACGTGGTCCTGTCGTCCCAGCGGCCGGGTGTCGCGCACGGCACCTCGATCGACCTGGAGCCGCGGCGGCCCGGCGGGGAGCCCGCGCGCGCCGAGGCGGAGTTCATCCAGGTGGAGCCCGGCTTCTTCGGCATGTTCGACGTCCGGGTCCTGGCGGGGCGCACGCTCCGGAAAGGGGACGCGGCCGGCACCGCGGCCGCCGTGGTCGCCAACCGCAGCTTCGTCAACCAGGGGCTCGGGGGAGGCGAGGCGCTGGGGCGCCGCTTCCGCTACGCCGAGGGCCACGACGCACCGGCCGGCCCGCCGCCCGGAGGCTGGTACGAGATCGTCGGGGTGGTGGAGGACTACCCCGTGGAGGCGTCCAGGGCCGGCCACGGAACGCCCGTCCTGTATCACCCCGCCCGGGCGGGCCAGCTGAACGGGGCCGTCCTGCTGATGCGGACGCGGGGCGGCGCTCCCGAGCGGATCGCGGGGCGGGTCCGCGAGATCACCACCACGCTGGACCCGACGCTGCGGCTCTCGTACGTGCGCTCCCAGGCCCAGCTCCAGGCCGAGGAGCAGCGGGGCAGGCGCCTGGGGGCGCTGGCGATCGTCCTGGCGACGCTGAGCGTGCTGCTGCTGTCCTCGGCCGGCGTCCACGCGCTGATCTCCTTCACGGTGACACGGCGCCGGCGCGAGATCGGCATCCGCACCGCCCTGGGCGCCCATCCGCGCCAGCTCCTCGGGAGCATCTTCGCGCAGGCGCTGCGCCAGATCGGCGCCGGTGTGCTCGCGGGCCTCGGGGCGGCCGTCCTGCTCGACTGGGCCGCGCGCGGGGAGATGCTGGGGGGCACCGGGGCGGTGCTCCTCCCCGCCGTCGCGGTCCTGATGCTGGGGGTCGGCCTTCTCGCCGCGCTCGGACCCGCCCGGCGGGGGCTGCGCATCCAGCCGGTCGAGGCACTCCGGGCGGACGGATAGGCGGATGCCCCCGGAAATCCAGCCGGTTGCGTGAGCCCTCCGTCATCCGCACCGCGACCGATGAGCCGCGTCGTCGTCCTGCTGGGATTGCTGCTGGTCCTGCCGGCCTGTGAGCGTGCATCCGTGAGTGCCGAGGCCGATCCGGACGCCGCGTTGAAGCCGGCGTGCCGTGTCGCCCCCGTACCGGGCGTCCGGCTCGCCCCCTTCGAGGACTCCCTGCTTCACCTTGCCGGGCGGGTGTGCAACCGTGGCGACCAGTGCGTGGTACGCTGCCTGGCGGAGGGCCGGGGACAAGGGATCGGCGGCGGGTGCCTGCACCTGTGCCAGGCAGCGGGTCCCAGCTCGCTGCAGGTTCCGGAGCCCCCGCCGCCCGTGCCCTAGGCCTGCACGACCGGCCGGGCGGCGGGCGATGCCGGGGAGCGGCGGTGCTGTCGCCGCGCGTCGAGCGACAGGGCGTCCTCCGCCTGGTGGGCCATGAGCACTAGCGCCGCGGCGAAGATGATGAGCGACGGAAAGAACAGGACGTTGCTCCCCTCCAGGTACCAGCCCCACGGGTCCACGATGGAGCGCCACACGCCCACCAGCGTGGCGGCCGTGACCACCACCAGGGCCGGATAGGCGATGCGCCGCGCGGCGCCCAGGACGATCAGCAGGCCCAGGACGATCTGGAGGACGCCGAACGCCTTGAGCAGCGAGGCCGAGCTGAACAGCCCGAAGTAGAAGGCCTCGGAGACGACCAGCCCGTGCTGCACGTTCACCAGCTTGTCCGCGCCCCAGAGCAGCATCAGGAGGCCGAGCGAGACGCGGAGCAGGAGGAGGGAAGCCGTTTTCATCGGGATCTCCGGGTGAGTGGCCGCGTGGCCGACACCGGCAGGGTGCGCTCGGGAGGCGAACAGGTCAAGCCTCCCACACTCGCCGTGTACGCGGTGGCAATGCCGGCATCTGCCTGCACGCGTGTATCGTCCCCATGCTCAGCCGTTGAGGCCACGGAGGCGCTGAAGGTGAGAGGGTTGTTCGAGGGGGCAATCCATTGCGGCTATTGAGGATGGGTGGATTTATAGCGATAAGCCAGTGTCCATCAGGGCGCCACACGACAAGGCACTCCGATCGAACCGACAACTCAGGAAATGGGCATTGAACAAACTGGTTCGTACCAACTCTCTTTGTGCCGATTTCATCTAAGGTTTGATCATTACTTCCACAGTAAAGGTACTGTTGCCCTTTGTTCTGAGTCCGCGGAGGTCATTGATGAAGTTCGAACGATCCAAGAGAAGGGATGTGGGATCCCAGATGTACGCGATTAGTTTCTTGCAGTTCGGGTGGACGTGATAGCTTTCGAAGTCGATCCTTAGTTCGTCCGCCACTTTCTTTGCATGTTGCACGCTACGGACGAACTTGACTTCGATTAGAGTAGAGATTCTAGGAATTACAATGTCGATACGCTTGGAGGAACCTGCGTGAAGGCGCGTGTACTCTTCTAGTTTTGCATCCGGAAAGATGCTTTTGATGATCGCGAAGAGTAGGTCGCGTACATCTTGCTCCTCATCTACGCTGTAGGAAGGACGGTTGCTGGGTCGATTCGCGAGATATCCAGCCGTTGACGGGAACATCTCAAGTATTTCGGTCAGAAGAAACTGTCGGTCGCCGGTATAACTCTGCGAAAGGAATTCATAGCGGTCATCCTCTCCACCGCACACTAGGAGTTCGAGGTCGGATCCAAGGAAGGCTGCAAAGCAGAATTGAGTGTCGTGCTGGTCGATGCTTGCTGTCCATTCGTTGTATTCTAGCACTCGCGTCCGGATCATTCCATTCCCAATCCGCTCCAGTGCAGCAGAGGGGTCCCCAACCTTTTCAAGGTGTTCGAGAAACTCGTCATATGCTATAGATGCATTAACATAGGAAACGATTTCATTCGGCCGGAAACGGATGCGGCAGAACCGAAAATCCCGGAACTCGTCTTGCCAAAACTGGCTGTAAATTGCCCCTTCATTCTCTAGGGTATTCAAGTCCTCTAGAAAAGAAGGGTCAAGGTAACGGAACTCGCGATCAAAGATCTTCATGTGGTCAGTGTTGGCCTAATCGCCAGTGACGTTTCCTGTAACTCGTAATCATCTAATCAGTCATCTGTCCAGACGCAAGGCGTTCCGGTGTGCGTTGCGGTATTAGGCCCGTGTTGAATGAACCTGTTGAGGATTCTTCCGGGTGCATCACCGTCACGGCTGTAGTCTGGCTACAGCGCCATTCAGCGGATTTGCGCGAGTCCACGGTTAGTCCACGACCGCCGCGCGCTCGATTACGCACGTGGCGGCCTGAGCTCCGTGTCTGGGAGCATGGTAATCAGGCGTCATCAGCCGGGCAGCGGGCCCGTGTACCGGGCCCGCGGGCGGAGCACGTCGCGCGAGCCGTACTGCTCCACGGCGTGGGCGACGAGCCCCAGCGAGCGGCCGAGAACCCACAGCACCAGCGGAGCGCCGGCCGGAAGCCCCAGCGACCGCGCCAGGGCGACCAGCCCCACCTCCACCGTGGGCCGGTCCCCGAGCAGCGCTTCCCCCGCCGCGGCGACCGCGTCGGCGAGCGCCAGCGCGGGGCTCTCCGGGTCGAGGTCGCGGAGGCGCCGCAGCAGCTCGACCGCGCGCGGGTCGCCCGACGGGTGCAGGCGGTGGCCGAACCCGGGGACGCGCTCGCCGCGCTGGAGCCGCGCCTCCAGCACCTCCCGCGCGGCCCGCGGGTCGCCCGCCTCGGCGAAGAGCGCCTCCACGCGCTCCACGTGGCGGGCGTGGTGGACCCCGTGCATCGCCCCAATGCCGGCGGAAACGGCCGCGTGGAGGGTGGAGCCCGCGGAGGCCACGCACCGTGCGGTGAACGACGCCACGTTGAGCTCGTGGTCGGCCAGCAGGACCAGCGCGGCCCGGATCAGCGGCTCGGCCTCGGGCCGCCCCGGGGCCCACGCGGCCCCGAGCGCGGCGGAGAGGGAGGCCGCCTCGCCGCCGGTGCCCCCCGCCGCGACCGCCACCAGGCGCCGGAGCACGCGGGCGCCGGTGCGCGCCGCCCGCTCCGGCCGCAGGTCCCAGGCCGACGGATCGGCGGCCTCCGCCCGCGCCAGCTCTACCTGCATCGCCCGCAACGGGTCCATCCCCGGCTCCACGCGGACGTCCGGCAGCGGCCCGGCGAACCAGTCGCCCGGTGCGCTCGCATTCCCCGTCCAGAGCAGCGCGGCGACCTCCTCCACCGTCCGGCCGCGCGACAGCTCCACCGCGTCCTGCCCCCGGTAGTAGACGTGGCCGTCCGTGATCAGCGTCAGCGCCGAGTCGAGCACCGGCGCCCCCCAGTGCAGCGCCCCGCCCGCGGCCGCGTCCGGGTCCCGCCGCACGGCGTTCCGCTCCTTCAGCCGACGCACGTCCTCCGCGTGGTAGCGGCGCGTCCGCCGGCCGTCCGGGCTGGGCTCCGAGCGGATCAGCCCCCGGCTCACGTACGCGTACAGCGTCTGCGCCGCCACGCCCAGCTCGCGGCGGGCCTCCTCCGCGCTCAGGTACGCCCTCCTCGCCACGTGCACCTCCCCGGCAGAAGGTTGATTCGCCGATCAAGATTGACGACATCGCGCCGGGGCTGCAAGATGCGGCGGGAGGGCTGACCCACCACCTCGGCACCGGAGGACATCGCATGGCTGCACCCACCGTGGAGATCGGCGTGCTCGCGGCGTACGTGGACGGGGAGACGGAGCGCTGGCGGGAGTGGTTCGAGGGCGCGCCCGCCGGGGTGCTCGACCTGCCGCTGGGTCCGGGCGCCGAGGGGACGGTGCGCACCCTGGTCAAGCACGTGTTCGCGGTGGAGCTGCGCTATGCCGAGCGGCTGCTGGACCGGCCCGTGACCGGGTACGAGGAGCTGGCGGACGGGAGCGTGGAGGAGCTGTGGACCATCCACCGCACCGCCGCCGCGCTGCGCGACCGCTTTCTCGCGGAGGCCTCGCCCGAGGCGCTGGACCGGGTGCTGGTCTCCGACACGCGCAAGCTGGGGCGGATCGAGGCGCGCGCGCACACCGTCGTGGTCCACACCCTGGTGCACGGCATCCGCCACTGGGCGCAGGTCGCGGCGGTGCTGCGGCAGCACGGGCACGGGGGGCTGTGGGAGCACGACTGGCTCCTGAGCCCGGCGGTGCGGTAGCCGGACCGGGCGGAGGGCGCGGCCGGCCTCCTCCGCTACCCCGGCGTGCTCTCCGCCGTGCCGTTCACTACCATGGGCGAGGCCAGGTGCTTTCAGGGCTCTGTGACACCAAGGTCGCGGCAGATCTTCCGCGAAAGCAGGTCGTCCACCTCCGAGTGACGGGGAACCGCGCTCCGCCGCCCGTTGGCCGGATTTCCCCACCAGGAATACTTTGCGCCCTCCCGCACGAGCACACAGCCGTGCGCCGCCAGATGGGCCAGCAGCGCGCGCGGCGCTTCACGCGGCCGGGCTCACCCGGACTTGCTCGTACGGGGCGCCCTGCGTCGCGGCAACGGCATCCGCGCGGTTCATCTCCAACGCCTCCTCCAGCGCGGACCGCAGGTTGTCCAGCAGTTCCTCCCGCGTCGTGCCCTGCGAGTTCACGCCCGGCACCTCCTCGATCCAGCCGATCCACCACTCGCCCCGCTGCTGAATCAACGCCGTGTAGCCTCCTTCCATGCTCCCCTCCGGGTTCTGGGGTCCACCTCCCCACCGTAGCAAGCCGCCTGCCCACGCGAAAGCCAGTGGGTGGCGTCATCCCCTCGCCGCCGCCACCCCGGCCGCCAGCTCCCGCATCGACTCCCAGAACACCCGCACGTCCTCCGCCGTGAGCGCGGGCGACAGCGCCATCCAGCGGATCGCGCGGACGCCGCCCACCACGGTGGGCGAGATCCAGCTGCGACCGTCGCGCACCACCGCGTCCACCACCCGGTCCTGGAGCGCGTCCAGCTCCGCCTCGCCCAGCCCCGCCGGCCGGAAGCGGAAGCACAGGATGTTCAGGTCCGGCGGCACCACGATCTCCCAGTCCGGGTCCTCCTCCAGGCGCGCCACCAGCCACTCCGTGAGCGCCATGTGCCGGTCGATGGTGGCCTCGTACCACTCCAGCCCCAGCGTCTTGAGCGCCACCCACAGCTTGAGCGCGTCCATGCGCTTGCTCCCCACGATCCCCCAGCGCCGGAAGTCCGTCCTGTCGTCGTCGTCCGTGGGGATGTAGACCGCGTCGGCCGAAAAGGTGCGCGGCAGCGCCTCCGCCCCGCGGGTGAGGACGGCGCCGGCCGCGATGGGGAGGAAGAACCACTTGTGCGGGTCGAAGGTGATGGAGTCCGCCCGCTCCACCCCCGCCAGCAGGCCCCGGTGCCGCGCCGAAACCAGCGCCCCGCTCCCCCACGCCGCGTCCACGTGGTACCAGAGCCCCTCCTCCGCGGCCAGGTCGGCCAGCGGGACGAGGGGGTCGATGGCGCCCGCGCTGGTGGTCCCCGCCGTGGCCACCAGCGCGAAGGGGCGCAGGCCCGCCGCGCGGTCCGCGCGGAGCTGCGCGCGCAGGGCGCCCACGTCGATGCGGGAGCGTGCGTCCACGGCCGCGGGGCGCAGCCCGGACGTGCCCAGCCCCAGCGTGCTGGCTGCCTTCTTGAAGGAGTAGTGCGCCTCGGCCGAGACGTAGAACACCGGCTGCTGCGGGAGCGCCTGGAGCCCGCCCTCCAGCGACTCCGGGAGCACGTGGGCGAGGGCGGTGCGCAGGGCCACCAGGTTGGCGACGCTGCCGCCGCTGGTGAAGGTGCCCGCCGCCCCCGCCGGGTAGCCCACCAGGTCGCAGAGCCAGCGGACCACGCGCTTCTCCACCGCCGTGCCGGCGGGCGAGTGCGACCACGCGGCCATGTTCTGGTTGAGCGCGGACACCACCACCTCGGCGAGCACCGCCGGCACCACCGGCGTGGGGTTCATCAGCCCGAAGTAGCGCGGGTGGGGGATCGCCAGCGAGTGGGCCACCACCCGCTCGCGCACCTGGGCGAAGGCCGCGTCGAAGCCCAGGCCGCGGCGGGGGACGGGCTCGTCGAAGAGGGCGTCGCTCTCCGCCGGGGTGATGTCGGGGGTGATGGGGCGCTCCTCCAGGCCGCCGTAGTAATCGGCGGCCCAGCGGACGACCTGCTCGCCCATGCGGACGATCTCTTCGGGGGCCCACTGCTCTCGCATGCGCGTCGCGTCCTGGCCGGGGGATGGAAGACGGCCGTGCAATGTAACGATCTGCGCCCCCCGCGCGACCCGGCGCGGCGGTGGGTTGACGCGGCCCGGCGCGCGCCGCACCGTGCGGGAGGCGCCGTCCACACCAGGAGAGCGGAGGGAGGCGGTGAGGGGACCGACCATCGAGGAGCACGGCGTCATCGGCGACCTGCACACCGTGGCGCTGGTGGGGACGGACGGCACCATCGACTTCATGTGCGCGCCGCGCTTCGACTCGCCCACGGTGTTCGCGGCGCTGCTGGACCGCGAGCGGGGCGGGTGCTTCGAGCTAGCCCCCGTGCTGGAGGACGCGCGGCGCACGCAGATGTACCTGCCGGACACCAACGTCCTGCTCACCCGCTTCCTTTCTCCCGGCGGCCTGGCCGAGGTCTCCGACTTCATGCCGGTGAATTCGGCGCGGGAGCACCACCGCATCGTCCGCCGCGTCAAGGCGGTGCGCGGCGAGGTCCGGTTCCGCGCCCGCTGCGCCCCGCGCTTCGACTACGCCCGCGCGCCGCACCGCGCCGAGGCCGTCGAGGACGGGGTGCTCTTTTCCCCCGAGGCCGCGGGGTGCCCGGCCCTGCGCCTGCTCGCCTCCGTGCCGCTGCGCGTGGAGGGGGGCGACGCCGTGGCCGAGTTCACCCTGCGCGCCGGGGAGACCGCCCACTTCGTCCTGGAGGAGGCGCGCCCCGGGGTGCAGCCCTCGTCGCTGGAGCGCGAGCACCTGGCGCACGCCTTCAAGGAGACGGTGAACTACTGGCGGCGGTGGATCGGGCGCTCCACCTACCGGGGCCTCTGGAGCGACCAGGTGCACCGCTCCGCGCTGGTGCTCAAGCTGCTGGTGTCGGAGGAGTTCGGGTCGCTGGTGGCCGCCCCCACCTTCGGGCTGCCGGAGGCGCTGGGGGGCGAGCGGAACTGGGACTACCGCTACACCTGGATCCGCGACTCCACCTTCGCGCTGTACGCGCTGATCCGCCTGGGGCTCACCGAGGAGACCGGCGCCTTCATGCGCTGGATCGAGGCGCGCTGCGCCGAGTCCGACTGGGGGCACGAGGGGCCGCTCCAGGCGCTCTACGGCATCGACGGGCGGCACGAGCTGCCGGAGACCCTGCTCCCCCACCTGCGCGGCTACGCCGGCTCGCAGCCGGTCCGCATCGGCAACGCGGCGTACGGGCAGCTGCAGCTGGACCTGTACGGGGCGCTGATGGACTCGGTGTACCTGTACGACAAGTACGGCCAGCCGCTGTCCTACGACTTCTGGTGCGACCTGTCGCGCATCACGGACTGGGTGTGCGCCAACTGGCACCGCCCGGACGAGGGGATCTGGGAGGTCCGCGGCGGCCGGCGCGAGTTCGTGCACTCGCGCCTGCTCACCTGGGTGGCCGTGGACCGGGCGGTGCGCCTGGCCTGGAAGCGCTCCACCCCCGCGCCGCTGGCCCGCTGGCGCCGCACGCGCGACCGCATCCACCGCGACATCATGACCGGCTTCTGGGACCCGGAGCTGGAAGCCTTCGTGCAGCACCGCGGCTCCAGGGAGGTGGACGCCGCCACGCTGCTGATGCCGCTGCTGCGCTTCATCGCCCCGCGCGACCCGCGCTGGCTGGGCACCATGCGCCGCATCCACGACACGCTGCTGGACGACTCGCTGGTGTACCGCTACCGGGTCGACAGCGCCGCCCCCGACGGCCTGGAGGGCCCGGAGGGCACCTTTTCCATGTGCTCCTTCTGGTACGTGGAGTGCCTGTCCCGCGCCGGCGACCTGCAGCAGGCCCGCTTCCTCTTCGAGAAGATGCTGGGCTACGCCAACCACGTGGGCCTGTACGCCGAGGAGCTGGGCCCCAGCGGCGAGCACCTGGGCAACTTCCCCCAGGCCTTCACCCACCTGTCGCTGATCAGCGCCGCGTACGACCTGGACCGCAGGCTGACGGCGGCGGGGTGGGGAGCGTGAACGGCAGTGCGAAAGTGCGGGAGTGCGGGAGTGCGGAAGTGGACGGCAGTACGGAGTACGCTGAACCGCGACGGCGGACCCCCTCCCCCGGCCCCTCCCCGCAAGGGGGAGGGGAGCACGACGGAGTGACGAGGCAGGCTCCGGCGCGTGGGGCTGCCCCTCACCCCCCGGCCCCCTCTCCCACAAGGGGAGAGGGGGAGCAAAACCATGCCGAGGCGCGGGCAGCCCTCCCCCAGAATTGGGGG
>JBFMFL010000124.1:0-18788 GCA_040752145.1 Gemmatimonadota bacterium
ACCAGGGGACGCGCGTCGACCACATGCCTGGCTGGATCACCCTCTGGAGAGGCATGCAGGCCCTGCAACGGATGGTGCAGGGCGCTGACCTCGCAGTCTCCCTAGAAAAATCTGGGGTATGACAAGCGGCAGTTTGCCGGGGCTCGACTCCGTTACGCAGCGTTGTTTGCTGCGTTACGGAGCCGCAGCCCGACCCCGGCGCCAGCCGGGGGCACGCCCGACCATGCCGTAAAACGCCGTTGCAGTCCTCCTCACTGCACGTGGATCTTTTTTTCCAGCACCACCCGCTCCTCGGCCTGGAAGTTCGCCCCCACCACCCGCCGCCCCATCACGCGCAGCACCGCCTCGCCCGCCTGGGGAAAGCTCAGGGTGACGCTGCGGGGAAGCTCCAGCAGCGCGTCCCCGCAGGCGGTCCACTGGTCCTCGGGGGTGTAGTCGAACGGCGTGACGTTGGCCACGCCGGGCAGCATCTCCACCTGCGCGCCGGCGGCCGCCCAGCACACCGTGGGGCCCACCGTGGTGACCAGCACCGAAAAGGGAGCCCCGGCGCGCACCGTGTCCGGCGCCGTGACACCGGGCCGCGGGGCGCCCGGCGCGGCGGTCAGGCTGGAGGGAGACGCGCCGTTCGCGGGAGCCGCCACCCAGGCCAGGATCCCCACGGCGCGCACGCCGCCGTCCGGAGCGGTCGCCAGTTCGGCGCCGTCGCAGGCGGCCGCCAGCACGCAGGCCAGCGCCAGGGCGAAACAAGTCTGGAAATACATGGAGGTCTCCGTGTCCGCCCCGGGAGGGCCCGGCCCGTCGTGCGGGCGCTCGCCTCCTCCGGGGCGTTCGGTGCTGCGGGTTGGCTGCCCCTTGACGAGCGGGCCGGTTCGAGGGTCACACCGGGGCCGGGGGCGCGGCTGCACCCCCGGCCCCGCGGTGCGTCAGTAGCCCCAGGCGCCGCCGCCCCCGTCGCACGTGTAGCTCCACGTGCACCCGTCCGGGTTGGTGTTGGTGTAGAAGCGCGAGGCGGTGCGCATCTCGCCGCCGGAGTACACCGCCACCTGGAGGGTGAAGTCGCCGTCGCCGGCCTGGACGTACAGCGTCTGGGTGCGCTCGGTGCCCAGCACCTGGTCGTACCCGGTGGCGTGGTTGAAGAGCGACCACACGTAGGTGTAGCCGCCGACCCCGCCCTCGGGCATCGCCTCCCAGGTGTAGCTGCCGCTGCCGGCGATCCCGGCCGGCCCGGAGAGCGTCACCCCGAAGTACGCGGGGCGCGAGTAGGCCAGCCGGTTGGGGCTCCCGCGCGTGTCGCTGATCTTGTTCTGCGTGGAGGAGTTGAGCACCGCGTCGCGGATCTTCCAGATGGGGGCCTGGGGCTCCGTCTGGAGGTAGAGCGCCACCACCCCGGCCACCAGCGGCGAGGCCATGGAGGTCCCGGAGATGGTGCGCGTGTCGGTGTCGCTCCCGGCCCAGGCGGAGGTGATCCCCGTCCCCGGCGAGAACACGTGTACGCAGTTGCCCCAGTTGGAGTCGGGGGCGCGCCAGTCGTTGCTGTCGGAGCTCCCCACGGTGATCACGTTGGTGACCCGCTTGGGGGAGTAGTTGCAGGCGTCGGCGTTGCTGTTTCCGGCCGAGGTGACCACGGGCACGCCGACGTCCAGGAGGCTGGTGACCGCCGCGTCGATGTCGGAGCGGGCGGACCAGGTGTAGCTCAGGTTGACCACGGCCGGCTTGACGTGGTTGGCGCGCACCCAGTCCAGCCCGGCCAGGGCCCCGCTCACGGTGGCGGCGCCGTAGCAGTTGGCGATCCGCACCGCGTGCACCACGGCCTCGCGCGCCACCCCGTAGGTGGCGCCGGCGGTGGTCGCCGCCACGTGGGTCCCGTGCCCGCTGCAGTCGTCCGCCCCGCGGCCGTCGTTGATCGCCGTGTAGTCGTGCTGCGCCCGGGCGCCGTAGCCGAACTCGGCGTGGGTGCGGCGGATGCCGCTGTCCACCACGTAGATGTGCACGCCCGAGCCGGTGGCGTTGGGGGTGTAGGCGCCGTTCAGCGGCAGGTCGCGCTGGTCCGAGCGGTCCAGGCTCCACAGCGAGGACGACTGGTCCGCCACCCCGTACTCGTCCTGCAGGATCTCCTTGACCAGCGGGTGCCTGCGGAGCGCCTCGGCGGAGGAGGCGGGGAGCCGCACCGCGAAGCCCTTGAGCGCGTGCTCGTACACGAAGAGCAGCGAGTCGCCCCGGCCGCGCGTCATCGACCGGGCGAAGCCGCGGACGTCGCTCGCCTCCGGCTTCAGCACCACGATGTACTGGTCGGCGATGCGGCTCGCCGGCGCGGCGGTGTCCGCGCGGGCCGGGAGCGGGGCGTCCCCGGCGCCCGTGAGCGGGGCCGTGCCCCGGTCGTTGCAGGCCGCGCCCAGCAGGGCGAGGGCCAGGAAAAGCCAGCGGGGACCTCCGTGCCGCGTCTTCGGGAGGGACATGGATGGCTCCAGGTTCTGAGTGGTGTGCCCGCGTGGCGGGCGCGGCTTTCCGGCCGGACCCGTGGCGGTCGCCGGCGAAAGCGTGTGAAGTCGGTGCATGTCGGTGCTCGGGCCCCGGCGCTGCGGGGCGGGGGCGGCGCGCTCCTCCCGGTGGCGATGCGGGCGGGGAGGGCCCCCGTTCGTCCACCACGCGTCCGTCCTCCGCCCCTCAGGACGAGCGCTCCCGTCCGCGCGTCACGGCCCATGATGCGCGCTTCGGAGTGGCGCCAACGGCCCCGCATCCGGGGGCCAAACCGCCGCGGGAATTCCAAAAAACAAAAAGGGCGCCCCGGCGGTGCGGGGGCGCCCTGGGCACTGCGGAGGGGCGGGGCTCAGGTGCGGAAGCCGCTCACCAGCTCGCGCATCCGCTCGGCGGCGTGCAGCAGCTCGGCGCTGGAGGCAGACATCTCCTCGGTGGCGGCGGACTGCTCCTCGGCGGCGGCGGACACCTCCTGGGCGCTCGCGGCGTGCGACTCGGAGGTGCCGGACACCTCGGCCATCCCGCCCTCCACGTCGTGCATCGCCTCCTGGTTGCGGGTCACCGCGTCCACCACCCGGTCGGCGGCGAGGCGCACCCCGTCCACCGCGGCGATGATCTGCTCCAGCGCGGCGTCGGCGCCCTTGGACACCTGCTCCACGCCGGCCACCTTGTCGGTGCCCTGCTGCATGGTGCCCACCACCCCCTCGATGCGGGAGCGGATGCCGCTGACGTTCTGCGCCACCTCCTGCGCGGCGCGCGCCGAGCCCTCGGCCAGCTTCCGGACCTCCTCGGCCACCACGGCGAAGCCGCGGCCGTGCTCGCCGGCGCGGGCCGCCTCGATGGCGGCGTTCAGCGCCAGCAGGTTGGTCTGCCGGGCGATGCCGGTGATGGTCTCCACGAAGCGGTCGATCTGGTTGGACGACTGCTTGAGCTCGGCCACCTGCTGCGCGGACTCGTGCACCACCTCGCGCACCTCCAGCAGGAGCCGGAGCGCGGTGGACACCTGGGCGCGGCTCCCGCCGGCCACGGTGGAGATCTGCTCGCCCAGCGCGGTCACGCTCTGCGACGCGGAGGCGATCTCCTGGGTGCGGCGGCGCATCTGCTCCAGCGCCTCCATGGTGGTCTGCAGGCCGCGCGTCTGGCTCTCCGCGCCGCTGGCGATCCCCACCATGGCGGTGGCGACCTCGCTGCTGGAGGCGGCCACCTCCTCGCTGATGCTGGACAGGTCCGAGGCGTAGGCGGAGATCTGCGACGAGGTGGTCACCGTCTCCGAGACGATGTTGCGGAGCTGCGCCGCCATTCCGTTGAAGGCGTCCGAGAGCGAGGCGAACTCGGCGGTCATGCGGCCGTCCAGCTGGATGCGCAGGTCGCCCTCGCCCAGCTGCTCGGCGGCGCCCACCAGGCTCTGGAGCGGGGTGTTGATGTCGCGCAGCGCCTTGAGGATCAGCCCGATGGCCGCGAGCACCGCCAGCCCGGAGATGACCATGAGGAGGAGCTTGCGCTCCCACGCGGTGCGCGCCAGCTCGTCCGAGGCGGCGGACACCTTCTCGGCCTGCGCCGCGCTCACCCGCCCGATCTCGAGCTGCAGGGTGTCGGTGAGGGGGCGCACGCGGCCCACGCGCGCCACGGCGCGCTCGCTCTCGCCCAGGTCGGCGAGGGCGTGGGCCAGGGCGTACTCCACCTCGATGCTGGAGTGCAGCTTCTCCACCCGCTCGATCTCCTGCCGCTCGGCGGCGGACAGGTTCTCCAGCTCGCGGTAGGCGGTCTGCTGCTCGTGGGCCCGCAGCCCGGTCTCGGCGAAGGAGCGGGCGATGGCGGGGTCGCGGGTCACCAGGTACCGCTCGCCCGAGGCGATCTGGCCCAGGATGAGCGACTCCAGCGAGTTGCCGATGGAGGTGGTGCTGCCGAGCGCCTCCAGCCGGGTGTCCATGGCCCGGGTCAGGCTGTCCATGGTGAACACGCTGACCACCGCGCCGGTCGCGATCAGCACCACCAGGAACGCGCTCCCGGCGTACAGCCGGCCGCGAAGCGTGGAGAGCAGGGAGGCGCGGCGGCGGACCGGGGGAGCGTTCATCGGCTCGTCGGCGGGGTCGGGGGCGGGCGCCTGGGGGGCGCCGCTGCGGAAGACGTCGCGCGGGAGCCGGATCGCCGCGCGGGAGGACACGCGGGCGGCGTCGCCGTGGTCCGGGGCATCCGGGCTGGACGGTGTGCTCATGGACGGGTGCTCGGGAGCGCGGGAGGTGCCACCCCGGCGCGCGGGGTGCGGAGGTCGGATCGCGGGGCGCGGAACGGCCCGCCGCGATTGTGGGCGAACGCCATGAAGCCGGGAAACGAGCGGACGGGCGGTCTATGCAGGGAAAGGGCAAGCTACCTGCGCGGCGGGGGGATTGTCAACCTCGCGGCGTTGCCCGTACCGGGCCGCGCGACTAGCTTTGGGCGCACAGAATGAGTCAGCTTTGCCGCGGAGCGACGCAGTGAGCGAGAAAGACAAGAACCGGGAAGAGGACGGCGGGGGCAAGGCGTACGACATGCGCCTGGTCCGCCGCCTGGTCCGCTACCTCCAGCCCTACCGGCTGGGGGTGGCCGGGTCCATCGTGCTCCTGTTCGTGGGGGCGTCGCTGGAGCTGGTGGGGCCGTGGATCACCATGATGGTGCTGGACCGGGCGGTGCCGGCCCGCGACGAGGGGCTGCTGGTGATGCTGGCGGCGGCCTTCGCGGGGGCGCTGGCGCTCTCCTTCGTGCTCCAGTACGTGCAGTCCATCCTCACCACCTGGCTGGCGCAGCGGGTGATGTTCGACATCCGGGTGGAGCTGTTCTCGCACCTGCAGCGCCTGTCGCTGCGCTTCTTCGACGCCAACCCGGTCGGCCGGCTGATGACCCGGGTGACCAACGACATCGAGGTCCTGAACGAGATGTTCGGGGCGGGGATCGTCACCATCTTCGGCGACGTCTTCGTCCTGCTCTTCATCGTGGCGGCCATGTTCCGGATGGACTGGCGCCTGGCGCTGGTCACGCTCACCATCCTCCCCTTCATCCTGGCCGCGGCGTTCCTGTTCCGCGGGCGCATCCGGGGCGCGTACCGCGACATCCGCGTGCGGCTGGCGCGCATCAACGCGTACCTGCAGGAGCGGGTGGGGGGGATCCGCGTGGTGCAGCTCTTCGGGCGCGAGGAGCAGTCGCTGCGGCGCTTCCGCGAGGTCAACGACGAGCACCTGGAGTCGCACCTCCGCTCCATCAAGTACTACGCCCTGTTCTTCCCCGTCATCGAGGTGCTCACCGCCATCGCCCTGGCGCTGATCCTGTGGTACGGCGGGGTGCGGGCGCTGGACGGGGCGGTCACGGTGGGGACCATCGCCGCCTTCCTGCAGTACGCGCGGCGCTTCTTCCGGCCCATCCAGGACATGTCGGAGAAGTACAACATCCTGCAGGGGGCCATGGCGTCGTCGGAGCGCATCTTCGGGCTGCTGGACACGGCGCCGGAGATCGCCGACGACCCGGACCCGCTGCACCTGCCGGAGCGGGCGGAGGGGCGCATCGAGTTCCGCGACGTGTGGTTCCGCTACGGCGAGTCGGAGCCGTGGGTGCTCAAGGGGGTGTCGTTCACGGCGCGGCCCGGCGAGCGGGTGGCGATCGTGGGGGCCACCGGGGCGGGGAAGAGCACCATCATCAACCTGCTGATGAGGTTCTACGAGCCGGAGAAGGGGGAGGTCCTCTTCGACGGGGTCCCCATCCGCCGCGTCCCCGTCCGCGAGCTGCGCGGGCGCGTGGGGCTGGTGCTCCAGGACGTGTTCCTGTTCAGCGGCGAGGTGAGCTACAACGTGCGCCTGGGCCGCGCCGACATCACGGACGAGCGGATCCGCCGGGCGGCGGAGCGGGTGGGCGCCGACCCGTTCATCCGGCGGCTGCCGGGCGGGTACGAGCAGCCGCTGGGGGAGCGCGGGATCTCGCTGTCGGTGGGGGAGCGGCAGCTGGTGTCGTTCACGCGGGCGCTGGCCTTCGACCCGCCGGTGCTGGTGCTGGACGAGGCCACCAGCTCGGTGGACTCGGAGCTGGAGGCGCAGATCGAGCGGGCGCTGGGGGAGCTGATGAAGGGGCGGACCTCGCTGGTGATCGCCCACCGGCTCTCCACCATCCAGGGGGCGGACCAGATCCTGGTGCTGCACCACGGCGAGATCCGGGAGCGCGGCACCCACGGGGAGCTGCTGCGGCAGGGCGGGCTGTACGCGCGCCTGCACGAGCTGCAGTTCGTGCGCGCGGACCTGGCCCACCTGCCGCCGGGGCAGGTGGACATCGAGCCCGAGGCCGAGCCGGAAGCGGAGGGGGCGGGGCAGGCGCAGGCGGATTCGGTGGCGTAGCGGGGCCGGCCGGCGGACGGCTCCAAAAGCCGAGGGGGCTCCCTGCGCGGGGAGCCCCCTTTCCGTCGGCCCGCGGCCGCGTGCGCGCTACTGCGCGTCGCAGCCCAGGTTGTTGTACTGGTCGAGCAGCGTCGCCAGCGGCTCGGGGGAGAGCCCGACGATCGCGTTGTGCACCTGCGTGAGCACGGCGGTCGTGCCGAGCGGGTAGTTGGTGGCCGGGTTCGCCGCGTTCAGCGCCGCCGCGGTGCCGTGGCGCGCCAGCTTGCCGAACCCGCCGCCGCCCAGCTGGATCGCCTGCCCGAGCGTCAGGGTGCTGCTGAGCCCGGCCGCGTTCATCTGCGCGACGCTCAGCCCGAAGGTGGACCGGAAGAGCGCGCCCGTGGTGCCGTTCCCGCCGTACGGCGCGCCGAGCGAGGCCGCGGCCGCCGCGAGCGCCGCCGAGGTCGGGTCGCCCGCGCTGTTCCACAGCTCGGTGTGGTTACGCCAGAAGCCCGGCGTGCAGCCCTCGTTCCCCACCGGGGTGTTCACCCACGGCGTGGCGAAGGTGTAGCTCTCGTTGCCCACCGAGAGGAACGGGTCCGGAGTCGTGCGAACCGTCGGGTCCAGCGCGTATCCCGCGGGCGCCGCGGTCTCGCGCACGCTGTAGTACCCCAGGATCAGCCCGCCGAGCCGGAAGTCGCCCGGGTCGGTGTCAAGGTCGGGCGCCTGGTTGTCGGTGACGCTGAAGCAGACGTCCGCGACGTCCACGAACGCGTTCGTGGCGCTGTTGTAGTCGTGCGTGCGGCAGACCTCGAAGGTGGCCTCGCCCAGCCGCTGGCCTTGGTTGTCGTTCTTGTACCAGGCGAGCGAGCCGTCCACGTAGGTCTTGAGCGCCGCGCCGCTGTTCTGGTACGCGTTGGCCGAGGAGGTGAAGGCCCCGTCGGTCGTGCGCCTGAGGACCGCGTTGTACGCCACGCTGTTGAGGGTGGCGCCGATGGTGACCTTGCCGGAGGCGTTGGCGACGAACGGGTTCCCCGCCGGCGTCGCCCTGACGCTGTTGATCGTGGTGGTGCAGGCCGCGACGTTGCCGACCGCCGACGGCGGAGTGGCGCAGGTGGTCGACTCGGTGTAGTCGGTCCCCTTCACGAAGCCGGCCGGCGCGGTGACGATGATGATCAGCGAGTCGAACGCCACCGAGGTCGCCGCTCCCGGCACCGCCGTGAAGGTCGCCGTGAAGACGTGGCTCTCGGTGATGCCGTTGGTGTCGGTCAAAGGGGCGATCGCGATGTACGCGTCCACCCACAGCTTGGTCACCGGACCGCTCCCTCCCGGGCCGGCGTTGCCGGCGGTGCTCCGGGTCAGGCTGGACCCGCTCACCACGATGGTGGTGGAGGCGTTGACGGTGCTGGTGCCGACGGCGCCCGAGGACAGGTCCACGTAGCACTCCCCGCCCGCGCCGGTGGCGCACTGGCCGGAGGCCGGCGTGAACGCCCCGAGGCTGGTGGCGAACTGGACCAGGGCTCCCGGGAACGGGACGAAGGTGCCGTCACGCTCCGGGTCCACCTCCACCAGCGCCGTGATCCTGTGGAGGTCGTCCACCTCGTTCACGCCGTCCGGGCGGATGCGGATCCGGGCCTGGGGGTCCGGGTCGTAGCAGAAGGAGATGTGGCTGACGTCGCTCTTGGGGCTGTCGACGTCGTCGTCGGACGTCGCCTCGGGGACATAGGCGTAGAGCAGCCCACCCGGCCCCGCCTTCACGAAGACGCCGTCGATCCCGTCGGTCAGCGTGCTGGAGACGAGCTCCCACCCGAAGTCGCCGGTGGAGCCGTTGTAGCCGAAGATCCGGATGGTCACCTGGCCGTTCGAGTACTGGCCGTCGGCGACCGGCTCGATCTTGAACTCCAGCTTCCCGGGCTGGAGCTGGCTGCAGGTGGGATTGCCGTCGTGGCTGGTGACGGTCCTCGTCACGCCGGCGGGCTGGATCAGCAGCGACGGACCCGTCGGGGTCGCGGGCTGCCCGGGCAGGGTCGGCGGCTCGCTCCCGTCCGAGCAGGCGCCGAAGAACGCCGCTGCGACCAGCGTGAGCGGCAGGATCGTTCTCTTCATGGTGAATCTCCTCCGTGTACTGGAAGTGCATGCCGGCGGGCGCGTCGGCGGCGTCCTCTTCGGCGGCCCGGCCGTCTCCGGGGAGACCCGTGGCTTTGCGGACCGGCCTCGCGGCCGGGGTGCCCTTGTCGGAAGGAGATGAACGGCGAGGCGTGACGTGGCGGGCCGGTGTGGGTGCGGCCCGGCGGCGCTTCTGGGCCAAGAGATACGGGAATATCGGTGCCGGTTCGTGCTGGTTTTGCAAGCTGTTGAGCCGCAGATACTTGGAGCGCCGGGACGCGGCGGGTGGGACATCCGTGGGACACCCTGGGCGAAACGCGCGTTACGGTTTCGTAACGCGTGCTTCCGCAAGCAGTTCCGGACAGCGGACGATCGTGGCCCGACATGTGTCTTTGCCCCCTGCGCACGCCTCCCGTGGCAATCGTGTCACGGTTCATTGCCACCACGGCCCTTCCGGCCCTGCGTCCACGAACGGCGCAAGTCGAAGCGCACGGTGAACTTGAGTGTCCCTTGCCACGCCTTCTGTAGCCGGTACGCGAGTTGCGCCCGCGTGGGAGCCTGCCGGGCCACGGTCCTGGCCGGCGACCGAATCCTCCCGCCTCCCGCTCCGCCGCACCGCCCGCGTAGGCAGGTCCGCGCCGGAGCGCCCTCGCGATCCGGTGCGAGCCATGCCAAGCTCCCGCGCCCCCCTTGCGCTCCGCCCGCGCCCGTCCCGGCGCGAGGGAAGGCGCCCCGCGTCCCCCGCCGTGCTCCGCGTGCTGGTGGTGGACGACGACCTGCTCCTGGCCCGGCTGGTCAAGGCCAACCTGGACCGCCCCGGCCGGGTCGCCGCCGAGGCGGTGGGATCGGCCGAGGAGGCGCTGGAGCGGCTGGCGCGCGGGGGCTGGGACGCCGTGCTCTCGGACCTGGTGATGCCGGGGATGGGGGGGATGGAACTGGTGCGGCGTGCCGGGGAGGCCGCCCCCGGCGTGCCCGTGCTCATCATGACGGCGCACGCCAGCATCGAGGGGGCGGTGGAGGGGATCCAGGCGGGCGCCGCCAACTTCCTGCGCAAGCCGGTGGACGCGGGCGAGGTGCTGGCGCTGATCGAGCGCGCCGTCGCCGAGCGGGCGGGGGAGGAGGACCCGCCCGCCGCGGGGCCGCCCGCCGGCCCCGGCCCCGCCGACGCGCTCTGGGGGAGCGACCCGCGGCTGGAGGGGGTGCGCCGCATCGCCCGGCGGCTGGCCGCGTCGCCCGACTCGCGCCTGCTGATCACCGGCGAGTCGGGGACGGGGAAGAGCCTGCTGGCCCGGCTGGTCCACGACCTGTCCGGGGCGGCCGGGCGCTTCGTGGAGGTGAACTGCGCCGCGCTCCCCCCGCTCCTGCTGGAGTCCGAGCTGTTCGGGCACGAGAAGGGGGCCTTCACCGACGCGCAGGCGCTCAAGCGCGGGCTGATCGAGACCGCGGAGGGGGGCACCCTCTTCCTGGACGAGATCGGGGCGATGCCGCTGGAGCTGCAGGCCAAGCTCCTGCTGGTGCTGGAGACGCGCGAGATCCGGCGGGTGGGCGGGGTGCACCCCGTCCCGGTGCGGACCCGCGTGGTGGCCGCCACCAACCGCGACCTGCGCCGGGCCGTGGCCGAGCGCACCTTCCGGCCCGACCTGCTCTACCGGCTGGACGTGGTCTCGGTGGAGATGCCGCCGCTGCGGGAGATGCCCTCCGTGGTGGTGGAGCTGGCGGAGCGCTTCACCCGCGCCGTCTGCGCCGACCAGCGCCGCCCCGTGCCGCCGCTCGGCCCGGCGTCGTTCGCGCGGCTGGCCGGCTACCCCTGGCCGGGGAACGCCCGCGAGCTGAGGAACGCCGTGGAGCGCGCGCTGGTGTTCCACTCCGGGGGCCCGTTCGAGGTGCTCCCCCCGGAGCGCCCCCTGGAGCCGTGCGGGGAGGCGGGGGGGATCACCCTTCCGCCTGGGCTGACGCTGGACGAGGTGGAGCGCCGCTATCTGCGGTTCGCGCTGGAGCGCGGCCAGGCGGAGCTCCGCGAGGTGGCGGAGAGCCTGGGGATCTCGCGGAAGACGCTGTGGGAGAAGCGGCGCCGGTTCGGCCTGTGAGCGCCGCGGCCGCCCCCCCCGGGCCCCGGGCGGGGCGGCGGTGGCTGCTCCCCGCGCTCAACCTGGGCGTGGTGGTGCTCATCTCCGCGCTGGACTGGGTGACGCCCGCCGGGGTGGTGGTGGGAATGCTGGCCTCCATCCCCATCGTCTTCGCCTCCTTCTCCGACAGCCGGCCGCTGGTGTGGCTCACCTTCTACGTGGCGGTGGCCGGCTTCTTCTTCGCCGCCATGTACGGCCGCGGGCCCGCCACCTCCCCGCTGATCTCGGTCCCCAACCGCATCTTCGCCTTCGTCACGCTGCCGGCGAGCTGCGGGGTGTCGCTGATGCTCCAGCGGCGCCGGCTGGAAGCGGTGCGGGCCCGCGACGCCGCCATGGCGTCCAGCGAGATGAACCGCCTGCTCACCGCGCTCCTCGCCCACGACCTGCGCACCCCGCTCCTCCTGGCCAGCCAGGGGGTGGCGTACGTGCAGGACGCGGTCAGGGCCGGGCGCCGCCCCGACCCGGAGATCCTCGCCGCGCTGGGCGCGCGCCTGGGGCGCAGCCTGCGGGCCATCGACGTCACCCTGGCGATGGCCCGCCGGGACTCCGCGGGTCCCCCGACGGGCGAGGCCGCCGGCCCGCTCCCGCCGGTGCACGTGGCGCGCGAGATCCGGGAGGAGGTCGCGTCCTTCGTGGACGAAGCGCGGGCCCGGGGGAAGACGCTGGAGAGCGGGGTGGGGGAGCTGGAGGGGAGGCGCTTCCGCGTGGACGTGCGCGTGCTGCGGCAGGGGCTGGACGTGCTGATCGACAACGCCATCCGCCACGCCGCGCCGGGGACCATCCGGGTGTCGGCGGAGGCCCTCCCCGCCGCGCTGGGCGTGCGGGTGGAGGACGGCGGCACCGCGGCCGGCGTCCTCCGCGAGATCGGCGGGCCCCCCCGGGAAGGGGCGGGCCTCGGCCTGGAGCTGTGCCGCGCGCTCGCCGCGCACGCCGGCGGGAGCCTGGACGTGGAGCGCAGCGGCCCCCAGGGCACCTCGTTCCTGCTGCGCCTCCCCGCCGCCCCCGCCGGAGACGGGGAATAGCCCCAAACGACGAAGCCCCCGCCGGGATCTCCCGGCGGGGGCGCTCTTGCAGTCGCAGGCTGTCCCCTGTTCCCTGTAACCTGCCCCCTACTTCCTCGCCCCCGCGCTCCGCGCCCGGGCGGCGGCTCCCGGCGCGGCCGCGGGCTTGCCCTGCTTGGCGTCGTACAGGCGGGCGTCGGCGGCGGCGATCATCTCCTCGGGCGAGGCGAAGCCGGGCTGGTACGCGGCGATCCCCACGCTCACGGCGATGGTGTCCGCCAGGCGCCGGCGGACCCGGTCCACCAGGGCGCGGGCCCCCTCCTCGGTGCCGCGCGGGAGGATGATGACGAACTCGTCGCCGCCGTACCTCACCACCAGGTCGGAGCCGCGCACCTCCTGCCGCATGGCGTCGGCCACGGCGCGCAGGATGCGGTCGCCGGCCAGGTGCCCCTGCCCGTCGTTGACCGTCTTGAAGTCGTCCAGGTCCACCAGCACCAGGGTTAGCGGCTCGCCCCGGCGCGCCGCGGCCCAGGCGCGCTCCAGCACCACCTCCATCTGCCGCCGGTTGGCGAGCCCGGTGAGCGGGTCGGTGAGCGACAGGCTGCGGATCTCGCCCAGGAGCCTCACCCGCTTCAGCGCCGAATCGGCGAGTCCGGCCAGGGCGCGCAGGATCTCCCAGTCCTCGGGCTCGAAGTGGCGCTCCGCCCGGCGCTCCACCAGGAACAGCAGGCCGTCCTCGCCCACCGGGGTGTGGACCACGCAGGCGGCGCGGGTCTCGGAGAAGAGCGGGGCCAGGGGGGCGAAGGGGGAGCCGGTGTCGGCGCGGGCGTCGGCGTGCAGCAGGGTGCCGGGGCGCCGGAAGCGCGCGTGGGCCGGCAGGGCGAGCCGCCGCGCCTCCGTCCCCCCCACGCACGGCTCCAGCGGGCGGAACACCCCGGCCGCCGGGTCGCGCAGGAACAGCACGGCCATGTACCCGTCCACGATGCGCAGCACGTGGTCGCCCAGGGCGCGGCACACCTCCTCCGGGCTCTCCGCCTCGTTGAGCTGCTCCGAGAAGGCGATCAGCTTTTCGGGGAGCTGCTCGCGCCGCCAGGCGCGCAGCCGCTCCTGCCGCCACGCCTCCGCCCCCGCCGCCGCGCGCTCCAGCAGGTCCTCGCCGCCGCCGCCGCGGGGGATGGGGCGGACCGCCGCCCCGGCCACCAGCACCGCGTCCCGCTGCCCCAGGTCCAGGAGGAGCACCGCCTCGTCCGAGGGGAGCACGGCCTCCGCCTCGCGCACCGGGAGCAGCTCGCCGCGGGGCTCGGCGCCGCGCGACATGAGCGCAAGCCGGTACCCGCCCGCCGGCGCGAGGGATTCCCCCTCCTGCGCGGCGGCCGGGCTGGCGAGCAGAAGGCTCAGCGCGCGGTCCTCCCTGCGGCGAAACTTCATGAAATTGCTCCTCCCGTGGGGCGGGTGGCCAATGGCGGCCGGGTCGCCGGAGGACGCCTGGAATGTGCGTGCCGCGGCGATAGTGTCCGGAGTGGACGGCGCCTGCGGCGGCGTTTGGCGGCCTGGGTTTTTTTGGAAAAGTGCGGCGGGCGGCCCCGAATATAAGCAGCGTAACCGGTTCGCACAACCGGGGTTGGCGCGGCCGGAGCGGACATTGCGCGAACCCCGTCGGGTGGGGCGGCGCCTGCGCGGCGCGCCCATGGCACGGGACTGCGGGTGTCCACGTAACTCGAAGCAGGCACAGTGTTTGGAAAAGCATGGCCTGCTTCTTGCCCGCTCTGACGCCTTCCGGGCCGGTGCAGGCTCGCCCCCGCTATTCCCGCAACGTACGGCCGAATCGTGAACGACAAGACGATCCTGGTGGTGGACGACAACGTCGACAACGTGGAGATCCTGCGCGCCTTTCTGGAGTCGCGGGGCTACGTCGTCGCGGAGGCGCAGGACGGCCGCGCCGCCCTGGCCAAGATGGAGCAGGTCCGCCCGGCCCTGGTGCTGCTGGACGTGATGATGCCGGGGATGGACGGGTGGCAGGTGTGCCGCACCATCAAGAACCACCCCGACTTCGGCGACACGCGCGTGGTGATGGTGACCGCCAAGGGCGGGTTCGAGGACAAGTTCGAGGGGCTCCGCTCCGGCGCCGACGACTACGTGGTCAAGCCGGTGGACCTCAAGGAGCTGGCGGACAAGGTGCAGCGCAACCTGGCGGCGCGGGAGGGCGGGGCGTGAGGGTTCTGGCGCGGGTGCAGGACGCCGTCCTCCAGGAGCAGCTGACGACGGCGGCGACGCTCCTGGGCGCCGAGCTGATGACGGTGAACGCGCCGGAGGGCTCCGTGGTGGGGCCGGGCGACCGGCTGCTGGACGCGGTGAGGTCGCACCCGGACGTGGTGTTCGTGGAGTCCGCCTCCCCCGCGGAGGTCCGCACGCTGCGCTCGGAGACCGCCTCGCGCGGGATCGCGCTGGTGGTGGCGTGCGCCGCGGACCAGGTGGCCGCCTGCGCCTCCGGGGCCCGCGCCGACGAGTGGCTGCTCTCCTCCAGCGGCGGGACGGAGGTGGCCTCGCGCCTGGAGTCGGCGGTGGCGCGCGTGAGGAGGGCGGAGCGCCCGGAGGCCACCGCCCAGGCCGCGGAGCACCTGCGCTACGAGGAGTTGCTCTACGACCGCTTCACCGGCTTCCCCACGCTCCCGGTGATGCTGGAGCGCGGCCGCGAGATCCTGGAGCGCACCGGGCGGCTCACCATCCTGTACATCGAGTTCGTCCGCTACTCCAAGCTGGAGGAGATCTACGGCTGGCAGAAGCTGGACGAGGTGCTGCAGACCACCGCCGGCTCGGTGCGCGAGTTCTACGACCGGCAGCGCGGCGCGTCGGAGAGCCACCTGATGGTGTCGCACACCGGCGACGACGACTTCATCTTCTTCACCGACCTGCAGCAGCAGGTGGAGGACGCCGAGCGCCGCATCAACGAGCTGGCGGAGGAGCTGGAGCGCTACATCGGCGAGCGGCTGGAAAAGGAGCACGGCGAGGACATCGCGGGGCTGTTCGGGATCTACGTGGGCTCCACCACCCTGTTCCGCAACCCCAAGATCCGCACGGAGCGGATGATCTACCGCGGGATCCGCGAGGCGGCGCAGGCGGCCCGCAGCGTGGAGCACCGCGAGCGCACCCGCAAGGTGGCGGACCTCAAGAGCACGCTGCGCGAGGGCGCGGTCTACATCGTCTACCACCCCATCGTGGTGACCGAGACGCGCGAGGTGTACGGCTACGAGGCGCTGGCCCGCGGGAGCCTGCGCAGCCTGCGCTCCCCGGAGGTGCTCTTCGGGGTGGCGGAGGAGGCCAACCTGATCTGGGAGCTGTCGCGGCTCTGCCGCAAGCGGGCCATCGAGGGAATCGACGAGAACCTGAAGCCCCACGAGCTGCTCTTCATCAACATCGACCCGCACGACTTCCGCGACCCCACCTTCCGCTACCTGGACCTGGACGAGCTGGGGGTGGAGCACCCGGAGCGGATCGTGCTGGAGATCACCGAGCGCACGGCGATCACCGACTACCCCACCTTCCAGGGCTACCTGGACGACTTCCGGGCGCGCGGCTTCCGCTTCGCCGTGGACGACGCGGGCTCGGGGTACGCGGGGCTGGGGAGCATCGCCAACCTGGCGCCGGACTTCATCAAGCTGGACATCTCGCTGATCTCCAGCATCGACACCAACTTCATGAAGCAGAACCTGGTGGACACCATGGTGTCGTTCGCCAACGACCACGGCATCAAGGTGATCGCCGAGGGGGTGGAGCGCGAGGAGGAGTACGAGACCGTCAAGGCGCTGGGGGTGCACCTGACGCAGGGCTTCCTCTTCCACAACGCGCAGAGCAACGGCAAGGGCGAGCACTGATGGACGAGGCAGCGGCCGGCACGATGCGCCCGGCGGAACCGGCGGAGGAGGGCGCCCCCCCGGCGCGCCCCCAGGACGAGAGCGCCGTCCGCGCGGCGGCGCTGGCGGAGCTGCTCTCCTCGCGCCGCGGGGAGCGGCACGTGGTGGCGATCCAGGACTTCCCGGACCCGGACGCGATCTCCTCGGGGATGGCGTACCGGGAGATGGCGCGCGGCTTCGGGGTGGAGGCGGACGTGGTGTACGACGGCCAGATCAGCCACCCGGAGAACCTGGCGCTCGTCAACCTGCTGAACATCGACATCACCCGCTACGACGACCGGCTCAAGCTGGACCGCTACGACGCGGCGGTGTTCGTGGACAACCAGGGGAGCACCACGCACCTCACGGAGCGGCTGCGCGCGGCGGGGGTGCCCACGCTGGCGGTGATCGACCACCACGACCCGCAGGACCTGCTGGACCCGGTGTTCAGCGACATCCGCCCGGTGGGCGCGGCGGCCACGCTGATGACGGAGTACCTGCGCAGCGGCCGGATCCTGCGGCTGGACCCGGAGAACCGCTCGCACGCGCAGCTGGCCACCGCGCTGATGCACGGCCTGCACAGCGAGACGGACGGCTTCATCCACGCCCGCGCGCCCGAGTACCGCGCCGCCTCATACCTGAGCGGCTTCGTGGACGCGGACCTGCTGGAGCGGGTGCTGTGCGTGCAGAAGTCGCACGCCACCATGGACGTGATCGAGGCGGCGCTGGCCAACCGCATCATCCAGGGCGGGATCTCGGTGGCCGGGGTGGGCTACCTGCGCTGGGCCGACCGCGACGCCATCCCCCAGGCCGCGGACTTCCTCCTCACCGAGGAGAACGTGCACACCGCCGTGGTCTACGGCATCCTCTGCGACGACGACCGCGAGCTGGTCACCGGCAGCCTGCGCACCTCCAAGGTCACGCTCTCCGTGGACTCCTTCCTCAAGGAGGCCCTGGGCAGCGACCTGCGCGGCCAGCCCTACGGCGGCGGCCGCAGCCGGGCGGGCGGCTTCGAGATCGAGGTGGGCTTCCTCGCCGGCGGCGAGGACGACACCGACGGCCGCGAGGCCAAGTGGGCGCTCTACGACCGCCGCATCCGCCGGAGGATCTTTCACGCCGCGGGGCTGGACGGGGACGACGAGGAGGGGTGCGGGGTGGAGGGATAGGGAACAGGGAACAGCCTGCAACGGCGGGCCCTCACCCGGCTCGCTTGAGGCTCGCCACCCTCTCCCAATCCTGGGAGAGGGGGCAACGGCTGGAGGTCGAGGTCGGGCAGGCGGTTGCGTGAGGGATGTCGGCCCGGAGGGGCGAGACCGCGCGGCAGTTTGCGCGGGCTCGACTCCGTTACGCACGGTCGTATCGTGCGTTACGGAGCCGCAGCCCGACCCCCGCGCCAGCGGGGGGCACGCCCAAATCCGCGGTACAAGCCGTTAGAACTTCTGGCGCCAGCGCGTGTTGGCGGGCGGGTTGGACACGTTGCAGGCGGCCATGACCAGCTGCGTGCCGTTGGTGCCCGAGGGCGCGGAGATGCAGTTGCCGCTGGCGCCCATCCACTGGTTGCTCCCCAGGTAGTACCAGTGCTGCGTGTCGGAGGGGCTGCTGATGGGGTGGCAGGGCCAGATCTTGACCGGGGAGCCCACCGAGCCGTTGCTGGGATAGTAGTCCAGGCACATCTGGTAGCCGCTGGGGCCGGTCTGCCCCTTCTGCACCACCACGTGGCCGTCGCTCAGGCGCTGGAAGTACTGGTTCACCGAGTTCTGGCACTGGTACACGTCCACGTGGTTCCCGTCGCTGAGGTCTCCCCGGTACACGTCCATGCACTTGCCCGGGTAGGCGAAGTTCTCGAACATGGACTGGGCGCTGCCCTGCGCCGGGAGGCCGGCGAGCGCGACCACGGCCAGCAGGGCGCCGAGCCAGAGGGAGAACGGGCGGGGGGGAGTCTGCATGGATGCTCCTGTCGTGAAGGGGGCGGTGATTTGGCGTGAGCCGGGCCGTGCGGTTCCGGCGCCCGCACATTGTAAACGGGTGGATTGGCCGGGACAAGAATCTCCGTCCGCCGGCGCGGCGCCGCGCCCGGCGGACCCTCGCGCGGGGAGCGGGGTTCCAGGGTGGGTCCCGCGCCGGAAGGCCCGGCCGGGAGACGCGACAACGCACCCGGAGAGGAAACGCACGGGCAGGCCATGGACGCACTCTTCGCCTCCGCGTGGGGGCCGCTGCTGATCTTTTCGCTCCGCATCGTGGACGTCTCGCTCGCCACGCTGCGGATGCTTCTTTCCGTCCGGGGGCAGAAGGTGCTGGTCCCCGTGATCGGGTTCTTCGAGGTGACGCTCTGGATCTTCGCCGTCGGCAACGCCATCAAGCACCTGGACTCGCCGCTGCACCTGCTGGGCTACGCGGCCGGATTCGCCACGGGCACGGTGGTGGGGCTGTGGATCGAGGAGAAGATGGCGCTGGGGATGGCCACCGTGCGCGTGATGTCGCAGCACGGCGGGGTGGAGATCGCCGAGGCGCTGCGCGAGCGGGGCTTCGGGGTGACGGAGTTCGCGGGCTTCGGCAGGGAAGGGGTGGTGGAGGTGGTGTACGCCGTGCTCCGCCGCCGGGACCTGCCGGTGGCCTTCGAGCAGGTGGGGATCTGGGACCCGCAGGCGTTCGTCACCGTGGAGGAGCCGCGCTCCATCCACCGGGGCTGGATGATGGGGCGGCGCCGCAAGTAACGGCTCTTGAACTGCGGTTCGGGCGTGCCCCCGGCTGGCGCCGGGGTCGGGCTGCGGCTCCGTAACGCACGATACGACCGTGCGTAACGGAGTCGAGCCCGCGCAAACTGCCGCGCGGTCTCGCCCCTTCGGGCCGAAATCC
>JBFMFL010000125.1:0-18776 GCA_040752145.1 Gemmatimonadota bacterium
GGTGGGGGGGGCCGTGGGCGGGGTCGGCGGCGCCCCGGCCCCGCGGGGGCGCCGCCTTGTGCAGTACCTGCACGCCCTCCCCGTCGCCCCGCAGGCTGAGGGTGACGCGGTAGGGCGCGTCGCCGTCTGAGGAGCGCGTCGCCGTGAACGGCAGGGAGACGGGGTTGCCCGGGTCGAAGCCCGCGGCGCGCAACGCCGCCGCCAGCGCGGGGATGGAGAGGGCGGCGGGTACCGGCGGGCCCGCACCCGGCCGGAGGCGCGTTGTCACCCTCCCCTCCCGGTGCGCTCGATTGCGCCTTGCTGGGTGTGGGCCGCCGAGCGGAAGGGGCGCGGCCCAGCCGGCTGCACCAGCTCCGGCCGCAACGCCGCGCACGCGCAAATCCGGAGCGAGTCGTGCAGGCCCCAGGCGAAGTCCTTCACGCGCTCCGCCCCCGTCGTCTGCTGGACGTAGGCGAGGTAGCTCGGGTGCTTCCGCGCCTGCTCTTCCGCCTCGGCCTTCGTGGCGGCCGTGCCGCCGTTGGCCGCCAGCGCCCGGTCGCGCAGCTGGTTCCGGAACTCGACCCGGCCGCCCTCCATCTCCGCGTGGATCTCGCGCGCGTCCAGGAACACCTCGAACACCTGAAGCGCGAGCCGGCCGAGCTCCGCCGGGTCCGTGCTCTCCATCACCGCCCGCCGCGCATGGTCCAGAAGGGCCCGGGTCACCGACCCGACCAGACCCTCTTCCATCGCGTCCAGCGCCGCCTCTGCGGCCGCGGTGCCGTCTGCCGCCGCGCCTTGCGCACTTGCCATGTCGCGCACCCTCTACACGGTGTTCCCGGTGCGTCCGGGCCCGAGCCCCGCCCGCGATTGCGATAAACCGCCGGCCGGGGGAGACTTCTTTCGAGCGACTTCCCGGTCAGGTTTTGGTCACTACGGACGCAGGAATGTCCTGGCGGAGCGAGGCCGCTAGCGCATCGAGGTCGCTGACCCGGTAGAGGCTCCTCCGCCCGTCGCGAACCCGCGGGATGCGACCCTCGGAGCAGTACCCGTAGAGCGTCTTGGACTTCCGGCCGATGTACTCCGCGGCCGCCTCGTGATCAAGGAAGCTCTCCGGATCCGGCCGGTCCGCGACAGAAACCTTGCGCGCTGAAGAGTCGCCCGCCATAATCCTGTACGTTTCGGTTACGTTCGGTTCATTACGCCCTGACCTGAAGTTGACCAAAACTCGCCGGGAAGTCAAGAGCTTTCTTTCACCCCTCTCTCTGGCCATGAACGATCAGCCCAGCCAAGGGCGCAACAAAGACGATGAGGCGATGGTAAGGGCCTTCGTCGATGCGACGGCCGGCCTCAGCATCCGCGAGGCGGTGCGACGTTCCGGGCTGAATTTCGAGGCGGTCCGCGCTTTCAGGAACGACGATTGGAGCTACATGCAGCGGGGTACGCGCGAGAAGTTGGAAGCGTACCTCACGCGCCGTGGACTGCTGCCGCCTGAGACCTCCGGGCCCGCACAGCCGTCTAATGGCGATCTCCCTTTCTCGGAGGCAGAGGAGTTGATCCGCAGCTTCCGGAGGTATTGGGACCTTGGCATCTTCCAGATGCTGGGCCCCAACCTGACGGAAGTAGAAGTAGCTGAGAAAATCGTTCAGGCGGCCAAGAACGATGGGTTGTCGGCACGCGACCCCGCCGAGATGGCCCGCCTCCTCCACTGGCAAGCAGATCTCCTCGAACGCCAGCCCCACGCCGCCCCCCAACTGGAGAACCCCTCGAATGCAGTTGCTCGTCGAGCTGGCACTGGAACTCGTTGAGTCGGCGCAGGCGCAGTCCGGATTCTCGTACGCTCTCCAGCGGCTACCCGAGACGCATCCGTTCGTACGGACGTTCGGGTTTGAGTCGTGTTACGAAGGGCGCCCGCTTCCGGACATCGCGGTGTCTCTTACGAATACAATCAGACTGCAGGCGCCCCCTGGGACACCGGCGGCGCATTTCGCGATCGGGGTGGAGGGGTGTGAAAAGCTGATGGGGGCGGCCGCGGACGCGCTCACGAAGGGGCAGCGCCAGCACCTTCGGCACCTGGTCGCGATGGCGGGAATCTGCGATGCGGAGACGTGGGGGTACGGCGGAGACGCGTTCTTGACTGCGCTGATGCGCGATCTGGACGCAGCGATGCCGACGTGGTGCCGGACGGAGGCGCCGGTGGTGCTGGAGGCGTGTCGGGCGATCATCCTACGCCTCGCGGAGGGGAGGCTCACCCCCGGGCAGCTGCAAAGGGTGCGCGACTCGGGGGCGCCGGCCCTGGTATACCTCGCGCGGAAGGCGCGTGAGGGGGATCTGGAGCAGGCCCTGGCCCTCTATTCGCGGGCGGCCACGCTCGCCCGAGCTGCGGGCGACAAGCCCACGCTGGTGCGGGCGATCCTCGGCACCGGGAATGTGCTCCTGCGGCAGGGAGACGAGGGGGCGGAGGGGCTGTTCCTGGACGCGGCAGACGAAGCCCGGGCGGCGCGGCTCCCGGAGTTGGAGGGCGAGGCGTACCATGACCTGCTTGCCCTGGCCATCCACAGGGGTCGCCACCGGGCGGTGGAGCAGTACGCCCGGAAGGCGCGTAAGGCGTTCCGGCGGAGCCCCGACCACCTGCTTCGACTCGCGTCGGACGTGGCGTACTGGATGATCGAGCGCAAGCATTATGGGTCGGCCATCCCCATCTTCGCTGCGCTGCGCAGATCTCCCAGGACCGAGGCGTTCCGGCTTCAGGTGCTGTGCGCGTATGCGCGAGCCCTTGCGGGAGCGGGAATGCGAGAGGCCTTTGCTGGCGTCGCGGCCGAGGCGACGGAGTTGGACGACGTGCAGACGTACCTCGGTGCCGGGGACGCACTGCTCGACCTGGCCGAAGGAGCTGTGATGCTGGGCGAATGGGACGCCGCGCTCCGCTACGCTGAGTCGGCGATGAGGTTGGGGAAGCGGCGGGGAGCTTTTCAGGTCGTCGCGAACGCGACGGACATTGCGGGGAAGATCAAGCGACGCGAAGGGGCGGCCTTGGTGGGGCCTGCTGGGCCGAGCCTTTGGTCTCCCTGCGAGAATCTATCCGAAGAGCTCGTCGCGGCCCTCAGCACGCTCGCGGCTTGATCGTGGGGCGAGCCGAACGGCTCGCCCCACCGGCTGTCACGTCAGCACGTGCAGGATCCGTCCCGGTTGCCTGAACCCGCCGTGTTCGTTCCGCCGCAGGTGCAGGTGCTCGTCGTCGGCGCCGGCGCAGTCGTCTGGACCTTCGTGGTATCCGTGGCGGTCGTGGATCTGCTCGGCGCAGCGGGAGCCGTCGGGCTGTTCGAATCGAGACAGCCCGCCACTCCCAACGGGGCGACGAGCGCGAGGACCAGCAGGATCTTGCGGAGCTTGTTCATGGTGTCTCCAGAGGGGTGGAAGGGGGTAGCGGTGAGGCCGGAAAGGTACGCCCTTCAATCTACGTCTTCAAGCAGGAAGTAGACACACGCCAATCGGTATCGGAGGAAGCGCCCAAGTGCCTTTAATCACCTGCCCCGATTGCTCCCACGAGATCTCGACCGCGGCGCCGGCCTGCATCCATTGCGGTCGCCCGCGGCGGGATGAGCCAGAACAGATGGAGGCCACAGGCCCAAAATGCGTCACCTGCGGCACCTCGGTCGCCACAGCCGACGACGGGCGGTGCAGGGCCTGCCAGGTGGCCGCGATGTCCGCGAGCGACGCCCGGGAGGGCTGGATCTTGGGGGCTGTGCTCGTTGCGGTGATTGGGCTGTTCATGCTGTTGGGCTACTTCGCTGGGTCTCCTTCTGATCTCCCGGCCGCGAAAGATGTCGTCCGGAATTCCACTTACGACGGGTCGGTCTATCAGGTGGAAGAGTACCTGAAACGGCAGGTGCTGCGGGATCCGGATAGCTACGAATCGATTGAGTGGGGGCCGGTGCGCGCCACGCCTGCCGGCTTCAGTGTCTGGCATCGCTTCAGGGCGCGAAACGGCTTCGGCGGGTACGCGGTTGAGACCTACCGGTTTGAGCTGGACGCCGCCGGCGCGGTCGTCTCCTACACTGAGATAAAGTAGCCCAGGCGCATGGCAAAGACGAACAGGCACCCGGGCAACATCGAGGAGCGCGGCGACGGCTATCGGGTGTCGCTGCGCGTGGCCGGCGAGCGCCACCGCTTCACCCTCCCCAACGTGACGCGGCGGGAGGCGGAGGCGTTCGCGAAGCGCAAGGCCGCGGAGCTGGAGGAGATCTCCAGCCGGCGGGCGCTCGGCCTGCCGGACTTGCTCCCCTTCGCGGGGATCGGCGCGGCGGCGTGCCGGGAGAGGGCGGGAGAGGGGGAGGAGCCGGTCCCGGCGGGGTTCCTGGACAAGTGGGAGCTGGAGCGGGTGCCGGAGCTGGCGCCGCGGTCGCAGGTGAGCTACGGCCAGGTCCTGGCGCGCGCGCGGCTGTTCTTCGACCGGCACCATCCCGGGCTGCGGGTGGACGAGGTTCGCCCCGGCCACATCCGCGAATATCTCACGTGGCGGCAGGGGCGGGTCTGGCGCCGGCTCCCAGGCCGCGGCCGGGGCATGGTGCAGACGGCGGGGCGGGCCAGCGGCAGCACGATGCAGCGGGAGCGGGCCACGCTCCGCGTGGCCTTCGAGTACGCGGTGGAGCTGGAGCTGCGCGAGAGCAACCCCGTCGCCGCGGTGAAGGCGCCCAAGGTGGTGAAGCGCACCCCCGTGATCCTGACGGATGCTCAGTTCGAGGCGCTGCTGCACGAGTGCGAACACGATCCGATGCTGTGGCTGTACGTGCTCACGTTGGGCGAGACGGGCCAGCGGTGCGACTCGGAGGCGCTGCGCGCGGAGTGGGAGGACGTGCAGCTGGAGACGGGGTTCATCTGGCTAGAGAGCGGGCGGCGCGGCCGGCAGACCAAGGGGAAGAAGGGCCGGTGGATCCCCATGACGCCGCGCCTGCTCGCTGCGATGCGGGAGCACTTCGCCCGGTACCGCCTGGCCACGTACGGCGGCCAGCGCACCCGGTACGTCTTCCACCACACGCGCAACCACCGGACGGCTGTGGCCGGCGCGCGCATCGCCAGCCTCCGGCGGGCGTTCAAGACGGCGGCGGCGCGGGCCGGGCTCCCCGACGATCTGCACCAGCACGATCTACGGCACCGGTCGGTCACCAACATGCTCGCCCGCGGGAAGAGCGCGGTGCTGGTGAAGGAGATGCACGGCCACGCGGATCTGCGCACCACCATGGACTATACCCACCTGGCGCGGGAGCACCTGCGGGAGCTGGTGGCGGTGGACGAGCCTCCCCCGCCAGCCGTCCGGAGCGCCGGCCTGTGAGACTCCCGGCGAGCAGGTGGCCCCACAGCCGGCCCCACGACCCCCAGGATGCCCCGCCGGAGGATCGGCGCAACCGCCTACGCCGCCGCCAGATAGCCGCATGATCGAAGACCTCTGGTACAAGAACACCGTCATCTACAGCCTGGACGTCGAGAGCTTCATGGACGCCAGCGGCGACGGGTGCGGCGACTTCGAGGGGCTCACCCGGCGGCTGGACTACCTCCAGGCGCTCGGCGTGGGCGCGGTGTGGCTGGCTCCCTTCCAGCCCTCGCCCGACCGCGACGACGGCTACGACATCTCCGACTACTACGGCGTGGACCCGCGCTACGGCTCGGGCGGCGACTTCGTGGAGTTCCTGCACCAGGCGGAGAAGCGCGGCATCCGGGTGCTCATGGACCTGGTGGTGAACCACACCTCGGACGAGCACCCCTGGTTCCGGGAAGCGCGCAAGGACCCGGACTCGCCGCGCCGCGACTGGTACGTGTGGTCCAAGAAGCGGCCGGAGGGCTGGGACGAGGGGATGGTGTTCCCGGGCGTGCAGGAGTCCACCTGGACCCGCGACCCGGAGGCCAGGGCGTACTACTTCCACCGCTTCTTCGACTTCCAGCCCGACCTGAACATGGACAACCCCGCGGTGCGCACCGAGGTGCGGCGCATCATGGGGTACTGGCTCCAGCTGGGCGTGGCCGGCTTCCGGGTGGACGCGGTCCCCTTCGTCATCGAGAGCACCGTCCCGGGCGGGGGGCAGGGGGAGCACCACTTCGAGTACCTGGCGGAGATGCGCCGCTTCATGCAGTGGCGCGTGGGCGACGCCATCCTGCTGGGCGAGGCCAACGTGCTCCCCCAGGAGACCGAGAAGTACTTCGGGGAGGACGGGGGGAGCGGGATCCACATGATGTTCAACTTCTGGGTCAACCAGCACCTCTTCTACGCCCTGGCCACCGCGGACACGGCCCCGCTGGCGGAGGCGCTGCTGGCCACCCGCGACATCCCGCACACGGCGCAGTGGGCGCAGTTCCTCCGCAACCACGACGAGCTGGACCTGGGGCGCCTCACCGACGAGCAGCGCGCCGCGGTGTTCGCCCGCCTGGGCCCGGAGGAGCGGATGCAGCTCTACGGCCGGGGGATCCGCCGCCGCCTGGCCCCCATGCTGGGCGACCGGCCGCAGCTGGAGCTCGCCTACAGCCTGCTCTTTTCCCTGCCGGGCACGCCGGTGATCCGCTACGGCGACGAGATCGGCATGGGCGACGACCTGGACCTGCCGGAGCGCGACGCGGTCCGCACGCCCATGCAGTGGTCGGCCGAGCCGCAGGGCGGCTTCTCCACGGCCGCCAAGACGGTGGAGCCGGTGATCGGCGACGGCATCTGGGGCTACCCGCGGGTCAACGTGGAGGCGCAGCGCCGCGACCCGGGCTCGCTCCTCAACTGGACGGCGCGCATGATCCGGCTGCGCAAGGAGTGCCCGGAGATCGGCTGGGGGAGCTGGGAGCTGCTGGACACCGGCTGCCCGGAGGCGCTGGCGATGCGCTACGACTGGCGCGGCAACTCGCTGGTGATCGTCCACAACTTCGACACCAAGCCGCACGAGCTGCGCGTGCGGCCCGGCGTGGAGGGCGGGGAGCGGCTGGTGAGCCTGCTCGCGGAGGAGGAGAGCCTGGCGGACGACAAAGGCGTCCATGGCCTGGTGGTGGACGCCTTCGGCTACAACTGGTACCGCGTGGGCGGGCTGAACTACGCGCTGCGGCGGGAGCGGGAGTGAGACGGTGCGACCGGTGGATCAACGACGCGCTTCGGCGAGAACTCGACTCAGCCGCAGCCCTGGCACTCTCTCGAAGTGCCGCAGGTTGCCCGTGACGAGCTCAAGCCCGTGGTAGATGGCGGTCGCGGCGATCTGCAAGTCGGCGTCGGCGACGATGGTCCCCATGATTTCCAGCGCCGCCCGGATCTCCCCGAACACGCGTGCGGTCGCGACGTCGTAGGGCAGCACCGTGACGGCGGGGAGGACCCGCCCTTCGATGTTCGCCAGGTGCCTTTCCCGTGCGGGCGACCGGTACGCACCCTTGTACAGCTCGCCGACCGTGACCGCGCTCACGAACTGCTCCTCTCGCGGTACCCGCGCGAGCCACTCCACGTAGCCTGCGAGCGGGCGGGGGCGGAGCACCTCCGAGACCGCGTCCGTGTCGAAGAGGTAGGCCATTCCTGATCAGTCCGGATCCGCGACCTCGCGCTGCCCCATGCGAGGCGAGGTGTCCAGGATGCGGACCAGGTCCTCGGACCCTTCCCAGCCGCCCGCGAGACTCGCCAGACCACTTTCGGGGCGCGCTGCCCGAAGCCTGGTCAGGTGCTCCAGATCCTCCACGGAAACCAGGGCCGCGACCGCCCTGCCATGGCGGGTGATGACCACCGTCTCGCCATTCTCCACGTCGCGTACGTGTTCCGAGAGGGTCGCCTTCATCTCCGCGACCGACAGTGACTTTGCCATCATCCCACCTCCTGTTCTGGTCATTTTAACCATAATGACCAATTGAGCTACAATCAAGCTCCGCCGCCGGCCGGTCCGCGGCTCAGTCCACCGCGCGCTGGTACTGCACCGGCCACTCCGCCTGCACGCCCAGGTGCCGGGCGGCGTGCAGCGGCCAGTACGGGTCGCGCAGGAGCTGGCGCGCCAGGAACACCATGTCCGCGCGCCCCTCCCGGACGATCTCGTCCGCCTGGCGCGGGTCGGTGATCAGCCCCACCGCGGCGGTCATGATCCCGCCCTGCCCCCGCACGCGCTCCGCGAACGTGGTCTGGTAGCCCGGGCCCACGGGGATCTTCACCCCCGGCACCAGCCCGCCGGAGGAGCAGTCCACCAGGTCCACCCCCAGCGGCCCCAGCGCCCGGCACAGCTCCACCGACTGCTCGACGTCCCACCCGCCCTCGGCCCAGTCCGTGGCCGAGATCCTCACCAGCAGCGGCAGCTCGTCCGGCCACACCTCCCGCACCGCCGCGCAGACCTCGCGCACCAGCCGCGTGCGATTCTCGAACGAGCCGCCGTACGCGTCCGTGCGCAGGTTGCTGAGCGGGGACAGGAACTGGTGCAGCAGGTACCCGTGCGCCGCGTGGACCTCCACCACCCGGAACCCCGCCGCCAGCGCCCGCCGCGCGCCCTCCACGAACGCCGCGACCACCTCCCGGATCCCGGCCTCGTCCAGCGCCTCCGGCACGGGCGAGCCCGGCGCGAAGGGAACCTCGCTGGGGGCATGGACGGGGAGCCACCCGCCGGCTTCCGGCGCCACGAAGCGGCCCCCCTTCCACGGGGCGGCCGTGCTCGCCTTGCGGCCCGCGTGGGCCAGCTGGATCCCCGCCACCGCGCCCTGCGCCTCGACGAAGCGGGCGCAGCGGGCCAGCCCCTCCACGTGGGCGTCGCTCCAGATTCCCAGGTCGCCCGGGGAGATGCGCCCTTCCGGAGTCACCGCGGTGGCCTCCGCCACCACCAGCCCCGCCCCGCCCACGGCCCGGCTCCCCAGGTGGACGAAGTGCCACTCGTCGGCGAAGCCGTCGGTGGCGGAGTACTGGCACATGGGGCTCACCCCCACCCGGTTCCGGAAGGTCACGCCGCGGATCCCCAGCGGCGAAAAGAGTCCCGTGTCGCTCACCCGCGCTGCTCCTGTCGAGATGGTTCCGAGGGGGACCGCGCCCCGGCGCAACACGCGGGCCACCCGCGCGCCGCCGCGGCGCCCCTCTTGCGGCGGCCCGGGGCCGGGCGCGGAGCGCGCCCGCGGCGGCAACCGAGGACACGGGGAGAGCTACGATGCAACACCGCAGGCTGCGCGACCTGGAAGTCTCCGCCCTGGGGCTGGGGTGCATGGGGATGAGCGACTTCTACGGGCCGCGCGACGAGGCCGAGTCCATCCGCACCATCCACCGGGCGCTGGAGCTGGGGGTGAATTTCCTGGACACGGCCGACATGTACGGCCCCTTCACCAACGAGGAGCTGGTGGGGCGCGCCATCCGCGACCGGCGCGACCGGGTGGTGCTCGCCACCAAGTTCGGCAACGTGCGCGGCGGGGGCGGCGAGTTCCTGGGGATCCGCGGCGACGCGGAGTACGTGCGGCAGGCGTGCGACGCGTCGCTGCGGCGGCTGGGGACCGACCACATCGACCTGTACTACCAGCACCGCGTGGACACGCAGGTCCCCATCGAGGAGACCGTGGGCGCCATGGCCGAGCTGGTGTCCGCCGGCAAGGTGCGCCACATCGGCCTCTCGGAGGCGGCGCCGGAGACGATCCGCCGGGCGAACACGGTGCACCCCGTCGCGGCGCTCCAGACCGAGTACAGCCTGTGGAGCCGCGAGCCCGAGGAAGAGATCCTCCCGGTCTGCCGCGAGCTGGGGATCGGCTTCGTGCCGTACAGCCCGCTGGGCCGCGGCTTCCTCACCGGGCAGATCCGCACCCCGGAGGACCTGGCGCCGGACGACTTCCGCCGCTCCAACCCGCGCTTCCAGGGCGACAACTTCGCGCGCAACATGGAGCTGGTGGAGACCGTGCGGGCCATGGCCGCGGAGAAGGGCCGCACCCCCGCGCAGCTCGCCCTGGCCTGGGTGCTGGCGCAGGGCGAGGACCTGGTCCCCATCCCCGGCACCCGTCGCGCGGAGCGGCTGGAGGAGAACGCGGGGGCACTGGACGTGTCCCTCACGGAAGCCGACCTGGCGCGCCTGGAGGAGGCGTTCCCCGTGGGCGCCGCCGCGGGCGACCGCTACGCCAACATGAGCACGGTGAACCGTTGACGGGTGGACTGCGCGTGACAGGCACCGCCCGGAACCCTGTCTCGCTTGTTCGAGCGGTTCCGGGCGACAAGATTTAGCCGACCTGCCGGGCAGCGGTTCGACTCTCCGCCTCGAGGATGCAATGAGCCAGACGGACGGAACGCTGGACACACGGAGCCGGTCCCCGGTACTCGACCTGGCTCTCCTGCGAGAGCGTCGGCGCGAGATCCTGCGGCTCGCGGCGGAGCACGGCGTCCAGAGCGTCCGGGTTTTCGGATCCGTGGCGCGCGGCGAGGCGGGACCCGGCAGCGACGTGGACTTCCTGGTGGTGATGGAGCGGGACCGGAGCCTCCTGGACCTGGTCGGCTTCAGGCAGGACGTGGAGGACCTGCTCGGCAGGAAGGTGGACGTGGTGTCCGAGCCCGCGCTGCACTGGTACATCCGTGAGGACGTCCTCCGTGAGGCGGTGCCGCTGTGAAGGACGACACCCTCTACCTGATCCACGTTCTGGAGCGCATCCGCAGGATCGAGGAGTTCACCCGGGGAGGAAAACAAGCCTTTCTCGAGTCGCTCCAGCAACAGGACGCGGTCATCCGCAACTTCGAGGTCATCGGTGAAGCGGTCAACGGCTCTCCGCCGGACTCAAGCTGGAGCGTTCGGAGGTGCCCTGGCGGCGGATCGCCGGCTTCCGCGACGTGCTGATCCACGGCTACGAGAGCGTGGACCCGGAAGAGGTCTGGCGGATCATCGAGGGGAGTCTGCCGGGTCTCCGCCGCGAAGTGGAACCGGCGCTGCGGGAGCGGGGGATCACGGACCTGCCGGAGCATTGAGGGAAGTCCCTATTTCCGTTATATTTCACGGCTGACCGGCAGCACCCGACGCCCCGCGGCCCCTGCTGGCGGGGCGTTCGACTTTCGAGGGAGGCAGGCGCGTTGAGCAACCTTGCAGAGCAGGTCCGCCGCCGGCGGACGTTCGCCATCATCTCGCACCCCGACGCGGGGAAGACCACGCTCACGGAGAAGCTCCTCCTGTACGGCGGGGCCATCCACCTGGCGGGGAGCGTCAAGGCGCGCCGCGCGGCCCGGCACGCCACCTCGGACTGGATGCAGATGGAGCAGGAGCGCGGCATCTCCGTGACCTCCTCCGTGCTCCAGTTCGAGTACCAGGGGTTCCAGGTGAACCTGCTGGACACCCCCGGGCACGCCGACTTCTCGGAGGACACCTACCGGACGCTGACCGCCGCGGACAGTGCCGTGATGCTGCTGGACAACCGCAAGGGCGTCGAGGAGCGCACCCGGCAGCTGTTCGAGGTCTGCCACCGCCGGCGCACGCCCGTCTTCACCTTCGTCAACAAGTGCGACCGCCCGGGCGCGGACCCGCTGCAGCTGCTGGACGACGTGGAGCGCGACCTGGGGCTGCGCTGCTACCCGGTGACCTGGCCCATCACGGCCGGCGACCGCCTGGTGGGGGTGTACGACCGCGAGGCCCGGCAGATCCACATGTTCGAGCGGGGCGAGGACCACGGGCAGACCCGCGTGGGGACGCAGGTGGGGAGCCTGGACGACCCCGCGGTGCGCGCGCTGGTGGGCGAGGAGGCGCACGAGCGTCTGCTCGCCGAGATCGAGCTGCTGGACCTGGCGGGGGAGGCGTTCACCCAGGAGGAGTTCCTGGCCGGCGAGGTGTCGCCCACCTTCTTCGGGAGCGCCATGACCAACTTCGGCGTGGAGCCCTTCCTGCGGAAGTTCCTGGAGCGCGCCCCGGCCCCTACCCCGCGCGACGCCGGCACCCGCGAGGTGAAGCCGGAGGACCCCGACTTCACCGGGTTCGTGTTCAAGATCCAGGCGAACATGGACCCCAAGCACCGCGACCGCATCGCCTTCGTGCGGGTGTGCTCCGGGCGCTTCGAGGCGGGGATGCAGGTCAAGCACGTCCGCACCGGCAAGCAGATCCGCCTGGCCGGGCCCACCCAGTTCCTGGCGCGCGAGCGGACGCACGTGGAGGAGGCGTGGCCCGGCGACGTCATCGGCATCCACGACCGGGGGACGCTGCGCATCGGCGACACGCTCTCCGGCAACGGCGACCTGGAGTTCGGGGGGATCCCGCGCTTCTCGCCGGAGCACTTCGCGCGGATCATCGTGGCGGACCCGCTGCGCCGCAAGCAGCTGGACACCGGGCTGCAGCAGCTCTCCGAGGAGGGGGCGGCCCAGGTGTTCTACGCCGAGTCCATCGTGGGGCCGGCGCCCATCGTGGGCGCGGTGGGGCAGCTCCAGTTCGACGTGATGCTGCACCGGCTGGAGCACGAGTACGGCGTCAGGGCGCGCCTGGAGCCCATGTCGTACCGGTTCGCCCGCTGGGTGGAGGGGCCGGAGTCCGAGGTGCGCCGCGTGGCGACCGAGGGGTACGGGCGGACCATGGTGTTCGACTCCAAGGAGCGGCCCATGGTGCTGTTCGACAGCGAGTGGACGATGAAGACGACCATCGAGCGCGAAAAGGATTTGAAGTTCTTCGACGTGGCTCCGTAGAAAAGAACGGCGACGGCGGATTTGGGCGTGCCCCCGGCTGGCGCCGGGGTCGGGCTGCGGCTCCGTAGGCGAGCAAACTACGCTCGCCAACGGAGTCGAGCCCCGGCGGAAACTGCCCCGCCGGGTCTCGACCCTCCGGGCCGACATCCCTCACGCGGGGTTCCGCGAGAAGCCCCTTCACCGGCGCGGTGGAGGGGCTTCGTCGTGCTGTCGATGTCGTGTGTCGTGCTCCCCCTCTCCCCTTGTGGGAGAGGGGGCCGGGGGGTGAGGGGGACCGTCCCGAACAGCCGCCGCAGACGGACCGGCAGGAGAACCCTACGCAAGTTGAATTCCTGTACAAACTTGGAACACCGCTTGCATGAGCCGTCCGCCCCCGCCAAACGGTTGGTTCCGAGCCACGGGGCCGCCGGATGGGGAGTGAACCGCGACCCGCGAGACCGGGCGCCGCACACGGGAGAACGAGCCATGAGCAACATCGACCGCGACCTGCCCCTGGACCGGAACGACAACCTCCGCGACCGCGTGGAGGACGAAGCCCGCCTCACCCTCTCGGAGGAGGAGCTGGCCCTGCGCAAGGAGCGCCACCTGGCCGGCGAGGTGGAGATCGGCAAGCACGTGGAGACGCAGCACGTCACCCGCGAGGTGCCGGTGTCCCGCGAGGAGGTGACCATCGAGCGCCGCCCGATCACCGACGGCATGCACGCCACCGGCCGCATCGGCGAGGACGAGCACATCCGCGTGCCGCTGGAGCGCGAGGAGGTGATCGCGGAGAAGCGGGTGGTGCCCAAGGAGGAGCTGGTGGTGCGCAAGCACCAGGTGGAGGAGGAGCGCATGGTGGAGACCGACCTCCGCCGCGAGCGCGCCGACGTCGAGGGCGACACGCACCTCGGCGACCGCGACCGCCTGACGGACCGCGACCGGCTGTAGCACCAGCGGCGGGGGGGGGGGGGGGGCCCGGCCCCCCCCCCCCCCCCGGCCGCACCCCGGGAACCCTCCGTCCCGGGCGGATCGATCCTCCCCGAAAGCCGACCGAGCTTCTACGTTTCTCCGACTCCAGGGCGGGGCTACTCGACGGACGGCCGTCGGCGCGCTACCGTGAAGGGCAATTCGCGGCCGATCCCGGCGCGCCCTCCACCTCCCGACGGAGCACTCCATGACCCGACTTCCCGCGGTTCTCCTCGCCCTGGCGCTCACCGGCTGCGGAGCCGCCATGGCCGGCGCGGCCGGCCCGGCGTCCGACCCCACGGCGGAGATCCTGGCGCTCCAGGACTCCATGACGTCCGCCTGGAACCACGGAAACCTGGCCGGGCACGTGGCTCCCTATGCCGACACCGCCACCTTCATGGTGCGCGGCCCGGTCCCCGGCCGCGAGCGCATCCGCGCCTCGCTGGAGCGCAGCTTCTGGCGCGAGGGCAAGCCCCTGCAGCAGCTGCGCTTCGACAGCCTGACGGTGCGCCCCATGGGCACCGCCCACGCCCTGGTGACCGGCAAGTTCACCCTGTTCGGCGGCGGCCGCGACGACCGCAGCGGCTGGTTCTCCCTGCTGTACGGCCGCACCGCCGAGGGCTGGAAGATCCTCCACGACCACTCCTCCTGACCCGCGGGCAGGATGAAGCGCGAGCGGCGCCTCCACACGGGGGCGCCGCTCGCTTTTACATGGAGAAGGGGACAGGGAACAGGGGACAGGGGACAGCCTGGCACGGCGGCCCTCACCCGGCTCGCTTGAGGCTCGCCACCCTCTCCCAATTCTGGGAGAGGGGACAACGGCGGGGGATCGAAGTGGAGCAGGCAGTTCTCCCCTCCCCTGCTTGCGGGGGAGGGGCCGGGGGAGGGGGCCTGCCGTTGCGTGAGGGATGTCGGCCCGAAGGGGCGAGACCGCGCGGCTGTTTGCGCGGGCTCGACTCCGTTACGCACGGTCGTTTCGTGCGTTACGGAGCCGCAGCCCGACCCCGGCGCCAGCCGGGGGCACGCCCTACCCCGCCGTCAGCAGCCGTTGCCGTTCCGCAGGAAAAATCAGGTGACGGTAACGACGCCCACCATGCCGCTGGTGAAGCTGGTGGAGTGCGGCCGGCAGCGGAAACGGTACGTCCCCGGCGTGCTGAAGGTGACCTCGAAGTTGTCCGAGGCGCTCGCCAGGTCGCGCTCGGTCCAGCTCCCGGACGGCGTCTCGGGCGTGACCGTGTGGCCCACGCCGCTGCCGTACTGGAACCGGACGGTCCCGCCGGCGGGGATGGTGACCGCGGCGGGCGAGAACGAGGCCGCGCTCGTGGTCACCACGGCGTTCTGCGCGCCGCCGGAGCTCTGCACCGACCAGCTCACCGTGGCCGTGCCGCCCGCCGCGACGCTGGCGCTCTTGCCGGCCGTCTCCGTGCCCATGGCGAAGCCCGCGGGGAGCTGCGACAGGGTCACCGTGTAGGCGCCGGGCTGCAGGTTGTCCCAGCGCGCCTGGCCGTTGCTGCCGGTGGTCGCCGCGGCCCCGCCGGTGATGGAGAGCTGCGCGCCCTGCACGTTCGTGCCGCCGGCCGCCACCGACGCCACCACCGAGCCGGTGGTGGGACCAGGGCCGGTGCCGCCGTTGCCCCCGCCGCCGGAGCAGGCGGCGACCAGCCCGGAGCCGAGGGCGGCGGCCGCGGCCGCGGCGAAAAAGACCCGTACCCGTATAGTGCTCATGCGACACCTCTGGAAGGAGGGGGAGTGTGAGGCGGACCCGCGCTCCAGGGGGGCAAGGCGCGCTCCCGCCACGCCCTTCCCGGACCGGGGAGCGCAGGGCGTTGCGGGGCGGGGAGTTGCGGGGGAAGCGGGAGGCGGCGGGCCGGGGGGTGCCGTGTAGCGTTTCGGAACACGCTGCACGCGGGCGGGACAGCGGCCGTCAGGCGGAGGGGGCGAGGCCGTCGAGCAGGGCGCGGACGGCGGCGGCCTCGGCGGCGGCGCCGAGCGTCTCGAACTGGAGGGCGGAGTCGGACAGGGCCTCGCGGGCGGCGGCGGTGTCGCCCCGGTCGCGCAGCAGGAGCCCGCGGTCGCGCTGCACCTCGGCGCGGAGCAGGGCGTCGGAGTGGGCGCGGGCGGCCTCGAACGCCTCGTCCAGCAGCGCCGCCGCCCCCGCGTCGTCGGCGGAGGCGCGGGCGGCGAGCGCCAGCACGCGCGTGGTCTCGGCGCGCCCCACCGGGTCGCCGATGCGCTCGAAGCGGCCGCGCGCCCGCAGCGCCAGGGTGCGGGCCAGCGCGCCGTCGCCGCCGCGGGCGCGCAGCACGGCGCGCTCCGTCTCGGCGATGGCGACCACGTCCTCGCTCTCGGCGGCGCCGGCCAGCTCGATGGCGCGCAGGTAGTGGGCGTCGGCCTCGCGGTCGAAGCCCAGGTCGCGGTACGAGATCCCCAGGTTGTGGTGCGTCTGCGCCAGGCCGCGGGTGTACCCCATGCGCTGGTACGAGGCCACGGCCCGGCCGTACCAGGCCAGCGCCCGGTCGCGCTCGCCGCGGATGTTGGCGAGCATCCCCAGGTTGTTGCAGGCCCGCCCGGCGAACTCCTCGTCGCCGCCCTCGGAGGACAGCTCCAGGAGCTCCTCCCAGCGGGCGCCGGCCGCGTCGCTGCGGCCCAGCTCGAACAGGCAGATCCCCACCAGGTTGACCAGGTTCACCAGCAGGCGCCGGTCGCCGCGCTGGCGCACCGGGGTCTCCAGCCCTTCGGCCAGCTCCAGCGCCTCCGGCGTGCGGCCCACCCGGCGGAGGGCGTCGGCGTGGTGGAAGGACACCTCCGGCTCCCGGGCCGGGGGGGAGGCGGACGCGCGCTCCACGATCCGCTGCCACTCGCGCCGGGACGCGAGCGCGCGGACCTCCTCCAGGGAGAGGACGGGAGCGCCGGGAGCCGTCACGTCAGTCGTCGGCGCGGGCAGCGGCGCCGCGGTTGCTGGCGACGGCGTAGCGGGTGAAGCCGGGGACCGCCGTCCGCAGCTCGTGCAGTTCGTCGTCGCGCACGGTGGCGGTCCGCTCCCACGGCTGCCCTACGGCCTCCTGGCGCCAGATGGCCAGGCTCTCCTCGATGCGCTCGTCCGCCTTGTCGCGCTTGCCGTCGCCGTTGTAGTCGCGGTCGTTCCACCAGGTGGTCACCCGCAGCCGCGCCGGGTTGGCCGGGTCGAAGCGCAGCCCCGCGGGCGAGAACTCGAAGCGGAAGGCGTCCGGGTCCACGGCGCGCACGGTGATCCTCACCGAGTCGCCCGGCTGCACGGCGCGCCCGTCCGGGTGGCGCAGCAGCGACCCGGCCGGCACCAGGAACTCCATGCACAGCTGGTACTTGCCGGCGGGGATCCCCACGTAGCGGATCGCCGCGCTGCGCGTCTGCCCGGGCTTGGCCCAGAACGACACCTCCAGCGCGTCCAGCGGCGGGGCGTCCTCGTCGGCGCGGGCGAAGTACAGCTGGTCCTCGGCCAGGCGGTCGCCCACCCCCTCTTCCGGGAGCAGGTCGTCGTCGCAGCCGGCCAGCGCCGGGGCGGCGAGGAGGGCGAGGAGAAGCGTCAGTCGGCGGGTCGCTCGCATGGCTGGCTCGGGCCTGGTGATGGGGTGCGCGCACGGACTCGGCTCCCGGCGGCGGCAAGCGGCGCGCCCGGTGTTTCCCCGCGCCGCGCCTGGATCCGCGCCGCGCGCGCTGTCCCGGTCCGCGACGGATGTATCATTCCGGGACACCCTCCTCCCCCAGCAGCCGGTACAGCCGCGAGCGGGAGATGCGCAGCGCCTCGGCGGCGGCGCTCTTGTTGCCGGCCATCTGCTCGGTCATGGCGACCGCCGCGGCGCGCTCGATCTCCTCCATGGGCGCCGGGAAGGGGATGGGCCCGCCCCGCGCCGCCGGGGCCGGGCGCGCCCGGGGGAACAGGTCCGCCGGGTCGATGCGCCCGTCGCCCAGCAGCAGGGCGCGCTCCACGCCGTTGCGCAGCTCGCGCACGTTTCCCGGCCAGGCGTGTGCCAGCAGGGCGCGCCGCAGCGGCGGGTCGATGGCGGGGACGGGGAGGTCGTACTGCGCGGCCAGGGTGCGCAGGAAGTGCTCGGCCAGCAGCACCACGTCGTCGCCGCGCTCGCGCAGCGGCGGCAGGTGGATGGGGACCACGCTGAGCCGGTAGTACAGGTCCTCGCGGAACTCGCCGCGCGCCACCGCCTGCTCCAGCTCCACGTGCGTGGCGGCGACGATGCGGACGTCCACCTCGCGGGCGCGCACGGCCCCCAGCCGCCGCACCTGCTTCTCGTCCAGCACCTTGAGGATCTTGCCCTGGAGCGCCAGCGGCAGGTCGCCGATCTCGTCCAGGAACAGCGTCCCCCCGTGCGCCGCCTCGAACAGCCCCGGCTTGGCCGTGCGCGCGTCGGTGAACGCCCCGCGCTCGTGCCCGAACAGCTCGGACTCCAGCAGCCCGGCGGGGATGGCGGTGCAGTTGATCTCCACGAACGGCTGCGCCGCGCGGGGCCCGTTGTAGTGGATGGCCTGCGCCAGCAGCTCCTTGCCCGTCCCGGTCTCGCCGGTGAGCAGCACCGTGGCCCGCTCGCGGGGGATGATCCTGGCCACCCGGTCCAGCGCCGCCCGCAGCTGCGGGCTCTCGCCCACCACCCGGCGGAAGTCGAAGGCCGCACGCTCCGCCGCCGCGTGGCGCCCCCCCGCCGCCCGCGCGTCGCGCCGCCGCGCCCGCTCCGCCAGCTCGGCGCGCAGGTCGCCCAGGTCCGCCGGCAGGCAGAAGTAGTCCGCGGCCCCCGACCTCACCAGCGCCGCCGCCAGCCGGTGGTCCGCCCGCGCCCCCACCACCAGCGCCGGCGGCGCCCCGGCCGCAGCCAGCGCCCGCAGCGCCGGCTCCGCCTCCTCCTCCACCCCCGCCACGCACAGCACCACCGCCACCGCCTCCGGCGCCGCCCCCGCGTCCTCCGCCAGCCCCACCACGCGCGGCTCCGCCCCCGCCTCCGCGGCCAGCTCCGGCCACAGCGACGAGAACGAGTCCGAGGGCGCGACGACGTACAGTGTGCTCACGCGGGGGACGGGAGGAGGGAACGTGTGTACCGTTTCGATACACGATAGCGGCGGGCGGGGGAGTGCGAAAGTGCGGGAGTGCGGGAGTGCGGGAGTCAACGACGACGGCGCCCCCCATCCCCCCGGCCCCCTTCCCCCGCAAGCGAGGGAAGGGGGAGCACGACGGTTGCGAGCCGTTTCCCCTCCCTCGCTTGCGGGGGAG
>JBFMFL010000126.1:0-18765 GCA_040752145.1 Gemmatimonadota bacterium
AGGGATGCGAGCGCGAAGCGGCGAAACCCAACAGCAGTACCGTTGGGGTTCGCCTCCGTTACGCACGGTCGTATCGTGCGTTACGGAGCCGCAGCCCGACCCCGGCGCAGCCGGGGGCACGCCCAAATCAGCCCGTCAGTACGGCTCCGGCGCATGCACGGTGACCATCGACCCGCCGGCCAGAAACGCCGATTGCGGCTCCCCGTGCAGCACGTCCGCGAACTCCTCGCCGAAGGTGGCGGCCAGGTTTCCGGAGAGCTGCGCACGGGCGGTCGGGCGCACGGTCCAGCGCGGGTGCTCCACGCGGTACTCGGCGGCCGGGCCCCCGGCGCGGCCGGAGTAGCCCCAGCAGCGCTCCAGGATCCACTCCTCGAATGCGCCGGGCCCCGGCGGCTCCGCGGGGCCCCTGGCCTCGGCGAACAGGCGTCCGCCGCGGATCAGCTCGTCCCACACGTACTCGGCCACCGCGCCCGCGTCCGGGTCCGCGCCGGGCGCGGTGCGGCGCCGCAGCGTCGCGGGCTGGATCGGCTCCTCCATCGCCAGCCCCGGGGCGGCGGCGAGCGCGGGGCGCGGCACCCACTCGCGCAGCAGCACGGCGCCCTGCCGTACCTCCGTGGCGCCGGGGGTGCGGACGGTGCGGCGGACGCACAGGCGCAGGTTGACCTGGGCGAAGTTCCTGTGCAGCGGGGCCGGCGCCCCGCCGATGCGCAGGTCGCGGACGTGCAGCCCCACCACGCTGAGCCAGCACTCCCCCCGCCACAGGTCGGGCTCGGTGCCGGCGGGGAGGTGCGGGGCGAGCAGCCCGGGGTCCACGCGGTAGTTGAGGAAGGCGAGGTCGCTCCACTCGCCGGTGACGGGTCCGCGTTGGTCGCGCATGTGGCTTGGAGTCGCGCCCTGTCCGGGGTGCGTGCCGCGAGGATCGTTTCAGGCCGGTGGTTGGCGCCGCGTCCACGCAAGCGGCGAACCATCCGGCCCCCGGGGGCGCGCGGGTCGGTTGCCATCCCCCGGCCGCGCCCCCATTGTTCCGGGGCGGGACCGGCCCACCAAACCACACCAGCGGAGCGAGCACATGTCGGCCACGGACACCCTTCTCAACGCGGGCTCGGACGCGCCCAACTTCACCGCGCGGACCACCGGCGGCGACACCGTCTCCCTTCACGACTTCCGCGGCAGGCAGAACGTGCTGCTGATGTTCTATCCCAAGGACGACACGCCCGGCTGCACCAAGCAGATGTGCACGGCCCGCGACGAGGGCGCGGAGTACGCGGCGGCCAACGTGGCGCGCTTCGGCGTAAACGACGGCGGCATGGCCAGCCACGAGCGCTTCCGCGACAAGTACGGCCTGGACTTCCCGCTGATCATCGACGAGGGGCGCGAGATCGCCCGGGCGTACGGGGTGCTCAAGGAGAACGGCGGCATCGCGCGCGCCACCTTCCTCGTCGACACGCACGGGCGCATCGCGTACGCGGCGCCGGGGGCGCACGGGGCGGAGGAGGTGCTGGAGGCGATCCGTGGCTGAGGGCGGCGGGCGCGGCGAGGCCACGGTCCGCACCTTTTCGGGCGGGCCCTTCGCCCAGAACGTGTTCCTGGTCACCTGCACGCGCACGGGCAAGGCGATCCTGGTGGACCCAGGCGCCGCCACCCCCGACGCGCTCGCCGAGGCCAGGCGGCAGGGGACGCAGATCGAGCTGATCGTCCTGACGCACTCGCACCTGGACCACGTGGACGGCGTCGCGCGGGCCAAGCGGGAGACGGGGGCGCCGGTGCTGATCCACCGCGAGGCGGAGCCCATGTACCACGCGGCGCCGCAGCAGGCGCAGATGTTCGGGGTGCACGCGGAGGCGCCGCCGCCGGTGGACGGGTACCTGGAGCCGGGGACGCCGGTGAGGTTCGGCGAGTGCGAGCTGGAGGTCCGGTACACGCCGGGGCACGCGCCGGGGCACGTGACGCTGGTGGGGGAGGGGTACGCCATCGTGGGCGACGTGGTGTTCCGCGGCTCCATCGGGCGCACGGACCTGCCGGGCGGCGACTTCCAGCGGCTGATGAGGTCCATCCGCGAGGAGGTGCTCACGCTGCCGGACGAGACCACGCTGTACTCGGGGCACGGGCCGGAGACCACCGTGGGGTTCGAGCGGGTGGCGAACCCGTTCCTGGTGCCGCACTACGGGGGGAGCTCGTTCGGCTGACTTTTTTATTGCGGCCCTGCACTGAACGGCGGGTTCGGGCGTGCCCCTCGCTGACGCTCGGGTCGGGCTGCGCGCTGCGTAGGCGAGCAAACAACGCTCGCCAACGCAGCCGAGCCCCCGCGGAAACTGCCCCGCGGGGTCTCGGCCCTGCCGGGCGCGCATCCCTCACGCGGTTCCGTGCCGGCGTCCGGGTCCAGCGGCTCCGTGCGCCGCTTCGGGCGCCCTGCTTCGGTTGACGCTCCCGGAGGCGCGGCCTATCTTCCCGCCGCCTCGACCCCAGCGGGAGAAATCGTCTGCCGGATCCAACGCGCGTCGCGGTCCTCGCCTCGGGCGGCGGGACCAACCTGCAATCGCTCCTCGACCGCTTCAACGTCGCGGAGCCGTCCGCCGCGCGCGTGGAGCTGGTGGTGGGGAGCCGCCCCGGCATCGGCGCGCTGGAGCGCGCGGAGCGCATGGGCGTGCCGTCCGTCGTGCTGGCGGTCAAAACGCTGGGGGCGGAGGCGTACACGGAGGCGCTGCTGGCCGAGCTGGACCGGCACCGGGTGGAGCTGGTGGTGCTGGCGGGCTTCCTCCAGCTGGTGCCGCGTGCGGTGGTGGAGCGCTACGAGGGGCGGATGATCAACATCCACCCGGCGCTGCTACCGGCGTTCGGCGGGGCGGGGATGTACGGGATGCGGGTGCACCGCGCGGTGATCGAGTCCGGCGCGCGCGTCACCGGCGCCACCGTGCACCACGTGAGCGAGGAGTACGACTCCGGCGCCATCGTCGCCCAGTGGCCGGTGCCCGTGCTCCCCGGCGACACCCCCGAGGCGCTGGCCGCCCGCGTGCTCGCCGTGGAGCACCGGCTCCTCCCGCTGGTGGTGGAGGCCCTGGCCCGCGGCGAGGCACCCGACGTGCAGCGCTTCGCCGACCCGGTGGCCTTCGACCTGGCGCCCCGCGCCGCCCCGGCCGACGAGTCCGTCCGGGGACTGATGGTTGTAGGGAACAGGGAACAGGGAACAGGGAACAGCCTGCACGGCTGAGCCGGTTCCGGTCACGCAGCGACCCTCCTCCGGATTTCGGGGAGGGCAGCGTCATTCTTGGAACTCACGTCGCCCGCGGGGCGTTCTCGACAGGTCACTCGCATGCCCAGAGCACTGCTCAGCGTTTCCGACAAGTCCGGCCTGGTCCCCTTCGCGCGCGCGCTGGCGGAGCGCGGCTGGACGCTGCTCTCCACCGGCGGCACGGCGCGCGCGCTGCGCGAGGCGGGGCTGCAGGTGGTGGAGGTGAGCGAGGTCACCGGCCACCCGGAGATGATGGACGGCCGCGTGAAGACGCTGCACCCCGCCGTGCACGCGGGGCTGCTGGCGCGCCGCGCCCACCCCACGGACATGCGGGAGATGGGGGCGCAGGGGTACGAGCCCATCGACCTGGTGGCGGTCAACCTGTACCCGTTCCGCGAGACCGTCGCGAAGCCGGGCGTGACGGTGGACGAGGCCATCGAGAACATCGACATCGGCGGGCCGTCCATGCTGCGCTCCGCGGCCAAGAACCACGAGAGCGTGTGGGTGGTGGCGGACGCCGCGGACTACGGGCGCGTGCTGGAGGCGCTGGACGCGCCGCCCGCCGAGACGCTGCCGCTGCGCCGCGAGCTGGCGGCCAAGGTGTACGCGCACACCTCGTCGTACGACGCGGCCATCGCCGCGTACCTGGAGGCGCGGCTCCGCGGGGGCGAGGCGGCCGGGGCGGAGCCCAGCCCCGGCGTGGACGCCTTCCCGGCGGAGCTGTCGCTGTCGCTCGCCAAGGTGCAGGACCTCCGCTACGGCGAGAACCCGGACCAGCGCGCCGCCTTCTACGCCGAGGCCGGCGCGGCGGGCGGGCTCCCGGGGATGCGGCAGCTGCACGGCAAGGAGCTGTCCTTCAACAACCTGCTGGACGTGGACGCCGCGGTGGCGGCGGTCTCCGCCTGGAGCGGGGACGCGCTCGCGGCCTGCGCCGTGATCAAGCACACCACCCCGTCCGGGATCGCGGTGGGCGAGGACGCGCCGGAGGCGTACCGGAAGGCGCTCTCCACCGACGCCACCAGCGCCTTCGGCTCGGTGGTCGCCTTCAACACCGAGGTCACGGAAGAGGCGGCGGTGCTGATGCGCCCCAACTTCGTGGAGGCCGTCGTGGCGCCCGGCTTCGCGCCTCGCGCGCTGGACCTGCTGCGCGAAAAAAAGAACCTGCGCCTCCTCGAGCTGCCGGCCGGCGGGGGCGGGGAGGGGGAGATGGACTTCAAGCGCGTCCGCGGCGGCTTCGTGGTGCAGGACCGCCTCTCCACGCGCTTCGCCGAGGACGGCTGGCGCGTCGTCACGGACCGCGCGCCCACCGACGAGGAGTGGGCCGACCTGCGCTTCGCCTGGCGCGCTGTCGCCAGCGTCAAGTCCAACGCCATCCTCCTGGCGCGCGGCGGCATGGCGCTGGGGATCGGCGCCGGGCAGATGAGCCGCGTGGACTCGTCGCGCATCGCCGTGCTCAAGGCGCGGGACGCCGGCTTCGACCTGGCGGGCGCCGCCCTTGCCTCCGACGCGTTCTTCCCCTTCCGCGACGGCGTGGACGCCGCCGCGCAGGCCGGGATCCGCGCCGTGATCCAGCCCGGCGGCTCCGTGCGCGACGACGAGGTGGTCGCCGCCGCCAACGAGCACGGGATCGCCATGGTGTTTACGGGACGCCGCCTGTTCCGGCATTGAGGGGCACCGCCGTGCAGTTGCAGGCTGTTCCCTGTTCCCTGTCACCTGTTCCCTAGATGTTCCGCACCCGCTTCGCCCCCAGCCCCACCGGCCACCTCCACGTGGGCGGCGCGCGCACGGCCATCCTCAACTGGCTGCTGGCGCGCCGGCACGGCGGCAGCTTCGTGCTGCGCGTCGAGGACACGGACCGGGAGCGCAACGTCCCCGGCGCCGAGGCGGCGCTGCTGGACGACCTGCGCTGGCTGGGGCTGGACTGGGACGAGGGGCCGGACGTGGGCGGGCCGCACGCGCCCTACCGGCAGAGCGAGCGCACGGCCGTGTACCGGGAGCACGCGGAGCGGCTGCTGGGGAAGGGGAGGGCCTACTGGTGCACCTGCCCGCCCGCGGCGCAGGACGAGGCGGGGCAGGGGCGCCGCCGCTGCGAGTGCGCCGACCGCGAGGCGCCGGCGACGCCTCCCCCGGGCGCCGCGCTGCGCTTCCGGGTCCCTGATCAGGGAGAAGTCGTTGTAGATGACGTGGTTCGCGGGATCGTGAGGTTCCCGGTCAGCGACATCGAAGACTTCGTTCTTCTTCGCTCCGACGGTTTGCCGACGTACAACTTCGCCGCGGCTGTCGACGACGCGGAGATGCAGATCACTCACGTCGTTCGCGGCGTGGATCACCTGAACAACACCCCCAAGCAGGTCCTCGTCTACGAGGCGCTTGGGCGTGGCCTGCCGGTGTTCGCGCACACCCCGCTGATCCTGGGGCCCGACCGGCAGAAGCTCTCCAAGCGGCACGGCGCCACCTCCGTGGCCGAGCACCGGCGGCAGGGCTTCCTCCCGGAGGCGCTCTTCAACTACCTGTCGCTGCTCGCCTGGTCCTCGCCCTCGGGCGAGGAGAAGCTGCCCCGCGAGCGGCTGGTCGCCGAGGTGGAGCTGGACCGGGTGGGCGCCAGCGACGCCGTGTTCGACCGGGACAAGCTGCGCTGGCTCTCCTCCCGGTACGTGCAGGAGATGCCCGCGGACGAGCTGGCGCGCGCCCTGGAGCCGTTCGTGGACCGGGAGCGCTTCCCGGTGGCGGAGGACGGGATGCCCGGCGTGGCGGAGGCGCTGCGCGAGCGGATCTCCGTGCTGGCCGACGCCGCCGAGCAGCTGGAGCACTTCTTCGGGCCGGACACGGCGGAGGCCCGCGAGGGGCGGGAGCGCGTGCTCGCGGACGCGGAGGCGCGGCGGGTCCTGGCGGCGGTGGGGGCGCGGCTGGCGGCGCTGCCGGAGTGGGAGGAGGGCGCGATCAAGGCGGCGGTGGCCGAGGGCGGCAGGGACGCGGGGGCCAAGGGCCGGGCGCTCTTCCACCCCCTGCGGCTGGCGCTCACCGGCGAGGACCACGGGCCCGACCTGCCGAAGGTGGCGGCGGTGCAGGGGCGCGCGCGGGTGCTGGCGGCGCTCCCGGAGAACGGCGGTGAAGGGGCGTAGTTTGACGATCATCGGGGCGGCGCCTATCTTGGGCCCCGTCCGTTTACCTCAGAGGTTGAATTGCGCGGTCTGATCTTCGATCCCTTCGCCGGGATCAGCGGCGACATGACCATCGCCGCCCTGCTGGACCTGGGGCTCCCGCTGGAGTGGCTGCAGGGCTTCGTGCGCGGCCTGAACCTCGCCGAGGTTCGCGTGGACGCCGAGCGGGTGATGAGGAAGGGCATCGCCTGCAGGCGGCTGGTGCTGGAACTGCCGCACGAGCACGCCCACCGGCACCTGTCGCACGTGGTCAGGATCATCGAGGGGACCGACGTCCCGGCGGAGGTGAAGGAGCGCGCGGTCCATGCGTTCACGCTTCTTGCTGAGGCGGAGGCGGAGGTCCACGGCACCACCCGCGAGAAGGTGCACTTCCACGAGGTGGGGGCGCTGGACGCCATCATCGACGTGCTCGCCTCCGTGGCCGGGGCCGCCGAGCTGGGCTTCACCGAGTTCTACACGCGCCCCGTGGCGCTGGGGCGCGGCTGGGCCGAGATGGCGCACGGCAACTTCCCCGTGCCGCCCCCCGCGGTGATGAAGCTGCTCCAGGGGATCCCCGTGCGGGACCCGGAGTTCGAGGGCGAGTGCACCACGCCCACGGGCGCCGCGCTCCTCCAGGCGTTCACCGCGGGCGCCGCGCCGCCCACCACCTTCGTGGCCGAGGCCGTGGGCTTCGGCGCGGGGACGCGGGACCCGCGGGACCGGCCCAACTGCCTGCGCCTGGTCGCCATCCGTGCGGGGGGCGGGGGCGGGGACGAGGTCCTGGTGGTGCAGTGCGACGTGGACGACCTGTCGCCGGAGTACGTCCCGCCGCTCCTGGACGCCGTGCTGGCCGCGGGCGCGCTGGACTGCACCGCCGTGCCCGTGCTGATGAAGAAGGGGCGCCCCGGGCTGCGCGTGGAGGCGCTCGCGCCCCCCGCCGCGCTGGCGGCGGTGCAGGGGGCCCTGTTCCACGCCGGCTCGTCCATCGGCGTGCGCTTCTGGCCCGTGCGGCGGGAAGCGCTGGCCCGGCGGGAAGAGACCGTCGAGTGGCGCGGCCAGCCGGTCCGCGTCAAGCGCTCCTCCCTCCCGGGCGGCGGGGAGCGCGCAAAGCCTGAGTTCGAGGACGTGGTCCGGGCCGCCGGGCGGCTGGGGATGACCCCGCTCGCGGCCTACCGCGCGATGCTGTCCGAGGGCGTCGCGGCGGAGCGCTGACCCGTCCCAGGGCTCGGAGAACCCGGCCCGCTGGGGGCCGGCCACCATCACCGGAGGGTAGCAATGAGATTCCATCGTGGACTGTTCCTCGCCGCGGGCGTGACCGCCGTCGCGGGCGCCTGCGCGGCGGCCGGAACGGGCGCCGGCGCCGGCGGCACGGGCGCGTTCCCGAGCGTGGCCTGCGCCGAGGGCGTGCCCGTCGCCCCCAGCCCCGCTGCGGTCGCCGCGCAGCGCAGCCTGCTGCTGGGCCGCTCCGCCGAGGCGTTCACCGCGGCGCAGGCCGCGGCCACGGCCGAGCCGGGGAACCCGCAGAACCAGTTCCTCCTGGGCCAGGCCGCCGTCGCCACCGGCAACTACGAGGCGGCCGACAGCGCCTGGGACCGCGCCGCGCAGCTCTGCTCCGCCTTCGAGGCCGAGATCAACCCCGAGCGCGAGCGCGGCTGGGCCACCGCCTTCCAGGCCGGCCTGGAGGCGTACGGGAACAACGACACCGCCACGGCCATGGCGAGCTGGCAGCGCGCCAACGCCCTGTACGCCGGACGCCCGGACGCCTACTACAACCTGGGCGTGGTGTACTCGCAGCGCGGCGACCTCGCCCGCGCCACGGAGGCGTACCGCGAGACCCTGTCGGTGCTCGACCGGATGCCGGCCGACACCTCCGCCGCGGAGATGGCCACCCGCGCCGAGACCCGCCAGAACGCGCTGGCCGGGCTGCTGAGCGTGGGCGCGCGGCAGTTCCAGGCCGAGCAGTACGGGCCGGCGATCGAGGTCTTCCGCCAGCTCACCAGCATCGACCCGAACAACCGCGACGCCTGGTACAACTACGCGCTCGCCCTGTACAAGCAGGAGCGCTGGGCCGACCTGGCGCCCATCGCGCAGCGGGTAGTCACCGTCGACCCGCTGAACGAGAACGCGCGCATCATCCTGTTCAACGCGTACAAGGGCCAGGCCGAGGCCGCGGGGCAGAACACCGCCGGCCAGCGCGACATGCAGAACCGCGCGCTGCGGGTGCTGGAGGAGGTGGAGGCGCTCCCGGTACACGTGGACGAGATCCGCTTCGAGAGCCCCGAGGGCGGCCAGCCCACCCTCACCGGCAAGGTGATCGGCAACAAGGCGAACGCCGGCACCCAGGTGACGCTCAACTTCACCTTCTACGGCCCCTCCGGGCAGGTGGGGACGCAGAGCACCACGGTGGCGGCGCCGGCCAAGGGGCAGAGCGCCAACTTCTCCGTGCCGCTCCCGGCCGGGCAGACGGTCACCAGCTTCAGCTACACGTTCCGCTGATTTCGGCGGTTGTACTGAAGGCGGAACTGCTTTGAACTGCGGGGTTGGGCGTGCCCCTCGCTGACGCTCGGGTCGGGCTGCGCGCTGCGTAAGCCGGCAAACAACGCCGGCTAACGCAGCCGAGCCCCGCCAAACTGCCGGCGGGTCTCGGCCCTCCGGGCGCGCATCCCTCACGCGGGGGCCGCGCACGGCTATAAGATCGAAGCACGAAGGGGGCGGCTCGCGAGGGCCGCCCCCTTCGCGTATGTGCCGGGGCGCACGCTTCTTGCGCAAACCGGGCGGATCGGACCCGATGCGAACCCCAGCCAGGCGGCCCATGCCCGAGATCCCGACCCCAGGCGACGACCGGACCCAGATCCTCCCCGTGACCCCGGAGGCCCGCGCCGCCGCCGCCGACACCGCCGTGGATGCAGGCACGGACGCAGGCGCGGACTCCGCCGCGGAGGCGTTCCGCTGCCCGCGCTGCGAGACCGAGTACGAGGGGGCGGACGCCTGCCCGGCCTGCGGCACCCTGCGCGTGGAGGCGGCGTGCGCCGCGCACCCGGACCGCGCCGCGAAGGGGCGGTGCGTGATCTGCGGGCGGGCGGTGTGCGAGGACTGCAACACCGGCGACCGCGACGCCTTCGTGTGCGAGGACCACCGCACCGTGACGATGATCCAGGGGTGGGCGCAGGTCTACAGCACGCACGGCGAGATCGAGGCGCAGCTGGTGCAGGAGAACCTGCGCGCCGAGGGGATCGACTCGCAGATCTTCTCGCAGAAGGACCACATCTACCCCGTGGACCTCGGCGAGCTGAGCATCGTGCGGGTGATGGTGCCGGCGTGGGAGTACGGCGCCGCGCTCCGCGTGATCCACGACCACATGGACACCGAGGGCGAGGTGGTGTTCGCCTGCCCGTCGTGCGGCGAGGCGTACGAGACCGGCGCCGAGGCGTGCGCGTCGTGCGGCGCCCCGCTGGCCTGACGCCCCGCGCGGTTGACGCCCCGCGGACGCGCGGCCATATTCGCCCGCGCGTCCGGGGGTTCCGGCGCGAGGTCCCGTTCCTCCCGACCCCGATCCGTCCGTGAGTCTCCCCGTAGTCGCCGTCGTCGGCCGGCCCAACGTCGGCAAGTCCACCTTCTTCAACCGCATCCTCGGGCAGCGCATCGCCATCGTCGAGGACTTCCCCGGCGTCACGCGCGACCGCAACTTCGCGCGCACCGAGTGGAACGGCCGCCAGTTCTACCTGGTGGACACGGGCGGGATGGTGGAGAACTCGGACGAGCCCATGGACCGGCTGATCCGCGAGCAGGTGCTCACCGCCATCGACGAGGCGGACGTGGTGGTGCAGCTGGTGGACGGCAAGGCCGGGCCGCACCCGCTGGACTACGAGGTGGCCGAGTACCTGCGCCGCACCCAGCGCCCCGCGCTCCTGGTGGTCAACAAGGTGGACAACCTGGGCGCCCCCAACGCGCTGGCCCACCACGAGTTCTGGGACGTGGGCCTGGGCGAGCCGCTGCCGGTGAGCAGCCTGAGCGGCAAGGGGAGCGGCGACGTGCTGGACGCCGTGGTGGCCCTGCTCCCCGAGGCCGGCGCGGAGGACGAGGACGACACGCTGCGCGTGGCGGTCATCGGCAAGCCCAACGTGGGCAAGTCCAGCTTCGTCAACCGCCTGCTCGGCGAGGAGCGGCTGGTGGTGAGCGACGTGGCGGGGACCACCCGCGACGCCATCGACACGCCCATGCAGTTCCACGGGCGCACCCTGGTGTTCGTGGACACCGCCGGGCTGCGGCGCCAGTCTCGCATCGACGACGGGGTGGAGTTCTACAGCAGCATCCGCACGGAGCGGGCGATCGAGCGCGCCGACGTGTGCCTGCTCCTGATCGACGCCACCGAGGGCATCGCCGTGCAGGACCTCAAGATCGCCGAGAAGGCGTGGGAGGCCGGCTGCGGGCTGATCATCGTCGCCAACAAGTGGGACCTGGTGGAGAAGGAGACCATGACGGCGCCCCACTTCGAGAAGGAGCTGCGCAACCGCGCGCCCTTCCTCCAGTGGGTGCCGGTGGTGTTCACCAGCACGCTCACCGGGCAGCGGGTGCAGCGGGTGCTCCCCATGATCCTGGAGGTGGAGGAGCAGCGCAACCGCCGCATCTCCACGCACGAGGTCAACGACGTGCTCCGCGAGCTGGTGGCGCGCACCCGTCCCCCGGCGCACCACGGGCACCCGGTCAAGTTCCTGTACGCCACCCAGGTGTCGGTGCGGCCGCCCAACTTCGTGCTGTTCTCCAACGTGCCCGAAGGGGTGGCCGAGAGCTACCAGCGCTACCTGATGAACGGGTTCCGGGCGGCGTGGGGGTTCTCCGGGGTGCCGCTGCGCATCACGCTGCGGCGGCGGGGCGAGGAGGATTGAGTTCCGTGCGCGCAGCGCTTTCAACGGCAACTGCATTGAACGGCGTGCTTGGGCGTGCCCCCGGCTGTCGCCGGGGTCGGGCTGCGCGCTGCGTAGGGAACGATACTACCGTTCCCAACGCAGCCGAGCCCCGCAAACTGCCGCGGGTCTCGGCCCTGCCGGGCGCGCATCCCTCACGCGGGTCCGCGCTGGCGCCCGCGGGCCCCCACCCGGCGGCCTTAGAGCCGCCACCCTCCCCCGTGCCGGGGGAGGGATTCCTGACCCTCGGCTTCGTCGTGCCGTTCTCCCTTCCCCCTTGCGGGGAGGGGCCGGGGGAGGGGGGCGCCGTCGCAGGCTGTCCCCTGTCCCCTGTCCCCTGTCCCCTGCCGTGAATCCCTGGCTTCTCGTCGTCGCCGGGTACCTGCTCGGCTCCGTCCCCGCCAGCTACGTCGCGGGGCGGCTGGCGCGCGGGATCGACCTGCGCGAGCACGGCAGCGGCAACCTGGGGGCCACCAACACCTTCCGGGTGCTGGGGGCGAAGGTGGCGGCGCCGGTGATGGTGTTCGACATCGTCAAGGGGTTCGTGCCGGCGTGGTTCTTTCCGCTGTGGGACGCGTCGGCGGACTGGCGGTGGGCGCTGGCGTACGGGGCGGCGGCCATCGTGGGGCACGTGTTCTCGCTGTACATGAAGTTCAGGGGCGGCAAGGGCGTGGCGACGGCGACGGGGGTGTTCCTGGCGCTGGCTCCCGCTGCGGTGGGCGGGGCGTTCCTGGTCTGGCTGGCGACGCTGTGGCTGAGCCGCATGGTGTCGGCGGCGTCCATCCTCGCGGCGGTCGTCCTGCTCCCGCTCCTCTGGGTCACCTCCGACCGGGTGGAGGTGCAGGGGCTGGGGGCGGCGATCGCCGCGTTCGTGGTGTTCGCGCACCGCGCCAACGTGGGCCGCATCCTGCGCGGCGAGGAGCACCGCTTCGGCAGGAAGGCCGCGGCGGAGCACCCGGCCGAGACCACCGTCGTCGCGGCCGAGGGGGAGGACGCGCGGTGAGCGCGCGCGTGGCGGTGGTGGGGGCGGGGAGCTGGGGGACGGCGCTCGCCAACGTGCTCGCCCGCAAGGGCGTCCCCACGACCCTCTGGTCGCACGAGGCCGACGTGGCGGAGGGGATCGAGCGCGAGCACCGCAACCCGCGCTACCTGTCGGAGGTGGCGCTGGACCCGCGGCTGCGCGCCACCCCGGAGATGGCGGAGGCCGTGGAGGGGGCGGAGGTGGTGGTGTCCGTCTCTCCCTCGCACGTGGTGCGGCCGGTCATGGCGCAGGCCGCGCGCTCCATGCGCCCGGACGCGCTGGTGGTCAGCGCCTCCAAGGGGATCGAGACGGACACCCTCGCCACCATGGACGGGGTGCTGGAGGAGGTGCTCCCGCGCGAGGCCGCGCTCGCCGCCACCTACCTGTCCGGTCCCAGCTTCGCGCTGGAGGTGGGGCTGGGGCAGCCCACGGCGGTGACCATCGCCTCGCGCTCGGCGCGGGCGGCGGAGCGCGCGCAGGAGCTCTTCCAGACGGACTACTTCCGCGTCTACACCAGCAGCGACGTGGCCGGGGTGGAGCTGGGCGGCGCGCTCAAGAACGTGATCGCCATCGCCGCGGGGGTGGTGGAGGGGCTGGGCTTCGGCAACAACACCCGCGCCGCGCTCATCACCCGCGGCCTGGCGGAGATCACCCGCCTGGGCGTGGACCTGGGCGCCAACCCGCTCACCTTCGCGGGGCTGGCGGGGATGGGCGACCTGATCCTGACCTGCACCGGCGCCCTGTCGCGCAACCGCTCCGTGGGGCTGGAGCTGGGGCGCGGGCGCAGCCTCCAGGAGATCCTGGGCGGGATGACGCAGGTGGCGGAGGGGGTGCGCACCGCGAAGTCGGCGCACGACCTGGCGCTCCGGCGGGGGATCGAGATGCCCATCGTACACGCCGTACACGCGGTGCTCTTCGAGGGACTGGATCCCCGCGCTGGCGTGGAGCGCCTGATGCTGCGCGAGCCCAAGGCGGAGCACTGGGGGTGAAGCGCCGCGCGCCGCAGCGGGAGTTCTACTCCATCGGCGAGGTGTGCGAGCTGCTGGGGCTGAAGCCGCACGTGCTGCGCTACTGGGAAACGCAGTTCGACGCCTTCGCCCCCGCCAAGAACCGCCAGGGCAACCGAGTCTACCGCGCCCGCGACCTGGAGCTGATCGCCCTGATCCGCCGCCTGGTGCACGACGAGGGCTACACCATCGAGGGCGCCCGCAAGAAGGTGGACGAGCTGCGCACCTCCGGTGCGATCCGCGAAAGCTCCGGCCACGCCCTGGAGGAGTCGCTGGTGAGGTCGCTGCGGGCGGAGCTGGAGGAGATTTTGGAACTGCTCTGAACGGCAGGGAACAGGGAACAGCCTGCAACGGCGACCCCCTCCCCCGGCCCCTCCCCGCAAGGGGGAGGGGAGAACGACACGACGAACTGCGAGGGTGGGGAAGCCCTCCCCCAGAATTGGGGGAGGGTGGCGGCTCTCAGGCCGCCGGGTGGGGGCCCCCGCGGACGCCAGCACCAGCCCCGCGTGAGGGATGCGAGCGCGAAGCGGCGAGACCCGCGGCTGTTTGCGGGGCTCGCCTCCGTTGCAAACGGTAGTATCGTTTGCTACGGAGCCGCAGAAGGACCCCGCGCCAGCGGGGGCACGCCCGAACGAGCTATTGAAAGTCGTTGCAGTCCTGAAGAGACGAACCGAGCGAGCCGATGCTGATCCTCTGCACCAACGACGACGGCTACCTGGCCATGGGGCTGGACGTGCTGGCGACCGCCGCGCGCACCCTGGGCACGGTGGAGATCGTCGCGCCCGACCGCGAGCAGAGCGCCACCAGCCACTCGCTCACCATGCACCACCCGCTGCGCGCCCGCCGCGTTCGAGACGGGATGCACCACGTGGACGGCACCCCCACGGACTGCGTCGCCCTGGCGGTGGGGGCGCTGCTGGAGGGCAAGCCGGACTGCGTCCTCTCGGGCGTGAACCACGGGCCCAACATGGGCGAGGACGTGCTCTACTCGGGCACCGTGGCGGGGGCGATGGAGGCCACCATCCTGGGGATCCCGGCGGTGGCGGTGTCGTACGTGGGGCGCGACCCGGAGGCCATCCACGGGTACGGGCCGCTGCTGGAGCGGCTGCTGCCGCAACTGCTGCGCGGCGACTTCCCGCCGGAGACGCTGCTCAACGTCAACCTCCCGGCCGTGGACCCGGCGGAGGTGAAGGGGGTGCGGGTGACGCGGCTGGCGCGGCGGGTGTACAGCGACTCCATCTTCCGCGGCAAGGACCCCATGGGGCGCGAGTACTTCTGGATCGGCGGGGGCGGCGCGGAGTGGGACGCGCCGGAGGGGACCGACTTCCACGCGGTGCAGGCGGGGTACGTGTCGGTGACGCCGCTGCACCTGGACCTCACCAACCACGCGCTCCTCGCCGACGTGGCGGAGTGGGGGCTGGCGCTGTGAGCGACCGCTTCGTGGCGCAGCGGCGCGCGCTGGTCGCGCGCATGCAGGAGCGGGGCATCCGCGACCTGGAGGTGCTGCGCGCCTTCGAGCGCATCCCGCGCCACGACTTCCTCCCCGAGGCGGTGTGGGGCCGCGCCTACGAGGACGCCCCGGTGCCCATCGGCTTCGGGCAGACGGCGTCGCAGCCCTCGCTCCAGGCGTTCTACATGCAGGCGCTCCAGCTCCAGCCCACCGACCGGGTGCTGGAGATCGGCACCGGCTCGGGGCACCAGACGGCGGTGCTGGCCTCGCTGGTGGACCGGGTGTACTCGGTGGAGCGGATCCGCGAGCTGTCCACGCGGGCGCGCGACGCGCTGGACCGGCTGCGCGTCTCCAACGTGGCGCTGCTGGTGGGGGACGGCACCATCGGCTGGAGCCGCTACGCGCCCTACGACGCCATCCTGGTGGCGGCGGGCGGCCCCGAGGTCCCGGCGCCGCTGGTGGAGCAGCTGGCCCCCGGCGGGCGGATGCTGGTGCCCGTGGGCTCGCTGGAGAACCAGCGCCTGGTGATGGTGCGGCGCACCCCGGAGGGGGTGTCCACGGAGGAGGTGCTGGACGTGACCTTCGTGCCGCTCCTGGGCCGCTTCGGCTGGGCGGAGCGCGCCGACCCGGGCCGCGGCGGGTGAGCCGCGCGCGCCAATTCCGTTGACATCCGCCCCCGGTGCGCGGTAGCTTGCGCTCCACACCCGCACATTCCGTCTTCCCGGCGCCGCCCCGCGCGGCTCCCTTCGCACCCGTTCGTCCACTCTCCCCCCGGCACGCCCGATGAGCGCACACCCCGGAGATCCCGCGGACCGCAGGCCGTTCCCGCCGTTCGCTCCCGCCCTGTCGCGTCCCTCGGGCTCGCCCGACGCGCCCCCGGCCGCCGGGGCGCCGCTGCCGCCCTTCGCGCCGTTCTCGCGCCCGGCCGCTCCGCCGACCCCGGCCGCCGCGGAGCCGGTGGGCGTGGTGGACGAGTACGCGCGCACCCCCGAGCCGCCGGAGGCGGTGCAGGAGGAGGCGGCGCCGTTCACCCCCGCGGCCATCGAGGCGCAGGACGAGGCCTGGATGCCCTGGGAGACGCCGGAGGACGCGGGGACCACGCGCTCCGCGGAGCCGCAGGAGGAGGAGGAGGATCTGCCCTGGCTCTCGGCCGAGGCGCCCGCGGAGGCCGAGCCCGCGCCGCAGGAGCCGGCCGCCGGGGAGGTGCCCGGGTGGATGGCCTGGAGCGACGAGGAGGTCGCGTCGCCCGCGCCGGAGCCGGAGGCGCAGACGGAGGCCGCCGAGGAGCCCGCGGCGGGCGAGGCCTACTCGTTCGACGTGGAGGCGTTCGACCCGGCGCCGCTGGAGACGCCGGTGCCCGAGGAGGCGGCGTTCGACGAGACGCCGTCCGGGCTGGCGGACGGCGAGCCCGCGGGGCTCGGCGCCGACGCGCCCTTCTCGTTCGCGGCGGAGCCGGAGTCCATCGCCGGGGAGCCGCTGCCGTACGCGTCCGGGGAGATGGAGCCGCTGGACGCGGCCGACGCCTTCCCGGAGGCGCGGGACGAGCTCGCGGCCGAGGAGTACGCCCCCCCGGTGCACGTCTCCGAGGCGGAGGCCGCGCCCGAGGCCTGGTCGGTGGAGTTCGCCGTGGACGAGTCGGCCGCCGAGGGGGCGCAGGACGCGCGGGAGCCGGTCCTGGACGAGGCCACGGCGGGGATGGAGGACCTCTACGCCGCCGAGGAGAACACGGCCGCGGAGGAGGCCCTCTACGCCGTGCCCGTCGCCGACGCGGAGTACGCGGCCGGCTTCGACGACGTCGCCGACTTCACGGAGTCCGTCGCCGACACGGAGTACGCAGCCGGCTTCGACGACGTCGCCGACTTCACCGAGCCGGCCGCCGACGACTACGCTGTGGAGTACGCGGAGTCCGCGCCCGAGGCGGCCAGCGGCTTCGAGGCGCCGGAGGCGGAGTCGGCCTTCGCCGGCACCGGCCCGGCGGCGGTCTCGGGCGGTACCGCGGACGCGCTCGCCAAGGTGGCGGAGCGGCTGGAGGGGATCGCCCGCCGGCTGCGCGAGCAGCCGGACGAGGTGCTGGCGGGCGGGGCGGGGACGGACCCGCTGGAGCTGCTGGTGACCGGCTTCGCGCTCGGGTACGCGCAGGGACGCCGCAGGGCGTAACGTCGCCCGGCTTCCACCGGGTCGAGAGCAGAAAGCCCGCGGGTCGGCGCCGGCCGCCGCCCGCGGGCTTTCCGCCGTCCGGGACCCGGCGGCCGGGCTCAGGCCACGAGGTCCGCGTGCTCGGGGTGCTCCTCCAGGTACGCGGCCACGAACCGGCAGCTGGGCACAATGCGCAGGCTGTGCTCGCGGGCGTAGCCCAGCACCTGCTCCACCAGCCGCGTGCCGACCCCCTCGCCCTGCGCCTCGGGCGGGACGATGGTGTGGAGCAGGTCGAGCGTGGTGGAGCCCAGCGGAGAGTACTCGATGTACGCCTCGTCCCCGCCGTCCAGGGGGAGGCGGAAGCGGCTGGCGTCCTTGTCGTGGATCAGGCTCATGCTGCGGCGGTCCTGTTGCGGGGATCGGGTGCTCCGCGCCGCGTGCCCGGCGGCGGAGAGGGCGCCGGTCGCAAGGCCGGGGCCAGCGCCCGGGCGATTGACCCTCCGCCCGAAAACCGCTAAATTCCTTGCCTTCGCGGGCTCTGCTCCCGCGTGGACCGCCCTCGTAGCTCAGCCAGGATAGAGCAGTGGTTTCCTAAACCAAAGGTCGCAGGTTCGAGTCCTGCCGGGGGCATGCAGAACACCCGCAGATGGCCACGTGCCGTCGGCGGGCGTTCGCGTTTCCGGCGGCGGCAGGTGTACACCGGGCTTCAGGCCGGGTAAGATACACCGGACCCGGATCCCACCCGACGCGACCTCATGCCCCGGCTCCTCCACGTCTCCCGGCGCGAGCCCGTCCTCAAGCCCGACCGGCCGCTCGACGGCTTCCCGTTCACCGTGCCGGCCATCCGGACGCTGGACGTGCTGGACCTTTCCGCGCCCGTGACCTTCTTCGTGGGCGAGAACGGCTCGGGCAAGTCCACGCTGCTGGAGGGGATCGCCGCCGCGGCGCAGCTGCCCACGCTGGGGAGCGACGAGGTGGCGTTCGACCGGTCGCTGGGCGCGCAGCGGGCGCTCGCCTCCACGCTGCAGCTCACCTGGCGGAGCCGGTCGCGGCACGGCTTCTTCCTGCGGGCGGAGGACTTCTTCGGCTACCTGCGGCGCCTGGCGCGCGACCGGGCGCGCATCGACAGGGAGGCGCGCGAGTTCGGGCTGGCCGCGCCGCCGCCCGAGCGCGCCGACGACTGGGAATCCGGCGTTCACCCCGACGAGGTGGGCGCCGCCGAGTACATGGAAGTGTTCGACGCCCGCTCGCACGGCGAGAGCTTCCTGGAGCTGTTCACCCACCGCATCGACGGCACCGGGCTGTACCTGCTGGACGAGCCCGAGGCCCCGCTCTCGCCGCAGCGGCAGCTCGCCCTGCTGGCGCTCCTCTCGGACGCCGTGGCCGAGGGGGCGCAGTTCGTGGTCGCGACGCACTCGCCCATCCTGCTGGCCTTTCCCGGGGCGCGCATCTACAGCTTCGACGCGGCGCCCGTGCAGGAGGTGGAGTACGGCGACCTGGAGCACGTCAACCTGACGCGCGACTTTCTCCTGGATCCCGAGCGCTACCTGCGCCACCTCCGCTGACCGGGCGCTCCGGCTCCCGCTCGCGCGCCCAGCCCCGTCCACGCGAAGACGGCCGGCGCCAGCAGCGTCGCCCAGAGCGTGGCGACCCCCGCGGCCAGCGCCTGCACCCGCACCGCCTCCGGGCCCGCCCGCACGGCCGCCAGGTACGCCGCCGCGATCCCGGCGAGCCCGATCAGCAGCCTCGCCGCGCGGTGCCCCGCCGACCCCGAGCTCCCGTCGAAGCGGAGCCAGCGCGCGTCGGCGAGCAGCCCGGCGATCATCCCCACCGCGATCCCGACCGCGCCCCACTCGTACACGTTGTCGCCGATCACCC
>JBFMFL010000127.1:0-18413 GCA_040752145.1 Gemmatimonadota bacterium
CCGGCGCGCGCCACGCGCGCGCCTCACGCAGCGAACGACTCGATCACGAACCCGCCGCTCCCGTAGCCCTTCACCTCCGCCACCCGGGTGATGCGCCGCCCGGCCGCGAAGCGGTCGATCTGCACCACCAGGTTCACGCCGTCCGCGACGAGCTCGCTCTGGTCCGGCACGTTGGCCTGCATCGCCAGGCGGTTCAGCCGCCTCAGCGCCTTCTCCGGGGACTCCGCGTGCACCGTGCAGATTCCCCCGGGATGCCCCGTGGAGTTGGCGTCGAGCATCGTCAGCGCCTCCGCCCCACGCACCTCCCCGACGATGATGTAGTCCGGGGTCAGCCGGAGCGTGGAGCGCAGCAGCTCCCGCATCCCGACGTGCTTGGTCGTCCGCAGCTGCACGACGTTCGGGGCCGCGCACTGGACCTCCCGCACCTCCTCGATCACCACGTACCGGCTGTCCGGCCGCAGCCGGGTCTTCGCGAGCAGGATCGCGTTCAGCAGCGTCGTCTTGCCCGTCCCGGTCCCGCCGGAGATCGCGATGTTGAGGTCCCGGGCGATCCCGTACTCGATCGCCTTCACCGCCCACTCCGACGCACCCCCCCGCGCCCGGTAGTCCTCCAGCGAGTACACGCGGTCCGGCCGCTTCCGCAGGGCGAAGAACGGCCCGAGGGCGCACGGCGGCAGGCCCCCCTGGAGGCGCGCACCCATGAAGCGCTGGACCGGCAGCTCCGCCTGGAGCTGGTGCTGCTCCTCCGTCAGCGTCTCCCCGACCTCCGTGGCGACCCGCTTCAGGAAGGCCTCCGCCTTCCGGCCGGGGAGCGTCAGCTCGGTTGCCTTGCGGCCGACCGAGTGGGTGTCCACCCACACCCGCCCGTCCGGGTTCACCTGGATCTCGGTCACGTCCGGGTCGTCGAACAGCCGCAGCACGGGGATCCCGAGCGCCCGCTCCAGGCTCTCCACGTACCTTCCCCCCGCCGATTCCGCCTCCGCGTCGCCCTGGCGCACGGCCATCTACCGGTCCATCTCCCGCAGCCGCTCCTGCACGGCCTCCGGCACGGCGACCTCGCAGCGCGCCAGGCGCTCCACGACCGCCCCGCGGATCCAGGCCGCGTTGCTTTCGACCCTCAGCCGCTCGCCGGGATGGTCCCGCCGCCGCGCGATCGCGGCCGCGTCCGCCGCCGCGCCGATCAGGTCCCACAGCGCGTTCGGCATCGGACACCCCACCGTGTGCGATTCGAGATCGTCGCCTTCCGCCGCCGCGGAGGGCGGCCCGGCCACCCGGTCCATCTCGCGGAGCCGGCGTCCCACCTCGGCGGGCACGTCCACGCCCGCCGCCGCGAGCCGCTGTACCACGGCCGTGCGGACCCAGGCCGCGTTGGTCGTGACGCGCAGCCTGCTTCCCGGCTCGCGGGCCTGCCGGGCGAGCGCCTCCGCATCCGCGGCTCGCCCGATCAGCTGGATCAGCGCAAGCGGCATCGGGCACCCGACCCCCCGCGTGTCGAGGTTCAGCCCGTCCGGCCGCGGGAGCGCACCCGCCCCGCCGCCCCCGGCCTGCCCGGAGAGCGATCCGGCATGGCGCAGGGCGTTGGAGGCCGGCGGGGCATTCGTTGCGGACATTTCTGACACGGTGGGGGGAAGGGAGGGCCGCCGGCTGCCGGGCACCTCTCCTCCCACCGTACGCCGCACGCCCCGGAACCGTTCTTGCCTCGCGGCCGCCCCCCCGACCCTCCGCCACATGCCGCCGGGGGGGAACGCGATCACACGCGTTCCCCCCGGAAGCATCAGTGTAGCGGCCCCTCCCACCGCTGGGTGGCGGCCTTTAATCGCTCTTTCGACCGGTGTCTGGCTCCAGCGCCGGAAGGGGGATTGAAGTTTCTCCAACCTCTCTACATTTTCCATCGCACTTCCTGAAATGATCGTTATTAGATCACTTCAAGAATCGTAGCATTCAAGCCTGCAAACCCGGCCTGGATGCCGCCCGGACTGCCGTTTGCCCGTGTAGCACCCCACCCCCCCACTGCACCCGTTCGCCCACGCCGGGCGCACGGCCCTCTCCACTCCGCACGCGAATCGCCACGATGGACCGCTCCGCCGCACCGGCTCCGCGCCGCACCCGTTCCGCGACCCGCACTTCCTCCCCCTTCGCCGCCGAGGCCGGCACACGGCCCCGGCAGCACTCCACCCCACCCGCGGCTCCCGCCGCGTCCGACGAGGACCTGATGGCGGCCTACGCCGCGACCGGCTGCAACCGGAGCTTCGACGAGCTGTACCGCCGCTACGCCGTCCGCCTCAGGAAGCACGCGGCCGGCAGCATCCGGGACGAGGCCGAGGCGGAGGACCTCGCCCACGTGGCCTGGGTCCGCGTCATCAGCCACCGCACGAACTACGACCCGGCGCGCGCGTTCCGGCCGTGGATCTTCTCCATCCTCAACAACCTCATCAAGAACTACTACCGCGCCCTGGAGCGCCGGCTCGTCGCGCCCCGCACCGAGCTCGTCCCGGACGAGGGCGCACTCGACTTCGCCGACCAGGTCAACTTCCAGGACCCGCTGCTGAACCCGATCGACCCGCGGCAGGATCCCGAGGGCCAGGCGTACGGCCTCCAGCTCGACCAGCTGTACGCCCACGCCCTCAACGAGCTGCCGGAGAGCGAGCGCACGCCGTTCCTCCTGCACTACGAGGGCGGCCTCACGTACGAAGCCACCGCGGCACGCCTGTCCATTCCCTGCGGCACCGCCAAGAGCCGCGCCCACCGCGCCCTGCTGTTCCTGCAGGCCCACTTCCGCGACCTCGGTCCCTTCCGTCTCCCCGAGGCGACCGCCGCCTGACCCCTCAGCCACCCGTGACCATGAAGCCACCCTTCCACACGGCCGCGCTCCTCGCGGCCGTTCTCCTCGCCGCCTGCACCCCGGGCTCGCCCCGCTCCCTCGCCATCGACGAGCCCGCGGCGCTCTCCGAGGTCCGGCGGCTCCTCCACCGGGACGGGCTGATCGCCGACCCGGTCGTGCGCGACTCCATGACCGCCCGGTACGCGGCGGCGCGCGCCTCCGGACGGAGCGACACCGCCGCCGCAGCAGCGTTCCTCCCCTGGCTCCGCGCCTGGGCGGCCGCGCACCGGGCGCGCGCGGATGCGCTGCGCGACTCCGCGCCGCACCAGCCGCGCTGGACGTCCCCCTTCGCCCCCCCTCCCGTCCCCGACTCGATCCTCCGCCGCCGCGCCGACAGCCTCCCCTCGGCGCTCGCGGCGCGCCGTCCGCCCACGGCGTCTCCTCCCCGGCCGCCGCAGAACCCCGACTCCATCCTCCGTGCTCTTCGGCTTCGCTCGCACCGATCCGAACCACCCGGGGAGAACGCTTCATCCCGATCCATCCCCTGAGCCCCACGCCTCCCTCCGCGCCCCGCCCGCACGACCGGCGGGGCGCTTCCTTTTCCCCGGCGTGTGGCACCCTCCACCCCGACCCCTTATCTTCGTGCGACTCCCCATCCGTTTCCATCCCGCTCCGCTGCTCCCGCCCGCCGTGGCGTGCTCCTCCGCACGCGCCCGCCGTTCCCTCCCCGCCGAACCGCGACGACCGATGCCCAGCACGCCTCTCCACCGCTCCCGCGCCTTGCTCCTCCTCGCGGCGGCCCTTGCCGCCTGCGGCGAGCCGGGACCCACCGGCTCCGGCACCGCCCCGGCGGTGGCCGCGGTCGCCAACCTCGTACCCGGGGAGACCGCGACGCTCACCGGCCGCAACCTCTCCCGCATCACCTCCCTCGCGGTCGACGGCCAGCCGGTGGCGCTGTCGCCGGGCTCCGACGCGGAGCGCACCTTCGTGGTGCCCGTGCTGCGCCCCTGCGAGACGGACGGCCGCCCCGTGCGCATCGCGATCAACGGGACCGAGCGCAGCGAGCCGCTGCGCGTCCGGTCCCCCACCCGGCTCGAAGTCGGGCAGTCCCGCCTCTTCACCGAGGCCGAGCTGGCGGCCATGACCTGCCTCCAGCTCGCCGCGGCCGACGAGGACTACGCGCTCACCGCGCTCCACGTCGCGTTCGACCACGCCGACCGGGCCGACACGCTCCTCACCTTCCGCACCTGGACCGAGTCCGCCGCCGCCCCCCAGCAGCCGTCCCCGTCGCGCGCGCTGTTCACGACGGCCGCCGCCGCCGTCCAGGACGCGCGGCACGCCGCCGCCGAGGCGACGCTCCCCGCCGGGCCGCTCCCCTCCCGCTCCGGGACCGCGCCCGTTCCCTTCGACCCCGGCTATTCGACCGCGTCGCCCGGCGACACCGTCCGCTTCGTCGAGTGGCGCACGGTGCTCACCCGCCGCGACAACTGCTTTCTCCCGCGCGAGCAGATCCCCACCTACCCGGTGGTGGTCGCCGCCGTCTCCGGCCAGACGGTCGTCGCCGTGGATGCACGGCTCCCCAACGCGGCCGCCCACCTTTCCCCGCCCGCGCTCGGCGTGTACCGCGACGCGGTCCGCCTCGTGGACCCCGTCCTCCTCCCCGCCATGCGGGCCACCTTCGACCGCGACTTCCAGCCGCCGGCCGGCGGCGGCGGCCGCCGCTGGATGATCGTCACGAGCACCCCGACCGCCCTCGCCGGCGACGGCGGGACCCGCCTCTCGCAGTCCTACTGCCCGCTGGCCTCCGAGATGGTGACCATGGTCTACCCCGGGGGCCACGTCCCGGGCGCGGGGAGCGCCCCGGGCGTCGCCTCGACCTACATCCACGAGTATGCCCACAACGCGTACTCGCTCGTGTACGAGGGGATCCGCGGCTTCACCACCCACGGGGGGTGGATCTATGAGGCGTGGCCCGAGCTGGCCGCCGACGTGGCCGCCCGGATCTCGCTGGGGCAGCCTGCGGGGGCCCGGGCCGGCGCGCTCGGCCCTTCGCACCCCCACTCGCCCGTCGTCCCGAGCCTCTGGGCGCGCATGCTTCCCAGCAACTCCCCGTGGGGACCCGCCGGCATGTACGTCCACGCGAGCTCCCTGCTCCTCTACGCCCGCGAGCGCCGCGGCGACGCGGACTATACGGTGGCGCCCACGCTCTTCGGCGCCTACGTCCGCCACCAGGCCTTCTCGACTCGCGACCCGCACCAGCACCTGGCCAACATCGCGGCTGCGGCGGGCACGGACCCGGTCACCCTCCTCGACGAGTGGGCGCTGGCCCACGCGACGGACGACCTCGTCGCCGAGCAGGCCGCCCGGAGCCAGCGCCTCCCGCAGCTCGGCAGCTGGAGCACCGCGGAGGCCGCCACCGCCTTCGGCGGGCCTCGCCACCCGCAGGCCGGCAAGGCGGTCTCCCGCACGGTGAACACCCGCTGGGCGCTGCGGGCCGGCCCCGGCAGCTACGACGCGGTCTACCTCCTCGCCCGGCAGGGCAAGGGCATCTCCCTGGAGGTGACCGGCGCCCGCTCCAGCCCCGTCCGGGTGCGGCTCACGCGCCTCCGCTGAGACCCGACTGGCCGGACGGATTGACCTCCATGGCGTGCGCGGTTTACCATGATTCCTGGACGCCGGAGCACCCCCACTCCCGAAGAGGATGCGCATGTCTATCGACGAACTGGAAGCACAGGCGATGATGCTCTCCCCGGAGGAGCGCCTCAGCCTCGGCGAGAGGCTCCTGTCGAGCGTCGATACCGGCCTCCAGTTCGAGGCGGAGTGGGCGGAGGAAGCGGACCGGCGCGTCGAAGAGATGCGAAGCGGAGCCGTGGAAATGATCCCCGGGGACGACGTCTTCCGCCGCGCGCTGGGCCGCCTGAGGTGAAGTGGCCTCCGTTCCATCCGGAGGCCGGCGCGGAGTTCGACGAGACGTTCGACTGGTACGCAAGATTTGATATCTCCAGACAGCTCAAATGAGAAGGCCCAGGGCCTAACCCCAGCCGCCACACTCGTAAACGTTCGTCTTCATACAAGCAGCCCCCGGATGGTGTGTCGCCATCGGAGGGCTGCTTCATTTCACGGATCTCAAACTCCGGGACGACTCCTGGTCATTCCCTGGCCACCTCAGCCGCCGAACGGCGGCGGCGAGGTCCCGCTGCTCGTGCCGGTCGCGGTCGAACCGACGTTGTCCGTCACGGTGAGCGTGACGCTCCAGCTCCTGCCCCCGGTGGGGCCCTCGAACTGGATCTCGCCGGTGCCCTGGCCGCTCACCGACCCGTACGTCACCCCGTTGAAGCGGACCGTCCATGAGTGGCCCACGATCGCCCCGTCCGGGTCGGACGACAGCGACCGCGCACGGTAGACCACCTTGTGGCCCAGGTTCCGAAGCTCCTCCACCTCGATCACCGCCACAGGCGGCTGGCCGGGCTTCGGGAGGACGCTGTTCAGGTACGACATCGAGGCGCTCAGCTCGGGCCGCGCCTGGTCGTACACGTACCCGCTGACCCTCACGTCCCCGGCGCTGTACGCCCGCAGGGCATGCGGAACGCCCCACACGGCGCCGCCGCTCACCGTCCGGCACAGGTCCGCCCCGTCGCCGCCCGGCGGGCCCAGCATCGCGTTGTCCGCCGACCGGATCCGAAGGCAGTACACCCGGTCCGCCGCGTTGGGGTTTCGCGCGCTGTACGGCATCGCCCGCTCGTCGCCGACGAACCACTCCGTGAATTCGGGCCCGGAGAGCTGCGGCGGCAGGAGCGGCGGCACGTACGCCGCGACGTGGACCGCCGCCGTGTACCCCCCGGTCCGCTCCCCGTCCTGGTCGACCGCCACGACGTAGCCGTACCACCACCCCGGGGTGTCCAGCGCCGCCGAGAACCCCGGCGCCCCGCCGGCGGCGCGCCAGTTCCCGGCAGGGTCGACCAGGTACCACTCGTACGCGACGATCCAGCCGTCCGCGTCCGCCGCCCCGGCCCCGAAGGTGAAGCTCGTCGTGTTCTGCTCACCCGCCCCGGGCGTCACCGACGGGCTCACCGTGGGGGGTGTGTTGACGTACACGCCGGCGGTGTACGCGCCCGTCCGCGCACCGTCGTTGTCCACCGCCACCACGTAGCCGTACCACCACCCCGACTGCGGCAGCGCGGACGAGAGCGACGAGCCGCCCCCCGCCGCCCGCCAGTTCCCGCCGGGGTCGACCAGGTACCACTCGTACCCGGCGACCCAGCCGTCCGGATCCGAGGCGTTCGCCGCGAAGCTGAACGCGGTCCCGCGCGTCCCACGGCCCGGGGACACGGCCGGAGCCACCGCCGGCGGCGTGTTGCTCACGAACACCGGGCCGGTGTACCCGCCGGTCCGCGCGCCGGCGTCGTCGACCGCCACCACGTAGCCGTACCACCATCCCGTCCGGTCCAGCGTGGTCGCGAACGAGGCGGATCCCCCCGCGGGGCGCCAGTTGCCGGCGGGGTCGACGAGGAACCACTCGTACGCGACGACCGTCCCGTCCATGTCTCCGGCGTTGGCCGAGAACGAGAACGACGTCGCCCTGTCGCCCGCCCCCGGCCCGGCGCCGGGTGCGACCGTCGGCGCGCGGTTCGCCACCGTGATCGGCGCCGAGTAGAAGCCGGCCTGCGCGCCCATGTCGTCGGTCACGACCACGTACGTGCGCCAGCTCCCCGGCCTCGCCGCCGTGAACGTCGGATTCGCCCCGCCGCCCAGCGGCGCCCACCCTCCCGCCGGGTCGATCGTGTACCAGGCGTACCCGGCCACCGAGCCGTCCGCATCCGCCGCGTTGGAGCTCAGCTGGATCGCGGTGTGGGAGTACGCCCCGTCCGGCGAGAACGTCGGCGCGGCCGTCGGCGCCCGGTTCAGCACGGTGATCGCGGAGGTGTACGCGCCGGCCTGCCCTCCGTTGTTGTCGGTCGCCTGGACGTACAGCCGCCACGTCCCCCCCCGGTTCGGGGTGAAGGACACGCTCGCCGACCGGCCGAGGTCCGACCAGCTGCCGGACGGATCGATCGACCACCACTGCACCGCCCCCACCACTCCGTCGGCGTCGGCCGCGTTCCCGTACCCCGTCGTCGCCGTGAGGGTGTACGCGCCGTCCGGAGTGAAGGTGGGAGCGACGGTCGGCGCCCGGTTGCTGCGCGTGGCCGTGAAGCTCGCGCCCCGGGCCAAGGCCCCGTCCGCCGCGTCCGCCGCATTCACCGCGACGCTCGCCGCCAGGTCTGCCGCCGGGGTGGCGGCGAACCCGAACCCGAGCCCCACCTCCGCGCTGCCGAACGCCCCCACCGTCACGCTCGCCGGAGCCCCCGGCGTCGGGACGACCGCGCCGTTCGACGAGGTCGTGCCGAAGGTGAACGTCCGCGCGACGTTCGAGTGGTTCGTCAGCGTGAACGCCACCGTCCGCGTCTCTCCGGAGTACCCTGCCTGTGCGCCCGGGCCGGTGAGGGTCGGGGCGCGCAGCACGGTGTTGACCACCACGCGCCCGCTCCCCGTCCCCGCGAGCGCCGGCGCCGCCGCGTCCAGCACGCGGAGCGAGCCGCTGCCCTCGCTCCCCCCCGCCGCGGACCCGCTCGCGCCGTACCTGACCCGTACGGTGCCCGCCCCGTACGCCGGGATCGCCAGCGGGCTCGCCGGCGCCGCCAGGCTCGCGCCGACGACCACCCCGCCCCCGTGCCCCGGGACCAGGTCGAAGGAGCGCGCCACGTTGGAGTGGTTGGTCACCGTGAACGACAGCTCCGCGGTTCCACCCGGGTCCACGTTCACCCCCGCCGGCGACGAGACGCTCGGCGCCAGCACCACCGTGTTGGTGGTGTGCAGGAAGGCGGCGCTCCCCGCCCGCGCCGCGTCACCGCGGTCCGCGGCGCGGAGCCCCACGGTCGCCGTGGATCCGCCCGCGGCCCGCCCGACCGGGACCGTCACCGTGACGTCGGTCCTGCCGAACGCCGGGATCGACACGTCGCCCGCCGCCGCCGGCCGCGCCACCACCGCCTCCTCGGACGAGGACGGCTCCAGCCGGAACGACCGGGGGGCGTTGCTGCGGTTCTCGACCGTGAAGCCGACCGTGTAGGCGGCGCCCGGATCGCCCGCTCGCGGGCCGGGGCCGGTCACGGCCGGGTCCAGGAGCACCAGCGGCGTGGTGTGCGTGACCGTCCCCACGCCGCCGTAGCCCGGATCGAGAGCATCCGCCACCGTGAGGCTCCCCGTCGTCCGCGTCCCCGCGATCGCTCCGTCCCTGACCCGGAAGGTCGCCGTCACGACCAGGCTCGCTCCGCGCGCCAGGCGCTGCGCGCCCGTGTTCGTGGTGCTCACCAGGTCGAGCTCCGCCGGCGCGCTCAGCCCCCCGCCGATGGTGAAGTCCCGGGGCCCGTTCGTGTCGTTCCGCACGGTCCAGCTCACGGTGAACCGGCTCCCGGGGGGATCGCTCCGGTCGGCCGGCCCGCTCACGGAGGGGCTGGCCAGCACCAGCGCGGTCGTGACCCGTGCTTCGGCGGCGGCGGAGAACGCCGCATCCTCCACGTCCACCGCCGTCCCACGCATCGCCCGCTGCGTCCCGGCATCCCCGGTTCCACGCAGCCTGAAGCGCACCTCGTACACGCGGGCCTGCCCCGCGGCGAACGCGCGGCCGCCGCTCCCGGCGGGCTGCCCGCCCTCGCGGACCTCGACCACCTCCAGGTCGCCCGCGGGGTCCGGATCGACCGAGAACCGCAGCATGCGCGGCCCGTTCGTCAGGTTGCGGACGGTCCAGCTCCCGCTCCACTCCGCGCCGGGCGCCCGCAGCACGTCGGCGGGACCCGTGACGGCGGGCGCGCGGATCATCAGGGCGGTCCCGAAGAGGAACGACCCGGTGTCCTGGAGCCCCGGCGCGTCCCGGTCGGCGGCCTGGAGCGCGATCGCGGCGCCCTGGGCGGCCGTGGCGTCCCCCGCGACCCGGTACTCCACCGGCACGGACGCCACGTCGTTCGCCGGGACCGTGATCGACCCGAGCGCGCCGGCCACCGGCGCCGCGACGGCCGGGTCGCTCGACGCCGCGGTGAGGTCGAACACCCTGGGCGCCGGGCTGTGGTTGGCGACGGTGAACACCTGCATCATCACCGCGCCCGGCGCGCCCTCCTGCGCGGGCGGGTCGCTCACGTCCGGGGCCGCGAGCACCACCGCCGCTCCGCCGCCGCCTCCCACGGCACCGCCGCCGCCGACCGCCACGGTGTCCGGCATCGCCGGCTCGGCCGCGACCGCCGCCAGCCGCTCGCCGCGGCCCGTGTTGCCGCCGAAGCACTGCACCGCGTTGATCGCGTCCGGGCTCGTGTGCGAGAAGTCCACCGAGCACTTCTCGCCCGTCCTGCGGTGCTTCACCCGCAGGTACGCGCGGTCGGTCTCCACGGCCACGCTGTCGACGACGACGTCCTCGTGCAGCGCGAGGCTCCCCGCGGACTGGAGGCTCGCCACCGGCATGAACGAGCCGGTCTCCCTGTGCACCGCGGCCTCGCGCTCCACGAACTGCGTGAGCGAGGTCGTCATCTCGCTCATGTGCATCTGCTCCAGCGCGTACAGCCAGCCCGCACGCCCCGCGGCCGCCAGCGCCATGACGACCACCAGCGAGACCGTGGTCTGCACCAGCGTGAAACCCGCCTCGCCGCGGCCTCGGCGAGACGGGAGAAATCTTCGGGCGCCCGGCAACGCCAGACGCCGACGCACGTGTCGTCCGTTCATGGGGAGCCTCCTGTCTCGGGGATGTGCGCGGGGAGCGCCGCGCGCGCTGCACGCCGTAGTTCCCGAAGTGATCGGTCCGGCGCTGAACACAACGGTGGGCCGCGGGCGCCGCTTCCGCAGCGCCCTCGATCGCCGGATCTCAGGGGAGTCCCAGCCCTTCCTCGTCCGCGTCTCCCAGCAGCAGCCCGGGGTCCACCCACCGGCCCCGCATGAACACCTCGTAGTGGACGTGGCACCCCGAAGCGAGCCCCGTATCGCCGACTCGCCCCAGCTCGTCCCCGCGAGACACCGCCTGCCCTGCCTGCACCGACAGCGCCCGCATGTGCCCGAAGCGCGTGATCCAGCCCCCGGGGTGCTCGACGTCGGCGCCGAGGCCGAACGTGGGGTTCCGGAACACGTACACGACCCTTCCCGCCCCGGTCGCCCGCACCGGCACGCCACACGCGCCCGCGACGTCGATCCCGCGGTGCGGCTTCACGATCCCGAGCACCGGGTGCAGGCGCGCCCTGGAGAAGGCGCTGGTCACGACCCCTCCGCCGACCGGCAGCCCGCGCGGCGCGGCCTCGCTCCGCTCCCGCGCGGCCGCGGCCACACGCTCCTCCCGCCGCCGCAGCTCCACCAGCGACACGGGGACCCCGGCGAGGGAATCGAGCCCCAGCAGCGCCTCCAGCCGGCCGATCCGCCGGTCCATCTCCGCCAGCTCCACCGCGGAGCTCTCCCCCGGCGCGCCGGGCGCCACCCGGCCGGCCTGCGGAGCCCCGCCCGCGTTCGCGGGCCAGGCCGCCGCACCCACCGCCACCAGCGCCAACGCGCCGGCGCCCTGCGCGATCCGCGCGCGCAGCGAGCTCACGGCACCGCCGACGCCAACGTCGCGGGCGACCCCGGGTCGTCGCCATGGAGCACGTGGGCGCCGGCGGCGGCCGTCCCGGCCGGCCTCCCGTCCACCACCTCCACGCGCGGCGCGCTCTCGCCCCGCCCCCAGGAGACCACCGCGTGGGGGCCCCGGAGCCCGAGCTGCCGCGTCAGGACCAGCTGCGCGCCGCTCGCGGCGCCCTGGCTCACCGTCTGCACCTCCGTGGCGACGAAGTGGCCGTCCGGCCGCCGGGCGATCCTCGACGCGTACACGCGCCCCTGGTCCCGCTCGATGAGCCAGAAGCCGGTGCCCGCGGGCATGTCCTGCACCGGGAGCACGAGCACCTGGCTCGCCTCCATCCGCTGCGCGCCCCCGGCGGCGGCCGCCACCGGCACCCACCCGAGCCTGGCCCGCGCGAGCGTGGATACCGTGCGCCCGGCCCCCTCGTCGAAGAACCGCTCTTCCGGCGCGAGGCCGGCCGCGTCCAGCACCAGCCCCAGCGCGGCCCGCGCGCCCAGCCCGGACAGCCCACCGCTCCGCGCCACCGAGACGAAGTGCAGCGCATTCACGCGCAGCGTCCGCCCGCCCGACCGCACCTCCACCTCGCCCCGCACCGTCACGCTGGGGAACCCCTCGGCCGTCTCGACCGCGACCACCACCAGGTCCAGGCGCCCGTCGTCGTCCTCGGAGCCGGGAAGCCCGTCCGGGCCGTCGTTGTCGTACTCCGCGAGGTCCGCCTGCCTGCCCCAGTGCGCGAGCAGCTCGCTCCCCCTGCGGAACAGCGCGCGCGCATCCGTCCCCCCGCCGCGCATGTCGACGAGCGTCGGCATCACCTTCGCGGTCAGCCTGAACAGCCCGCCCGACTCCCTCCCCAGCGCGTGAACGAGCGTCCCCGCCGTCGTCGGATCCCCGACCAGGCGCTCCTGCAGCTCCGCCTCGCCGAACATCGGCTCGTAGGGGCCGTGGGACACCGACAGGACCAGCGCCCGCACCGGCCCCACCCCGGGGAACGCCGCGCCGGGCAGCGCGAGCATCCCACCGCCGTTCGTCAGCCCGCTCGGAACCACGCTCGCCTGGCGCGCCGCCGGGGCCGCGATCCCGCCGCGCCCGGCCGGGGAGCCCGCCCGTCCCGGGGCTGGCGGCAGCAGGCTGCCCGGCCGGAGGAACGGACCCTCCCGCGACTCCGCCCCGCGAAGGGCGGAACACCCCGCGGCTCCGCACAGCACGGCGAGGCACAGCAGCACCAGGTGGGATGCGGACGGACGAGTGGCCATGGCGAAGCTCGGATGGAGGGAATGGACCGGCGGGCGTTCCGAGCCCGGCCGGGGTACGGCCGGGGGGCCCCACGGGCCGTACCCCGCACCGTGCCCGTTCGCCCGGGCGCGCAGCCACCCCACCGCACCCCCGACACCGCCCGCACGAATGCCCCCGGATCCCAGCGTCCCTCCGGCTGCGCCAACCCCGATCCACCCCGATCCCGCGACCGCCCTCGCGGCCTTCGCCGCGGCCGCCGTCCAGAACAACGCATCCGACCTGCACCTGGTCCCGGGCACCGCGCCGCGCCTCCGCGTCGACGGCCGGCTCCGGGCGATGCGCACCGACCCGCTCCCCGGCTCCACCATCGAGGCCATCGCCCGCGCCACGATGCCCGAGCCGCTGTCCGCGGCCTGGGCCCGCGAGGGCGCCGGCAGCCGCCTCAGCGTCGACTTCAGCGTCGACCTTCCCCCGCACGGCCGCTTCCGCGTCCACGCGTTCTTCCAGCGCCTCGGCCCGCAGGTCGCGCTGCGCCTCGTGCCGGGCCGGATCCGCACCGCCGAGGAGCTCGCGCTGCCGCCGTTCCTGCTGGACGCGCTGACCAAGGACTCCGGGCTCATCCTCGTGACGGGGCGGACCGGCGAGGGCAAGAGCACCACCCTCGCCGCCCTGATCCACCACATCAACCAGACCCAGGAGCGGCACATCGTCACCGCCGAGGAGCCGGTGGAGTTCCCGCACGTGAACCTCCGCTCGACGATCACGCAGCGGGAGATCGGCCGGGACGCCCACTCGTTCGGAGACGCGCTCCGGGACGTCCTCCGGGAGGACCCGGACGTGATCGCGATCGGGGAGATGCGCGACCAGGACACCATCGAGGCGGCCCTCACCGCCTCCGAGACCGGGCACCTCGTCCTCGCCACGCTCCACACCGACGTCGCGGACGGCGCCCCCCAGCGGATCCTGGACAAGACCGCGACGGACCGTCAGCCCCACGTGCGCGCGCAGCTCGCGCAGCAGCTCCGCGTCGTCACCAACCAGCGCCTCGTCCCGGCGCGCAGCGGCTCCGGACGCATCGGCGTCTACGAGGTCATGGTCAACACCGGCGCGATCGCCGCCAACATCCGCGACGGCAAGACCCACCAGCTGCGCGGCTTCATGCAGACCGGCGGCGACGACCACATGGTGACCCTCGAGCGCGCCCTGGCCGAGCACGTCCACGCCGGACAGATCGACTACTGGGAAGCTCTCTCCCGCGCGCCCGACCCCGTCCACTTCGCGGACGCCTACGGCTCCAGCCCGCCGGCGCGCGCCGCTCCCCTGGCCCGCGGCGGATACGGCGGCTTCGCGGAGCGCGCCCGCACCTGAATGGCGCTCAGGTCAACGAGCTGCACCGCTGGACGAATCCTAAGCAGCGGCAACTGGCCACCAAGCTGCGCGAGGCCGTGCACCGGCTCATGCCCGCCCAGATGCGCGAGCTGGCGCAGTGGGTCACCGGACCGCACCGGGTGGTTGCCGGGCACCTGATCCAGGGCTTCAAGGGTTTGATCCACGACCGAGGGAGGGAACGTGGGAGCGACTAGCATCTGCTTTGGTGCTCAGCGAGTTCTCACCCGCACTTCGGGAGAGTTCGATGAAGGCATCCGGCTTGCGGGCGGGGGTACCGCGACAAGGATTGCGGCGTGATTCGTAACGTCCACCTATTGCCTGGCAACTCCTTCGCATAAATCAGATTAGTGACTTTCGACCACGGGGCTTGAGCACTCACAGAGAACCGCAATGCCGATCTGCATCTTCTGCCGCGGGGCGACGGCCGGAACGGAGGGACTCGCGCACGTCTTGCCCGAAGCAGTGATTCACAACAGTGCCACTCTGCCGCGAGGCGCTGTCTGCGACAACTGCAACCAGTACCTGGGTAGTCTCGACGAAATGCTGGTGCGGACTCCCACGGTCGCGGTGTGCGTGCAGTTCTACGGATTCCCTGGGAAACGCGGGAAGCCGCGCGTCGAGGTCGGCGGCATCAATCGCCAGAAGCGGCCGGACGGCCAGATCAACATGCAGTTCCCCGTAACCCCGACCGGCGCTGAAGTGGCTGAGGATGGGAAACACACCGTGCATGTCGCTCTCGGACCACCCACCTCGTTCAACATGTTGAAATTCCGCCGCGCGTTACACCACGTTGCACTCAACTTCCTTGCGGCGTCATTGGGTGAGGAGACAGCGCTGGGCTCTGAGTTTGACGCGGTGCGGAGATACGTGCGTCAGCCGAAGCCGCGTGAGGCGTGGAGCTATGCAGAAGGGCAGGTCCCCGAAGATCGTCCGCGGCCCATCGGCGTGCGCTGGTTGCCAGCCGGTGAGACAGTGCCGGTCGTCGCGATGGACCTCGGCATCCAGACGTTCGTAGTAGGTCTCTATCCGGATATAGACCTCGCTCCAGTCGCGGCGAGACATGGTCTCGAGCTGATTGAGGCGGCACGTCGCGAGCCGCAGTGGGCGCACCTCACCTACAGGGAGAGTTGATCGTGCAGACTTCGCGGTGCGCCGGGCTGCGGAAGGTCGTGCAACGGCTGATGCGCGCGGAGGTGGGCGAGTTGGCGCAGTGGGTCACAGCACCGCACCGGGCAGTTGCCGGGCACCTGATCGAGGGGTTCAAGGGTCTGATCCACAACCGCGGCAGTGAGCGGGGGAGTAACTAAACAAATTGGTCCCCGCGGGGCAGCAACTCGATTTTCACCCCAGGAGAGTTACGTAGGCAGACGTCCATGCTGTGCTTGGTTGGAAACATGCAAGTTACTTGACGAGCCCTACTTCCTTCATGTGATTCTTTCGATCTTCCCAATCTCGGACAATCTGCTCGAAGCCCGGTACTGCTGGCCTGGGCGAAACTATAATGGTTGCACTCATACACGTGCGTCGATTGATTTCGTCCACAAACCCTGGATGAGCCACAACCCACCTGCAACCCGTAGAGTGCCAGCCCGCGAAAAAGGCCAGATTGCGCGTGAGTGGGAGACTTACCTCAATGTTTCTAGCGGCAAGGCCACCAAACGGGCTTGGTGGATCGGCATTAGGATTAACTTGGCGGTACGGGTCATCGGACGAGATGAAGTACTCGCCCGGTCTAGCCACAACAAAGGTCCATCCCATTCTATGGATCCCAGCGGCGATCTCGTTGACGAGCGAGAGTGAAATCGCCATAGGCATTTTCGGACCAACACGAATCCGGTGTGTCTGAAGCAGCTCTCGTATCTGGGCAGACTTCGGGTCTGACTTCGCCATCGAAGCAGCCATGAGCAATGCAGTCTCACTCACCTTGGCAACAGCATCTGCAATCGTCTCGTGCCACAATCGCGTACGTAGGCTCATCAAAGCTACAAACGCCGCAAGCGTTGAGCGATCCGGCTCGCCAAGCTCAACTCCTACCTGCAGGCTATTTCGAAACAGCTTTGCGGTTTCATCCTCTATTGGACCAATGAGTTCCCGCTCAATTCGTTCGTCCCGTTCTCCTGTATCGCTTACCGCCACGTAATAGTCGATTTCGGAGGCGACACTGCGGGGGCTCGCTGACTTCCACTTCCCGATGTCGAATCGGTACTTCCAAACACGCTTCTTCCCACCCCTTTGCAAGCTTGGGTCAGCAAATTGTGCCAAGTAGAACCGAGGAACGATGTGGCAGTCCATCTGAGTTCACAAGCATGAAGAAACTCGCTGCACGAAATGGGCAGCGTTACTCCGGTGAAATTTGTGCCCACGGCACCACTGCTGCAATACCGCTCATCGCTCGGGTTCGTGCCACTCCAGCGGCACGGCCGAGGCGCCGGCCGGTGTCGCGCGGTGCACGACCAGGGGGAGCCGCGTGCCCGCCGGAACCGTAGTGAACCCCTGCACGTATCCCGCCCGGACCAGCCAAGATAGATCCAGCGGCCCAAACCACGTCTGCCGAAGCGTGACGACCTCTGGTACGGGGCGCCAGGGCTCCCTACCCTCCAGCTCCCCGGTAAGAAGATCCCGTACCCACTCCGGTATTTCCACGCCACCAGGGAAGAGCAAGACTCACAGCTCTGCCTCGCTTCTCCATCCCAGTTCGCCGGGAAAGTGCGGTGTGGTCTCTGGATTGTTCAGCACGCTCGGGAGCCCCGAAGAGCTAGATTGCACCCGGTGGCAGGTAGACGGCCGGCTCCGCCCCCTTCGCTGCTGCATGCCGCCTCCGCGTCGTGCGCCACCCGCTCACCGTCCGCCCCGCCTCACCCGTTCCGCCTGCGCCGCCCTCCCGGCGCGCTCCTGTGCCGCCGCGACCCGCTCCCACTTCCCGGGGTCGATCCCCGCGGCGAACGCCTCCAGGAACGCCTCGGCGACGGTCCCGGCCTCCGCTCCCGTCCGTTCCAGCGCCATCGCCGCCTCCCACGCCACGTCCCCGCCACCCCCCTCGGCCGGCGGCGCGGCCGCCGCGCCGTACCACGCCGCGTGGGCCCCCGCCGTGTCCCCGCGCGCCATCAGCGCCGCCCCGCGGACCATTGCCGCGGGCGCACCCTTCCCGCGCTCCCCGGCCGCGACCTCCGCCATCACCAGCGCGTCCTCGATCCGCCCGTCCGCCACGGCCGCGCGCGCCCGCTGGAGGGGATCGGGCCGCAGCGGCGCCCACGCCGGGATGCGTGCGGCCACCCGATCCGGCGCGTACGCCACCGCGGCAACCATCAGCACCCCGGCCGCCGCCGCCATCGCCAGCCGCCGCCAGGACCCCGCGGCGCCGCGGACACCCTCCCCCGGCCCCTGTTCCGCACCGGGCTCCGCCGCCACGTCGCGCGCATCCACCGCCCGCTCTGGCCGCGGAACCTCCGCCAGCGGCCCCCGGGCGACCGGCGTCACCGGACCCTGCCAGGCTTCCAGCTCCGGGACGACCATCGGCAGTCCTCCCGGCGGCATCCCGGCCCGTGCGCCCGCCGGCACCCCGCCGCCGTCGGGGCGGCCCCGCCTCTCCGCCGCCCCGACCCCTTCCGCCTCCATCCGCTCCCGGATCACCTGTCCGGGCAGCACCACCGCCGCGCGCATCGGGCGCGGCGACACGTTCAGCGCGAGGCGCAGGAAGCTGTGCGCGGACGCATCCCCCCGGGCCGCTGCGCCCTCCGCGCGCCGCAGCAGCGACCGCACCACGGCGGCCGGCGTCCCCGCCAGCTCGTCCGCCACCCCCACCGTCATTCGAGCACCCGGAGCCGCGCCGCGGCGTCCATCCCCTGCGGAGTGGCCCCGGCCTCGTCCACCACGTGCTGGTAGGCCTCCCGCGCGATCTCCGCCATGCCGAGCGCCTCCGCGGCCCTCCCGCGGTAGTACCACATCCCCGCCGCACGGCCCCGGCCCACGAAGCGGATCGCGACGTTCGACTCGTGCAGCGCCTCACTGTGGCGCCCCAGCTCCACGTAGCACTGGAGCGCGGCCTCCATCACCGGCATCTGCAGGTGCCCGACCCCGCCGACGTGGTTGAACTGCTGGAGCGCAAGCTCCCACCGTCCCATCGACATCAGGGTCACCCCCACGTCGAATCCGTTCTCCACCTCCTGGTCCGTCACGTCGTCCGCGTTCAGCGTCTCCAGCGACGCCTCCGCGAACGCCGCGGCGAGCCGGTCCGGCGAGGTCTCGCCCGGATCGTCGACCCGCACACGCGCGTCCTCCTCCGGACGCCCCCACCGGGCTGCGTCCGCAGGCGCGGGGAGCCCGCCCCCCGCCCCCGGCAGCGGCGCGACC
>JBFMFL010000128.1:0-18326 GCA_040752145.1 Gemmatimonadota bacterium
TTCTGAGCGTGACCGCGTTCGAGAAAACGCCCGTGGAACAAGCACTTTCAGCGGCAGGCTACACCTCTGCGGACGGAGGCTCTTCTAACCAGTTGCAGCTCTTCGACTTCTAACCGGACACTACTGAGGAGGAATGATTCCCGAGGCAAGGCGGAAATCTCACAGGGTGCGCTCGTGCTCGCAGATGTCATCCACTCTTGGGATCTCTGCACCCGCTGATGGCGCAGTCGGACGAGTGCGGGCGACACCCCACGTGCCGCGTCCAATAGCAGATGGTCGGCTCCCGTGAAAGTGCACCTACTCATTCCCTGGCACGGCTTGCAGCTTCCGGGACCGGATAGAGGATCGGCTTCGTTCCTCCGTTCGGTAACGAAGGCGGTCGCCTTCTGCAGGGGCACGGGTACGAACCTCGCTCTGCATGTGCACAGCAACGGGACGGAATCGTCCATCCACGGCGCTCCCGGGCTTATTCTACCAGGTGTCGCACGGTTCGATACGCACGATCCTGTTGGGGGAAAGCCGCGCGCGGTACGTTTCGGTGCGTCCTTCGCTGAAGCGAGGGGAGCGGATGTACTGGTTGTGCTCGACAACGACGTGTGGCTTCCCGAACACAGCTTGAGTTCGCTGCTGGATGCGTTCCGACGCTCCTCGGCGGGGCTGGCTACGTGTACCAAGGCGCCACTTGTCCTTCCTGATGCCTCAGAGTTCCAGCGGTTGTACTCATACTCGGTGCAGCAGAGTTTTCTGCACGGGCTCTTTCCGAAGCGGCCCAGTGGGTCGTTCTACGCGATCAGCCCGGTGCTCGGCCAGGGTATGCCCGACAGATGTAATGAAGGAGACCTGTTTGTGAGCATGCCGCACGTCGAGAGCGGGGTCGTGATCTACTCCCCCTATCCGCGCACAAAAGAGGAAGAGATCGGTCGCCGGGCCCGCCTCACTTATGACTCCCTCCTGCACGGGAGCAGGCGCTTTCATGATCACCCCGAGTTCTTTGCCGAGGCGCGGGATATTGCTCTTCCTCCCCAGACTGACCGGCGCCGCTTTCTGGCTTCGCATCGTTTGTGGGCCGAGATCCGGCGCATCGTGGACGAAGGAGGCCGCTGATGCCCAGCCGATTTCCCCAGGAACTCCTTCACAGTCTTCGCAGCGGCACGCTTGTGCCTATGATTGGATCGGGGTTCTCCATCCCTTCGCAGGTGCCGTCGTGGTCTACTGTCATTGAGCGTTTGCTCACCGTTCTGATCGACGACGAAGTCCCGGGCGCAGAGCAATTGCTCGGGTCCTTCAGGCAGGGCCACATCTCTCACATCGCTGCTCCAGAACTCACTCAAGCACTACGTGGCAAGTATGACCTACGACAGGCCATCGCGCGTGAGCTTAAGCACCCCTTCGCTCCCTCACGCTATCACGACCACCTCTTCTCCACTTATTTCGATGTGGTGATCACCACCAATTGGGACAAGATCATTGAGCGACACTTTAGCGATCTCGGACGCCCGCTGCAGACCATAGTGACGCCCGCGCAACTCCGCTTCTTTGACGAAAAAACACGCACGCAGTTGGTGAAGATGCACGGGACCTGCGACGATCCCGATTCCATGATCATCGCAGCCGACGAATACGCTAACTACAAGCTGAAGAACCGCCTCCTATTTGATTTCATGCGGGTCACCTTTGCCACTAAGACGGTGCTATTCCTCGGGTTCTCTCTCGAAGACCCTAACATCCGGCCCCTCCTATACGGTATCCGTAACGAGTTGGAAAACCTGCAAACCCGCACCCACTATGCGGTCCTGTACAAGCCGAACGCTACGGTGCGTGCTGTGCTCAGCGAACTCAACATCCGTATCATTGAGCCCGAGGGCCCGAGCCATTCCGAGGCGTACGAGGCCTGGCTCAAGGAGTTCTCTTCGCAGTCGGTGCTGATTGGGAAGGACAACCGGGCCAAGGCCGATTTGGTCAACTCCGAACTTGTTGAGGCCACCAAGACGCCTGGCCGTACCCTGCGGATGCGGGCCGCGCTGGGCTTTCTGAGCAGCCCCCCCCCCGAGCCCGACGCCCCGATCTACGGCTCGGCCGAACAAGACGCCTTGGAGCACAAAATGACCGAACTGGTGGAGACGTACCTACGTACGTCCAAGGTCAACCAGGTACGGTGCATTGTGCACCTGAGCCCAAGACACCAACGGGAGAAAGGCTATTCGCGCAAGCAGCTACGGCGCCGATTTGCGGAAATGCTCCGCATTGTGAACGCCTACCCAGGGCAGGTGCACCTCGCGCACTCCCCCATTCCGGTGGACAAGAATGACGTGATTTTGGAGGGCGAGTCGTCGGTCACCACTCTGAAGGCGGGGCTTGAGGTTGGGTACCAATCAACGTTTTGCCACAAGAACCGGTGGACAATCCTAGCCGACGTGGAGCGCTTCGAGCGCGAGTTCGACTCCTTGAGGCTCTCTAACTATGAACTGGCAGTCAGCCTAGGAATTAACGTGGAGAGCTCTGAGTGGCCTCACATTCTCACGGTGTCCATCCTTTCACGGGCGGTTGATTCGATGTGCGATGATCGGGTGGTGATGACCTGCGATGACGACGGCCACATTGATGGCGAGATGAACCGCGTGCTAGCACACGAGGAGGGACGACGCCACAAGTCGGTGCACGTCCACTTCACGGCTCAGGTTGATGGAGTGGAGTGCATCGTGTTTCAGCGCAGGTCCAACAAGCCCGACCAGTACAAGCGCATGCTGGATGTCGCAGTGGCAGGGCACCCGCAGTCCCAAGACTTTGCCCGGGAAGCTGCACGTGAGGTTGCCGAGGAGATGGGGGTGGACATCGTTCCTGCCGATCTCACCTTAGTGGAGGAAAGCCTCCGTGAGGACGGCAGCGATCGGGAGCATGTCTCCGTATTTTGGCTTGACGTTACCGATCGCCTTGATGATATGCTGGCGCGCTTTGGCGTGGATGTCGCTGAGGTTCACCTGGTGCGCGTGGAAGAGCTTGCGGGACTGATGCTTCAGAGCACGCGGGTGGTGCACCACGCCGGGATGGTATTTCGCGCCGAGGCAATGGTATCCCAAGAGGAGTTTGTTCCCGGAGTGCTGGAAGAAGCGGCATCGGTGCTCGGGAAGCGGCGAGTCGTTCCGACTGTGTGAGAACCGCTCCAGGGTATAATCGGAGGTTCACTTGAAGCTAGACGCAAGATGCATCCGCTCGCTCGGGTACGGCCGCTGTAATTCTCGAAACGGGTAGAGGGCAGCGCTGACTGCGTCAGCGGACCCGCAGCGGGATCCCACTCACCATCAGCACCACCTCGTCCGCCGACGCGGCGAGCAGCGCGTTGGCCCGGCCCAGCGCGTCGCGGTACCAGCGGCCCAGCGAGGTGGGCGGGTGCACGCCCATCCCCACCTCGTTGGTGACCACCAGCGTGATGCCCGGGCGGGCCAGCGCCGCGTCGCGGAGCGCCTCCGCCTCGGCGAGCACCGCGGCGAGGGCGGCCTCCTCGCCCTCGGCCTCGGCGGCGAGCAGCGCGTTGGAGGCGAGCACCGTCATGCAGTCCACCAGCACGGCGGCGGTGGCGGCGGCGCGCACGGCCCCGGCGGCGCGGCGGGGGGCCTCCACGGTGGGCCAGGCGGCCGGGCGCTCGGCGCGGTGCCGGGCGATGCGGCGCGCCATCTCCTCGTCCAGCGCCTCCGCCGTGGCGACGTAGGTCACGGAGTCGCCGGCCAGTTCCGCGGCCCGCCGCTCGGCCCAGCCGCTCTTGCCGCTGCGGGCGCCGCCGGTCACCAGCACGATCCTCCCCACCGCGCTCACCTCCCCCTCCCGCCGAAGCCGGCGAGCCGGTCCACGGCGTCCATGTCCAGCGCGGCCTCCACGGCGTCGGCCAGGCGGTCCAGCTCGCGGTCCAGGTGCGCCTCCCAGCGCCCGCCCGGCTCCATCCCCGCCCGCAGCGAGCCCAGCCAGGCGGCGCGCAGCGCGTCGTCGGCGAACACGCCGTGCAGGTAGCACCCCCACACCGGCCCCGCCGCGGCGCCCGCAGGCTCCCCCCCGATCCTCATCAGGACCTCCGCTCCCGGGCCCGGCTCGGTGCGCCCGTGGTGGATCTCGTAGCCGGCGGCCTCCGTCCCGCGGAGCGCGGCCAGCGGCCCCGAGCCGCACTCCCACACGCCCCGCGCCCGGCGCGTCGTCTTCGCCTCGGCAAGCACGGTGTGGACGTCCAGCAAGGCCAGCCCGGGGACCTCGCCGCCGCCCTCCAGCCCCAGCGGGTCCGCCACCCGGGCGCCCAGCATCTGGTAGCCGCCGCACAGGCCCACCACCGGCGTACCGGCGGCCGCGCGCGCCCGCACCGCCGCGGCGAGCCCCGTCTCCCACAGCCAGCGCAGGTCCGCCGTGGTGTTGCGGGTGCCGGGGAGCACCACCGCGTCGGCGCCCTCCAGCCCCTCCGGGCGGTCGGTCCAGCGCACCCGCACCCCCGGCTCCGCGGCCAGCGGGTCCAGGTCGTCGAAGTTCGCCAGGTGCGGCAGGCGCACGGCGGCCAGGTCCAGGGCGCCGCCCGCGCCCCGGTCCGCCACCGAGGCGGCGTCCTCGTCGGGCAGGTCCAGCCGCAGCCAGGGGACCACGCCCAGCGTGGGGACGCCGGTGCGCTCGCGGAGGACTTCGGGTGCCGGAGCCAGCAGCGAGGCGTCGCCGCGGAACCTGTTGAGCACGAAGCCGGCGATGCGGGCGCGGTCCTCCGGGGGGAGCAGCGCCCAGGTGCCGAACAGGGCGGCGAAGGCGCCGCCCCGGTCGATGTCGGCCACCAGCAGCACGGGGGCGCCGGCCTCGCGGGCCACGCGCATGTTGACCACATCGGGGAGGTTGATCTCGGCGGGGCTGCCGGCCCCCTCGATCAGCACCAGCTCCGCGTCGGCGCGCACGGCGGCCAGCGAGGCGCGCACCGTCTCCCAGAGCGCCGCCTTGCGCTCCGTCCAGGGGAGGGCCGTGAGCGCCGGGTCGCGGCGGCCCAGCACCACCACCTCCGAGCGGGTGTCGGCCAGCGGCTTGAGGAGCACGGGGTTCATCTCCGGGCGCGGCTCCACGCCGGCGGCGCGCGCCTGGAGCGCCTGCGCGCGCCCGATCTCCCCGCCGCAGGGGGTGACCGCCGCGTTGTTGCTCATGTTCTGCGCCTTGAACGGGAGCACCCGCACCCCGCGGCGCGCGTAGACGCGGCACAGGGCTGCGGTCAGCAGCGACTTCCCCGCGCCGGAGGAGGTCCCCTGCACCATCAGGGCGCGTGCGGTCAAGGCGATCCCGGGAGCGAGTGTCGACGAACGGGAGGCCCGAGTCTACCGGCGGCCCGGGCGGTCTGTCAAACCCGCGGAACGGATGGCGCCGCCGCCCTTGCGCGGGGGGCCGCGCCGGGCATAGCATGCTCGTGGCGTCATACGTACGCCGCTTTCCGTCCGCAAAGCATTCCCTCCGCCGTCCGCACCGTCCCCACACACCTCCGGGAGAGCGATGAAACTCGAGCTGGGGCCCATCCTGTACATGGGCAGGTCCGAACCCACCCGCTGGCGCTTCCACGTCAACATGCTCTTCCAGGGCGGGTCCGCGGACGCGCCGCCCCCGGTGGTGGTGGATTCCGAAGACAAGGGAGTGACGGTGGCGGGACCGGTGCTGGCGGCGGACTTCTCGGACGCGGGGGGCCGGCACTGCTGGCGCTGGACGGTGACCGTCAAGCGCGCCACGGCGGAGAGGCGCATCTCGTACCGGGTCAGGGCCGCGGGCGGCGAGGTGGCCGGGCTCCCGGAGAAGCCGGTAGGTCCCGTGATGGTCCCCGCCCAGGGGCTGCTCCCGCGCATGGCGTTCTTTTCCTGCAACGGGGTGTCGTCCGAGAAGCACTTCCACCGCGTGTCCGACCCGCAGGGGCTGTGGGAGGACATGGTGCAGATGCACCGGGGCGAGTTCGCGGACTCGCCGCACACGCCCGGCTACCACCTGCTGGTGGGCGGCGGCGACCAGGTGTACGCCGACTCGCTGTGGGACGACGAGCCGCTCAACTCGCTGGGGCGGCTCTCCGAGAAGAAGCGCAGGGCGGCCCCCGTCCCGCCCGGCTTCGAGACGGCGCTGCGGCGGATGTACGTGGAGCTGTACGTGAAGCGCTGGAGCGACCCGTTCATGCGCGAGGCCATGCGCTGCATCCCCGGCGTGTTCACCTGGGACGACCACGACATCTTCGACGGGTGGGGCTCCCACGACCCGGAGCTCCAGGCGTCGCCCTGCTACGAGGTGATCTACCGAGCCGCCGCGGCGGCGTTCGAGGCGTTCCAGGTGGGCGGCACGCGGGACACGCTGCGCCTGGGCGACGCCGGGCACTTCCTCCAGGCCGCCAGCTTCCACGAGAAGCACTGGGAGCTGGACGTGCTCCTGCTGGACCTGCGGAGCGGGCGCACGCAGTCGCGCGTGCTCTCGGACCGGCAGTGGGACGACGTGCGGGCGTGGCTCGCCGGACGGGCCGCGTCGACCCGGCGCAGGCACCTGGTGGTGGTGTCCACCATCCCGCTGGTGCACCTGCGCTTCTCGGAGACGCTGGACGCGCTCCCCAACCTGGGCGGGCTGGACGACGACCGCATCGACCAGTGGGAGCACTCGCTGCACCGCGGCGAGCGCGCCCGGCTGATGATGTGGCTGCTGGAGCACGCCCGCGACCCGCGCTGCCGCGTCACCCTGCTGTCGGGCGACGTGCACGTGGCGGCGCACGGCATCATCACCTCCACGCACCCCGACCACGTCTCCCCCGGGCAGACGCGCACCATCATCCACCAGGTGACCTCGTCGGGGATCGTGAACCCGCCGCCCAGCGACCTGGAGTTCTGGTTCATGCGGCGGATCAGCAGCGACTCCCGCGAGTTCATCGCCGACGAGGTGTACACGGAGATGCTGGAGGTCACCACCGGGAAGCGGTACCTCAACGCCCGCAACTGGCTGTCCACGGTGTTCGACGAGCCGGGGCCTTCCGAGCAGGGGCCGGACCTGCGGATGCGGATGTGGATGAAGTGGTTCACCGACAAGGGCGGGGTGGAGCCGGAGGTCAGGGTGGAGGTCTGAAACCGCATTGAACTGCGGGTTCGGGCGTGCCCCCGGCTGGCGCCGGGGTCGGGCTTCGGCTCCGTAACGCAGCAAACAACGCTGCGTAACGGAGTCGAGACCGCGCAAACTGCCGCGCGGTCTCGCCCCTTCGGGCCGAAATCCCTCACGCATCGGCTTCCCTCCGCGTCCCGGTCCGCCGCCGTGTCCATGACTCCATCCGACCCACTTCACGTTCCCCGCCTCGTCCTTGCCGCGCCGGGCACCGGGCAGGGCAAGACCACCGTGGCGGCGGCGCTGATGCGCCTGCTGCGCGACCGGGGGCTGCGTGTGGCGCCGTTCAAGGCGGGGCCGGACTACGTGGACCCCTCGCACCACCGCGCGGCGGCGGGGCGGGCCAGCCGCAACCTGGACGGGTGGCTGCTGCCGCCGGACACGCTGCGCGCGCTGTTCCGCCGCGCCGTCACCGGCGAGCGCGCGGCGGACGTGGCCGTCGTGGAGGGGATGATGGGGCTGTTCGACGGGCGCTCGGCCGCGTCGGACGAGGGATCCACGGCGGAGGCGGCCGGGCTGCTGGCGGCACCGGTGGTGCTGGTGCTGGACGTGTGGGCCATGGCGCGCTCGGCGGCGGCCGTGGTGCGGGGCTTCCACGGCTTCGACCCCGCGCTGCCGCTGGCGGGGGTGGTGCTGAACCGGGCGGCGGGGCCGGGGCACTACGCGCTCTGCCGCGATGCCATCCAGGCGGAGACGGGCGTCCCCGTGCTGGGCTGGCTCCCCGCCGACGCGGCGCTCGCCGTCCCCGAGCGCGACCTGGGGCTGGTGCTGGCCGGGGAGCACGCCATGGACCTGGACCGGCTGGCGGAGCGCGCGGCGGCGACGCTGGACGTGGACGGGCTGCTGGCCGTCGCGCGGGGGGCGCCGCCGCTCCCGGCGGGGCCGGACCCGCTCCCCGCGCCGGTGCGTGGGCGCCGCGCCGTGATCGCCGTGGCGCGGGACGCGGCGTTCGACTTCTACTACGAGGACAACCTGGACCTGCTGCGCGGCCTGGGCGCGGAGCTGCGCTTCTTCTCGCCGCTGGCCGACGCGCGCCTGCCGGAGGACGCGGGCGCCCTGTACCTGGGCGGCGGCTACCCGGAGCTGCACGCCGCGCGGCTGGCCGCCAACGCGCAGATGCGCGCGGCGGTCCGCGCCTTCGCGGCGGCCGGCCGCCCCGTGTACGCCGAGTGCGGCGGGCTGATGTACCTGTGCGAGGCGCTGGTGGACGCGGCGGGCGCGCGGCACCCCATGGCGGGCGTGGTCCCCGGCGCGTCCGCCATGCAGGGGCGGCCGACGCTGGGCTACCGCGAGGTGGTGGCGCTGCGCGACTCGCCCATCGCGCGGGCGGGGGACACGGTGCGCGGCCACGAGTTCCACTACTCCGCGCGGGAGGCCGCCGCGGGCGAGCCCGCGTACCGCCGCGCCGACGGTGCGGAGACCGAGGGCGTGGTGGCGGGCCCCCGCGGCAACGTGCTCGCCTCGTACCTGCACGTACACTTCGCCACGGACCCGCGCATGGCGGAGCGGCTGGTGGCGGCGGCTTCTCGCCCGGCGGCCTGAGCGCCGCGGCGGCAGGCACGCGGGGACTCCGGGTGCGGGGCTTGCGTCGCGGCGGCGGCCGGAAGAGCGGGAGTTCCCCTTGCGAGGAGAAGCACGAATGAGGAGACGCGGAAGCCTGGTCCCCGCCGCGCTGCTGGCGCTGGCGCTGGGAGCCTGCGGCGGCGACGGCGGGGACGTGGGCGGGGAGATGGCGGTGGACACCTCGAACACCAACGTGCCGGCCGGCTCGGACATGCAGAGCACCGCCCCGGACACCCTTTCCGGGGGGCGGCCGCCGGCCCTCTGAGGGCCTGCCGGCGGCCGGAAGCGTGACCGCGGGAGGGGCCCCCGGGCCCCTCCCGCGCGCTTTCCGCGGACCATTTCGCCCGCGAGGGCGCCGTGTGACCGCGGGCGGCGGGGATTCGTCCGTTTGCCCGTACGGCGGAGGTCCCGCCCGCCCCGGCACCCGATCCCGCAGCCCATGACCCGCAGACTCTTCGCGCCCCGCGGCGCCCCCCTGGCCGCCCTCGCCCCGCTCCTGCTGCTCGCGGCGTGCGGCGACGGGCCCACCACCCCCGGGCCGGCCGACACCACCGCCCCCGCGGTGGTCCTGGCGAGCCCGGCCTCCGACACGGTCTACGTCACCCGGGTGGGCGCGCCCCGCAGGCCCCAGGTCGAGGGGACCGCGACCGACGCCGTGGGCGTGGCGCGGCTCACCTACCAGCTCGACGGCGGGCAGGAGGTGGAGGTCGCGATCACGCCGGGCGCCACGGTGCCGTACTCCTTCCCCGTGCGCCTGGCCGAGGGGGCGAACACCCTGGTGGTCCACGCGTACGACGCCGCCGGGAACCGGGGGAGCAGCGCGGCGCGGCGCCTGGGGCAGAACTCCGAGGGGCCGCGCATCCGCCTGCTCTCCCCCGACACGGCGGCCGTGCTCCTGTCCGACACGGTGCGGGTGACGCTCTCCGCGGCCGACGCCTTCGGGCTGACCCGCGCCAGGGTCCGCGTCAACTACGGCCCGTACCGCGACGTCCCGCTGAGCGGCGACAGCGCCGCCTTCACCCTGGAGGTCCCGCTCCAGGGCGGCGAGAACGGGATCGACGTGGAGGTCTTCGACCGCGACGACGTCCGCGGATGGTGGTTCTACCGCCTCAGGCGGGGCGGGCTCGCCTTCCGGGCGGGGAGCGCGGGCCGGTCCCACACCTGCGCGCTCTCGCCGGCGGGCGCCGCCTACTGCTGGGCGCCCCACGGCTCGTACGGCGAGACGGGGCAGGGCGAGGGGGACGACGCGAGGGCGCCGTCCCCGGTGGTGGGCGGGCACGTCTTCCGGCAGGTGGAGGCGGGCGTCGACCAGAGCTGCGGCGTCGCCACGGACGGCCGGCTCTTCTGCTGGGGGCGCGACTACTCGCGGCGCGTGGGGGTCGGCGCCGGGTCCTACCTGGTCTCGGTGCCGGTCCAGGTGGGCGGGGGGACCGCCTTCCGCTCCGTGACCCTGGGGCCGCTGCACGTCTGCGCGGTCTCCACCGCGGACGAGGCGTACTGCTGGGGCCGCAACCCCAACGGGGAGCTGGGGATCGCCGGGAACGCACCCGAGGCCGCGGCGCCCACCCCGGTGGCGGGGGGGATCGCCTTCCGCTCGCTGTCCGCGGGCTCCGGCTACACCTGCGGGCTCACCCCCGCCGGCCGGGCGTACTGCTGGGGATCCAACGCCTCCGGCCAGCTCGGCACCGGCGAGATCGCGGGCACCCGGGTCCCCGCGCCGGTGGCCGGCGGCCTCGCCTTCCGCTCCCTCGCCGCGGGGGTGGCGCACACCTGCGCCGTGGCCACGGACGGGCGCGCCTGGTGCTGGGGCTCCAACCTGCTGGGCGAGCTGGGGACGGGCGAGTACCAGCAGGGGAGCACCCCCGCGCGCGCCCCGGTGGCGGTGAAGTCCGACGCGCGCTTCGCCTCCGTGGTGGCGGGCTCGCGCCACGCCTGCGCCCTGGCGGAGGACGGCTCCGCCTGGTGCTGGGGCGACAACGCCGAGGGGCAGCTCGGCACGGGGACCGCCGCCGGGAGCGCGGCGCCCGTGCGGGTGGCCGGCGGCCACACCTTCCGCTCGCTCTCCGCGCGCGACGTGCGCACCTGCGGGACCACCACCGGCGACCGGCTGCTGTGCTGGGGCGATCGCACGCTCGCCCCCACGCCGGTCGCGGGACAGCAGTGAGACACACCACGATGCAGAACCGGAACCCCCTCCTCCTCGCCGCCCTGTTCCTGCTCGCCGCCGCGGGCGGGTGCGACTCCCCCTCCGGGCCCCGGGAGCCCGTCCCCTCCACGGTGCAGGTGGCCGCGCCGGACAGCACGCTGCGGGTGGGCCGCACCCTGCAGCTCGCCGCCGAGGTCCGGGACGCGGCCGGAAAGCCCATCCCCGCCGGAAGCGTCGCCTGGAGCAGCTCCGACACCACCCTGGCCCGGGTGTCCGCCACCGGCGAGGTGACCGGCGTGCGCCGCGGGAGCGTGCGGATCACCGCCGCCGCCGGCGAGGCCACGGGGAGCGTGACTCTGCGCGTCTTCTCGCCGGTGGCGTACGTGACCGTCGAGAGCACCGGCCTGGGCCGGGTGGTGCAGGTGGGAGGCACCTGGCAGGTGCGCGCCGTGGCGCAGGACTCCGCGCGCAGGGAGCTCCCGGACGTCCCGGTCCGGCTGACCAGCCGGGACCCCGCCGTGTTCACCGTCGGCGAGGGCGGCGTGGTGCGGGGCGTCGCCGCGGGGACCGCGCCCCTCGTGGCCGAGGCGGAGGGCGTCGCCGGATTCGTCAACGTGTTCGTGGCCCAGGGCTACGACGTGGTGGCGCTGGGGACGCTGGGCGGCGCGGCGAGCCGCGCGCTCGGCCTCGGCGAGGGCGGCCAGGTGGTGGGCGAGGCGCAGACGGCGGGGGGCGCCTGGCGCGCCTTCCTGTGGCGGGACGGGGCGATGGCGGAGGTGGCTGCGCCCGGGGCGCGCAGCCGGGCGGTGGCGGTCAACGCCGCCGGCGCGGTGGTGGGGAACTTCTGGGCCACCCAGGACACCGCGGCGAGCACCCGCCCGTTCCTGTGGAGCGGCGGAGCGGCCGTGGAGCTGGCGCCCTCGCACCCGGCGGAGCACGTCTTCGCCACGGACGTCAACGGCCGCGGGCAGGTGGTGGGGTACTCGGCCACCGCCTGCCCCACCTGCCCGTTCGGGACGGCGGGGAGCGCGCTGCTCTGGGAGGGCGGGGAGCTCAGGGACCTGGGGCGCTGGGGCGGGCACCAGGCCGTCGCCGCCGCCATCGACGAGCAGGGGTGGATCGCCGGGACGGTGCAGCCGCAGGACAGCGCGGTGCTGCTGGCGGACGGGCAGCCGCGCCGCATCTTCCCCGGCTTCGCGCGCGCCACCCGCGGCGCCGGCCACGTGGCCGGCGACTCCCGCGGCACCGGGGGCGGGGAGGCGGCCTGGTTCATCTTCCGCGACAACGTCCTCCATCCGCAGCCGATCTTCTACCGGGACCGGCTGCGCGTGTTCGGCATCGACACCCAGGGGCGGACGCTGGCGCAGCTCAACTACGGCGGCTTCGGCCCCGTGACCCCGCCCCTGATCGTGGTGCGCCAGCCGTACGGCGCCCTGCTCCAGGTGAACCAGCTGCTCGCCCCCGGCACCCCCTGGCAGGTGGAGGGCGCGGGCGCCATGAACGACCGCGGCGACATCGTGGGCTGGGGCCGCCGCCCCGGCGACGCCGCGCCGCAGGCGCTGCTGCTGCGCCCGCGCGGCTGAGCGGCGGCTCCCGCCGCGACGATCCCCACCGGGGCGCCCCGGTGGGGATCTTGCATTCGGGCAGCACGAGCGCGGACGCCAGCGCGATGCCCGCGTGAGGGATGCGAGCGCGAAGCGGCGAGACCCGCGGCTATTTGCGGGGCTCGCCTCCGTTACGCACGGTAGTTTCGTGCGTTACGGAGCCGCAGCCCGACCCCGGCGCAGCCGGGGGCACGCCCGAACCCGCAGCCGGAAGCCGTTCGAGCCCATGGCCAATCCGTTCCGAGACCTGTTCATGGGGACCAGCGCCCGCGCCCTGGTGGAGGCGGTGGTCCCGCGCCGCACCTTCGCGGACGTGGTCCTCCCCCCGGAGACCCGCCGCTCGCTGGAGCACGCCCTGGCGCAGATCCGCAACCACGACCTGATCTTCCGCCGCTGGGGGCTGGGGGAGCGGCACGACGCCGGGCTGGGGCTGGCCTTCAACTTCGCCGGGCCCCCGGGGACGGGGAAGACGATCTGCGCCGAGGCGATCGCCCATGCGCTGGGGCGCCGGCTGCTGGTGGTGAGGTACGCCGAGCTGGAGTCGCAGTGGGCCGGCGCCACGGGCAAGAACGTGTCGGCCGTGTTCCGCTCCGCCGCCGAGCAGGACGCGGTGCTCTTCTTCGACGAGGCGGACGCCATCGCGGCGCGCCGCTCGACCATGCTGGACCAGGGGTACCAGCGCGAGGCCAACCTGGTGGTCAACGTGCTGCTGCGCGAGCTGGACGAGTTCCCCGGCGTGGTGGTGTTCGCCACCAACCTGGCCGCCAACTTCGACCCGGCCTTCGAGCGCCGCATCCGCAACCACATCCTCTTCGCCATGCCGGGCGCGGAGGAGCGCGAGAGGATCTGGCGGGTGCAGCTGCACGGCGAAAAGACGCCGCTGGGGGAGGACGTGAACTTCCGCGCCCTGGCGGATGCGTACCCGGCCAGCGGCGGCGACATCAAGAACGCGGTGCTCAAGGCCGCGCAGATGGCCGCCTCCGAGCCGCTCCCCGACGCGGAGAAGCGCATCCGCCAGCACCACTTCGAGGAGGGGATGCGGCAGGTGCAGGCGGCCCGCTCGGTGATGGGGCAGTCGCTCTTCGGCGAGGGCGCCGCCGACCCGTGGGCGGCGCTGGCCGGCGGCGCGGCCACGGCGGCGGACGAGGTGCGCGACGAGATGAGCGCGCTGGCGGCGCGGGTGGTGGAGGTGGAGGACGCGCTGGTGGCGCTCCCCGAGCGGCTGGGGCGGGTGGAGGGGACCATCGGCGCGCTCCCGGACCGCCTGGGGCGGCTGGAGGCGGTGCAGGCCGAGGCCGCGGCGGCGCTGGCCGGGCGGGCGGCGGAGCTGGAGGCGGCGGTGCGGAGCGCGGCGGAGGCGGGGCGGATCCGGGAGCGGACGGCGGCGGGGCTCGCCCTGGCGGCGCTGGGCCTGGCGCTGGTCGCGCTGGCGGCGGCGCTCCGGCGGCTACTGCGCGGGGGGCGCCACCTCCACCACGAGCGGGGCGCGCCGGTCCGCGGCCGCGGGGGTGGCGTCCACCTCTGCGCGGCGCAGGAAGCGGCCGTTGACCCACCCCTCCAGGTCGTTCGCGCTCCCCACCGTGTCCAGCACGTTCACCCGGCGCCAGTTCCCCTCCTCCGCGACCACCTCCACGCGCGTCCCCGGCGGGAGCGGGCCCTCGTCCAGCGCCCTGCGGTCGGCGCCCGGGCCCACGCGGATGTTGAGCGAGTCCGTGGTCACGAACACCGGGAGGCGGTCGTCCGCGCGGCCCAGGGCCCGCGAGCGGAAGTTGCCCATGGGGAAGGCCGGGCCCGGGTCGAACTTGCGCCCGGGGGAGATGTCGTCGTGCCCGATGACGTCCTGGAGGCCGTAGTGGTCCACCAGGAGCGCGGCGAGCTCGGCGGCCGCCTCCAGCTGCTCGGGGGTGTAGACGTGCCAGCCGGAGACCGAGCTCTCGTTCTTGTGCACGGCCTCCATCACGTCCGCGTCCTTGAAGCTCCCCCCGAACCACGCCTGCCACTTGCCGCCCTTGCGCACCAGCCGGCCGGCGTTGTCCAGCTCGATGCCGATGGAGTGGCGGTTGAGCCCCTCGATCCCCTCCCAGCGGCTGGCCCCGGCGTGCCAGGCCACCTTGTTGAAGGGCACCAGCTGCGTGATCTTTCCGTCCCGGCCGATCACCACGTGCGCCGACGCCTTCGCCTTGGGGTTGACCAGCCAGTCGATGGACTCCTGCGCGCTGGAGCCCGCGGTGAAGTGCATCACCAGGTACTTCGGCTCCAGCTTCCCTCCCACGTTGGGGCTGGGCCGGAACGGGAAGGGCGTGCCGTCCGGGCGGACGAGCAGGTGCTTGACGATCTTCATGGCGGGGACTCCTGCGCGGAAAGGGGCGGCGGGCCGCTGCGGCCGCGCCGGTGGACCGGGTGCAACCCGGTCCCTCCGCCGCAAGGGCCGTGCGGCGGCCGCGCCCGCCGCGGCGCTCCCCGCAAGCCGTTGGAGCGGCGCCGCTTGCCCGCGCGCCCCGCGCGCCGCGCCCCGGCCCCCCTCGGGGCGCACGCGCCCCGACCGGGACACCGGAGTCCCACTCCGGGCCCCGCCGCCCCTCGCGCGCCCCGCCCGCCGCGCGCCCCCACCCCGCGACCGGAGCCCCCCATGCCCGGCTGGTCCCTCCCCGAGCCCACCCTCGCCCGGACGCTGCTGCTGCGCTCGCTCGCGTTCTGGCCCGGCGTGCGCCTGCTCCTGATCGCGCCGGTCCTGATCGCCATGGCGGCGCGCGGCGAGCCGGTCTCCCTCGCCCACCTGCTGGCGCCGCTCCCCCTCTTCGCCCTGCCCGCCACGGCGGCGCTGGCCGTGCTGGAGACCTGGCGCCGGCACGAGCACCTGCTCTTCGCCAACCTGGGCACCGGCCCGGCGGGGATCGCGGCGCTCGCGGCGGTCCCCCCGCTGCTGGGGGAGCTCCTGCTCGTGCTGTGGGCCGCCGCGTGAACGCCGTGCTCGCAGCCGAGTCCGTCGGCAAGCGCTACGGCGACAGGGTCGTGCTCAAGTCCGGCTCGCTGTGGGCGCAGGCGGGCACGGTGATGGGGGTGGTGGGGAGGAACGGCTCGGGCAAGAGCACGCTGATGAAGATCGCGGCCGGGTGGCTGGCGCCGGACCACGGCACGGTCCACTTCATGGGCGAGGTGTACGAGCGGCCCCGCCTCCACCTGCTGGCCCGCCGCGGCCTGTTCTACCTGCCGGACCGCGACGTCCTCACCCCCGGCCTCGCGGTGGGCGCCCAGCTGCGGGCGTTCGCGCGCCGCTACGGCGGCGACGCGCGCGAGGCGGCGGCATTGCTGGGGATCGCCGGGCTGGTGGAGCGCCGGCCGCACGGGCTGTCCGGCGGGGAGACGCGGCGCGCGGAGGTGGCGCTGGCCTTCGCGCGGCGCCCCGCCTGCCTGGTGGCGGACGAGCCCTTCCGCGGCGTGGACCCGCGCGACGCGGAGGCGCTGGCGCGCGCCTTCCGCGCGCTGGCGGACCGGGGGTGCGCCGTGGTCCTGTCCGGCCACGAGGTGCCCACGGTGTTCGCCCTGGCGGACCGGCTGCTCTGGGTGGAGTCCGGCACCTCCCAGTGGCTGGGCTCGCCCGAGGAGGCGCGCGGGAGCGACCGCTTCCGCCGCGAGTACCTGGGCGCGCGCGGCTGAGCCCGGGTGTCCGCGGCGGTCCGGATCTTCCGGAGTGCCCCCGCGAACCCGGACGACCACGGAGCGGCATGGCCCCAGCGGACGGCAGGCGGAAGGCGGAGGCGCATCGGCGGCAGGTGTCGCGCGCGCTGGACGCGGCGTACGAGCGCGCCGGCCGGCGCGAGCGGACCGTGGACGTGGCGGAGGCGCGCATCGTGGTCTTTTCCGACCAGCACAAGGGGGTGCGCGACGGGGCCGACGACTTCCGCCGCTGCGAGGCGGCGTACGACGCGGCGCTGGGCTACTACCTGGAGGCGGGGCACACGCTGGTGGTGCTGGGCGACGCGGAGGAGCTGTGGGAGGCCACGCCCCACGCGGTGTTCCAGGCGTACCGCCACACCCTGGAGCTGGAGGCCGAGTTCCACCACGCGGGGCGCTACCGGCGCGTCTGGGGGAACCACGACGACCTGTGGGGATCGGAGCTGGCGGTGAGGACCCTTCTGGACCCCGTCTTCCCCGGGATCCGCGTGGAGGAGGCCATCCGGCTGCGCGTCACGGACGGCGGGCGGGAGCTGGGGACGCTGTTCCTGGCGCACGGCCACCAGGGGGTGCGCTGGAGCGACCGCTGGTCGCGCGTGGCCCGCATCCCGGTGCGCTACGTGTGGACCGCGGTGCAGCGGGTGACCGGGCGCTCGCTGAACACCCCGGCGCGCGACTTCCGCCTGCGCAAGCGGCAGGACGTGGCGCTGTACTCGTGGGCCGAGGCCCGCCCGGGGACCGTGCTGGTGGCGGGGCACACGCACGCGCCCATCTTCCGCTCCCGCCCCCGCTCCGCCCGGGTGGAGGCGGAGCTGGAGGACGCGCGCGCCGCCGCCGCGCAGGCCGCGGACGACGCCGAGGCCGCGGAGCGGGTGCGCAGGCTGCGGGCGGAGCTGGAGTGGGTGCGCGCCGAGGAGAACCAGGCCTCCGCGGAGCGGGTGGTGCCCATGGCGGGGCCGTACTACTTCAACACGGGGTGCTGCTGCTTCGTGGACGGGCACATCACCGGCATCGAGATCGCGGGCGGGGAGATCCGCCTGGTCCGCTGGCCCGACGCCTCCGGCAGCCCCGCGCCCTCCGTGCTGGAGCGCGCCGACCTGCGCGAGGTGTTCGCCGCGCGCGCGGAGCACCCGGCGTGACGCGGAGCTTGCTGGCCGAGCAGATCCGGAAGAAGGTCGCCCTCGGCCGGTTCGAGCTCTCCAGGCACGCGGTGGATCAGGCCGTCGTGCGCATGATCACGGCACGCGAGCTCCTCGAGGTATTGGGCCGGAGCGAAGTGATCGAGGACTACCCGGACGACAAGTACGGCCCCAGCTGTCTCGTCTTCGGCGTCACGGACGGGGGACGTCCTCTGCACGTCCAGTGCAGCTATCCATCCCGCCCCGTGCTCAAGATCATTACCTTGTATGAGCCCGATCCCGAACTCTGGATCGACCATCGCCAGCGCAGGAGGTGAAGGATGACAGGACCGGAGCGGGAGGAAAGGTTGGTAGAGCGACTGGTGACGTACACGGCTGAGGTCCATGGCCGGGTCGTCATCGTGGAGAACGTCCCGGCACGTGTGGACGAGGAGACCGGGGAGCAGTACTTCTCGCCTGCGACGGTCGAGCGGCTCCAGGAGATCATCTGGAGCGGTCGGACTCCGGCGCGGGTGGTGGAGACTCCCGTCTTCGAGTTCGCCGCCTGACGCAATGACACCTCGCAAGGAAGATCCTCGCCGGCGCGGGCTGGAGCGCCGCCTGGCGGAGTTCGAGGAGGGCCCCGCCTCCGCCCCCACCTGGGGCGAGGTGCGCGACCGCCTGCGGGCGCGCTCCGCGATCAAGGGGAGCAAGCCCCGCGGCGGTGCGCAACGTGCAGCACCCCGGGATGCGCGCGACGCATCCGCCCACGACGACCGGCAAGGATACACGATGAAAGAGCCTTCACGCCGCGGCCCCCCCGGGCGCGGTCCCTCCGACCGCCGCCCCCCGCGCCCGCGCGACGACTCCGACGAGCCGCGCCCCTTCGCCCCGCCCCGCGGGCCCGCCGGCGCGGACGAGCTGCTGGAGCTGGCCGACGAGCTGGAGGACCAGGCGCGTTCGCTGATGCAGCAGGCCCGGCGCCTGCAGCGCATGGCCCGCAGCCTGGAGGGCGCCGGCGAGGAGCGGCCGGCCCGCCCGCGCGGCAGGCCGGGCGGCTTCGCGGGCGGCGGCCCGCGGCGGGAGGGCGGCCCGCGCCGCGAG
>JBFMFL010000129.1:0-18274 GCA_040752145.1 Gemmatimonadota bacterium
CGCAGCCGCGCGGCCAGGGCGGCGGAGCGGCGGTCCAGCTCGCCGGAGGCGAGCGTCGCCCCCCCGGAGACCACCGCCGGGGCCGCGGGGCGGGCGCGGGCGGCGTCCACCACCAGCGCGGGGACGGGCCGGTCGCCGATCGCCATCTCCGGGCCGCGCGACCACTCGCCCAGCAGCCGCGCGCGCTCCTCCGGCGCATCCAGCGACACCTCGCGGAAGTCGCGGTCCGGCTCCGCCAGCAGGGCGGCGAGGAGGCGGTGGTAGTCGCCCACCATCCGCTCCACCGTCTCCGGGTCGAACAGGTCGGTGGCGTACTCCCACACCTCCTCCACCAGGTCCTCCGGGGCCCCGGCGCGCATCTCGGCGCGCGGCATCGTGATCACCTGGAGGTCGAACTTGGCGGAGCCGTTGCCGAGCGCCTCCGTCAGCTCCACCTCCACGCCGGGGAGGCGGAGCTCCGGGTACGGCGAGTCGTGGAAGCTGAAGGCGACCTGGTAGACGGGGAGCCGGCTCAGCGTCCGCTCGGGGGCGACGGCCTCCACCACCTGCCCGAAGTGGACGTCCTTGTGGGCGTACGCCTCGCGGGCGGTGTCGCGCACCTGCTCCACCAGCTCGCGGAAGGTGCGGACGCGGTCCAGCCGGACGCGGTGGGCGATGGTGTTGACGATCATCCCGATCAGCCCCTCGGTCTCCTTCCAGCTGCGGTTGGCGACGCCGCCGCCCAGGCAGAAGTCCTCCTGCCCGCTGTAGCGCCCCATCAGCGCCTCGAAGGCGGCCAGCAGGGTCATGTACAGGGTGGCGCCCGTCTCCCGGCAGAAGGCCCGCGCCGCGCGCGCCGTGGCGGCGGGCATCCGCGTGCGCAGCGAGGCGCCGCGGAAGCTCATCGTAGCGGGGCGGGGCCGGTCCGTGGGGAGCTCCAGCGCGGGGTCGGCGCCGGAGAGCGCCTCCTTCCAGTACGTCACGTCGGCGCGGGCGCGCTCGCCCTCCATCAGCCGGCGGTGCCACGCGGCGAAGTCGGCGAACTGCACCGGCAGCTCCGGGAGCGGCGACGGGCGCCCCTCCGCGAAGGCGGTGTACAGCGCCACCAGCTCGCGCAGGAACACGGCGAACGACCAGCCGTCGTGGACGAAGTGGTGCTCCACCTGCAGGAGCAGGTGCTCGTCGTCGGCCAGGCGCAGCAGGCGCCAGCGGATCAGCGGCAGGCGCCCCAGCTCGAACGGGGCGCCGAACTCCTCGGCCGCGTGGCGCCGCACCGCCCCGTCGCGCTCCGCCTCCGGCAGGCCGCGCAGGTCGAAGCGGGGGAGGAGCAGCGGGCCGGATTCATGGACCACCTGCACGGCGGCGCCGCCCACCTCGTGGAAGGTGGTGCGGAAGATCTCGTGGCGGCGGACGATCTCGGCCAGGGCGCGCTCCAGCACGTCCGGGTCGAGGGCGCCGCGGAGGCGGAACGACGCCTGGAAGTTGTACGACTTCATCCCCGGGGCCAGCTCCTGGAAGAACCAGACGGCCTCCTGCGAGAGGGAGAGCGGGAGCGCGCGCAGCGGATCGCGCGGCACGGGGACCAGCGGCGGCGCCTCCTCCCCCGCCCCGCCGGCCGCCTCCACCCGCGCCGCCAGCTCCGCCACCGTGGGCGCGTCGAAGAGCGCGCCCATGGGGAGCTCCACGCGGAAGGCGCTCCGCAGCCGGGCCACGATCTGCGCGGCGCGCAGCGAGTGGCCGCCCAGGTCGAAGAAGTGCTCGTGGACGCCCACGCGCTCCGCGCCCAGCACCTCGGCCCAGATGGCGGCGACCGTCTCCTCGGTGGGGGTGCGCGGCGCCGCGTACGCCGCGCCCTCCCCGGAGTGCGCCGGGCCGGGGGCGGGGAGCGCCAGCCGGTCGGTCTTGCCGCTGGGGGTCCGCGGGAAGGCCTCCAGCGCCACGAAGGCGGAGGGGACCATGTACTCCGGGAGCCGCTCGCGCAGCCAGGCGCGCAGCTCCGCGGGCGCGGGCGCGCCCCCCACGGGGACGAAGTACGCGGCCAGCGCCTTGCCGCCGGCCTCGTCGTCGTGCGCGACGACGGCGGCCTCGCGCACGCCGGGGTGGGCCTCCAGCGCCGCCTCGACCTCGCCCGGCTCCACGCGGAAGCCGCGGACCTTGACCTGGTGGTCCACGCGGCCCAGGTACTCCAGCTCGCCGTCCGGGAGGATCCGCCCCAGGTCGCCCACGCGGTACATGCGCGCGCCGGGCCCGGCGGAGAACGGGTCGGGGAGGAACTTCTCGGCGGTCAGCTCCGGGCGGCCCAGGTAGCCGCGGGCGAGCCCGTCGCCGGCCAGGTACACCTCGCCCACGCCCTCCACGGGGACGGCGTCCAGCCCCGCGTCCAGCAGGTGGACGCGGGTGCCGGCGACCGGATGCCCCACCGTGGGCTCGCGCTCCGCCCCCCGCTCCACCCGCAGCCGGGTGGAGTAGGTGGTGTCCTCGGTGGGGCCGTACAGGTTGTAGACCGCCTCCACGTGCGGCAGGGCGTACAGCCCCTGCGCCAGCGAGCCGCGCAGCGCCTCGCCGCCCAGGTTCACCGTCCGCACCGAGGCGGGGATCCCGCCCGCGCGCAGCAGCTCGGCCGCGGCGGAGGGAACGGTGTTGACCAGCGTGACGCGGTCGCGCGCGGGAAGGCGCGGCAGCTCCAGGGCGTTCTCGGCGATGTACAGCGTCCCCCCCACCCCCAGGGTGTGGAAGACCTCGAACACGGACATGTCGAAGCACACCGAGGTGGAGCCCAGCACGCCGGCGCACTCGGCGGCGGTGTACGCCTCGCGGCACCAGCGCAGCAGCGCCACGGCGCTCCGGTGCTCGATCTGCACGCCCTTAGGGACTCCGGTGGAGCCGGAGGTGTAGATCACGTACGCCAGGTTCTCCGGCCCGGCGCCGCTCTCCGGCGCCTCCGCCGGCTCCCGGTCGATCGCCGCGCGGTCGGCGTCCAGCAGGAGCAGCCCGCCGGCGTGCCCCGCCAGCAGCGGCGCCAGCTCCCGCCGGGTGACCGCCAGCGGGGCGCGGGCGTCGCGCAGCGTCAGGGCGATGCGCTCGCGCGGGTAGGCCGGGTCCAGGGGGACGTAGGCGGCGCCGGACTTGACGATCCCCAGCAGCCCCACCACCAGGTCGATGGAGCGCCGCACGCAGATCCCCACCCGCACCTCGGGCCCGGCGCCGCGGCGGCGGAGGGCGTGCGCCAGCCGGTTGGCGCGCCGGTCCAGCTCGCGGTAGCCGAGCAACTCGGCGCCGTGCGCCAGGGCCGTGGCGTCCGGGGTGCGCGCCGCCTGCTCCTCGAAGAAGTGGTGAACGCACGAGACGCGGCCGCCGGCGGGCGGGGGGGCGAAGACCGCCTGCGGGAGGCTCACCGAGCCGGGGGAGGTGCTGGCCGTCTCCATCGCCATCCTCGGCTCCGTGACCGGGTCGGGTGGGTGCGTCCGGGAAGGGGCCGCGCGGTGGCCACGCGAACCTTTTCAGACAGCAAAAGTCACCCCCGGGAGGGGCATCGTCAAGGGAGCGGGCGGGCCAGGGGACGCGCGAACGCGCTCGCCCGGGGTCCGGCGGGGGACCGCGGGCGGGCGCGGGGAGGCGGGGAGCGGCGAGAACCGGCTCAGCCGTGGGGGGCTTCCAGCTGGCGGCGGAAGTCGGAGTCCTCCACCAGCCGGTCCACGCTCCCCTCGACGGTGCGGAGCTGCTGCTCCAGCAGGGCGACCCGCTTCTCCAGGATGGCCGTCTCGCGGTTGCCCGCCTGGGTCTCGCGCGCGCGGGTGATCGCCTCCACGATGGGCTTCAGGGCGAAGCGGGCGGTCAGCCCGGCGACGGGGACGAGGACGATCAGGATGCCGCCGATGGTGCCGATGAGGCCGGTCAGCTCGATGGGCATGACTTCCATTGGGTCCTCCGGGAGGGTGGGGCGGGGGCGGACGGGCCGTGCGGGGGTGCCGCGGGACGGGTGCGCTCCCGTACGGTACGGCGGCGCGAAGGGTTTCGCCAGGAAAAGTACGCAGCACGGAGTACGCCGAGAAGCGGAGGGCCGCCGGAGCGGTTCGAGCCCGAGCCGCGGCTGCCGCACGCGGGGCCGCGCCGGCCGATCCGAATGGCGAGATGAGAGCGTGTGAAAGACGCGGATGCGTTGCCGGGAGTGCGGGAAAGTGGTACCTTCGTGCACAAACAACCAGCCACCATTCCCCGCCATGACCGAGTCCACAACCTCCCTCCAGGTGTCCGTGGTTCCCGAGATCTCCGACGTGCTGGACTGGCTCCGCGAGCTGCTGGACGAGCTCCCCGTGGGCGTGCTGGTGCTCGACGCGCGCGGCGTGGTCCGCCACGTCAACGCCGCCGAGGTGCTGCTCTCCGGGCGCGGCGCGGCGGACACGGTGGGCCGCGACTTCTTCCGCGAGCTGGCGCCCGTGCTGGAGGGCGAGGGCGTGGGCGAGCACTTCCGCTCGCGCATGGCGACGGCGGAGGGGGTCGAGGTGGAGACGGAGGTGCGGATCCCCGGGCCCCGCGGGCAGCGCTTCGCCCGGCTGGTGGTCCGCTCCCGCCGCTGGGCGGGCGAGCACTGGGGGCTGGTGCTGGTGGAGGACCGCACCGAGCTGGTGGCGGAGCGCGAGCGGCGCCGCCAGGCGGAGCGGCTCGCCTCGGTGGGGGAGCTGGCGGCGGGGGTGGCGCACGAGGTCAACAACCCGCTCGCCTCCATCAAGAGCTTCGCGCAGCTGCTCGCGCGCGAGGCCGCGGGGCCGGCGCAGCGCGAGGCGCTGGAGATCATCATCGAGGAGAGCACGCGCATCGCCGGCATCGTGGGCGACCTGCTCAGCTTCGCGCGGCAGCAGGGGGCGGGCGGGCGCGAGCCGGTGAACCTGAGCTCCGTGGCCGAGCGGGTGCTCAGCATCCACCGCTACGCCCTGGAGACGGCGGGGATCCAGGTGAGGCGCGACTTCGACACGGCGCTGTCGCCGGTGATGGGCGAGGCGGGCGCGCTGCACCAGGTGATCCTCAACCTGGTGGTCAACGCCGAGCAGGCCCTGGCCTCGGGCGCCGGCCCGCGCCTGCTCATCGTCCGCACCCGCGAGTCGTCGGAGGGAGTGGTGCTGTCGGTGGTGGACAACGGCCCGGGCATCCCCCGCGACCGCCTCAAGCACATCTTCGACCCGTACCACACCACCAAGCCGGCGGGGACGGGGCTGGGGCTGGGGATCTCGGCCGGGATCGTCCGCGACCACGGCGGCCAGCTCTGGGCCGAGAGCGACGAGGGGCGCGGCACCGCCTTCTTCCTCCAGCTCCCCCGCGCCGACGCGCTCCCCTCCGCGCGCCCCCGCGCGGTGCGCCGCCCCGCCGCGGAGGCGGGCCGCCGCCTGCGCGTGCTGGTGGCCGACGACGAGCCCAACCTGCGCATGGCGATCGCCCTCTTCCTGGCGCGCCGCGGGCACGAGGTGACGCAGGCCGCGGACGCCTACGAGGCGGTGCGCTTGGCCGCCGAGGGCGCCTTCGACGTGGCGTTGGTGGACGCCCGCATGCCCGGGGACGGGCTGGACCTGCTGGAGAAGCTGGAGGCGATGCCGGCGCTGGCCGGCCGCACCGCGCTGATGACGGGCGACATCGGCCGGGCGCGCACCAGCCAGGGGATCACCACCGGCCGGCCGTGCCTGACCAAGCCGTTCGACCTGGACGAGATGGCGAAGCTGGTGGAGAAGCTGGGGGCGTAGCCGGTCAGCGCGACGATTTCGGCCGGCGACTTGTTCCTGTTCGATCGTGCCGACGATGTCGCGTTCGCCCCTCCTGCATCCAAGAATCCCCGCCTCAGAAAGGCGTCTCCCGGATTCGGGATAATTCGTTGTACCGTTGTCCGTCTCCCTCTCGTATCTTGTAGATGGCTCCTCTGTTCGAATGGGATCCGGAGAAGTCAAAGCGGAATCTCACGTAGCACCGGGTGTCGTTTTCCGAAGCCGAATCCGCGTTCGCCGACGAGCACGCGCGAGAGATGCCGGACCCGGAACACTCCTGGAGCACTCGATCCGGATCATCAGCGCTCGTGAAGCGACGCGGTACGAGAGGAAAGAGTATGAAGAAGGAAGGCGATTCCGAGATGCGCGACGAATACGATTTCACCCACGCGGTCCGGGCAAAGCACGCCACGCGGATGACGGTCCGCGAGCGGGGCGAGCTTCTACGCCGTTCCGCCGTTCAGGACGTGCAGACGTGGATCAGCCACGCACTCACCGAAGTGCAGGCCCTCGAAGCGGCGTTCTTCTCCTATCTCGTACTCACCCGCAACCAGCCGCCGGAGCACGCCGGAGCCCTGGCCGCGGCAGCCATGGGGGATCGCGATCCAGGTGTGGATTCGGGTTCGACGGGACCCGACGCCTTGGGTCTCGTGGGTGCGGAGTTCGAAGAGCGTTGGAGCCGCCTGTTGGACGACCGCCAATGGCTGGTGCACCGGAGCGGGATCGAAAGCCAGGATGCTCTCTTGCACTGCGAGAGGATCGACGCGCTCCGTGGGCGGCTTGCGCGCATCGCGGACGATGCCGCCGCCGTGAAGGCGCAGCTGGAAGAAATCGTTCAGCACCATCTGTCACGCACCGGTTTGTCCAAACAGGAGATCGACGCGAAGACCGGCGAGACGAAGCAGTTGTGGCTCGCGGCGTAGAATCTGTCGCTCTTTCCGAACCGGTTGTCGAGCGTCATGGGCGAGCAGGCCGCCGCAACCCGCTAGCGGATGGATCTACACGGGTCATTCTCCCGGCCTCATCCTGGCTGTCTCGCACCGCCACCTTCTGTTCCACCAGCTCCGCCTCCTCACGGGAGAGATCGAGGAGCTCCTGCGCTGACCCCACCTGCCAGCCCGCTTCTTCCAGTCTCTTCCTCTTGCTGGCTTCCATCGTTCCGTTCCGCGTCGGCTGGGTTCGTCGGCTTCGACATCGTCGGAACAAGACTGCCCCGACCGATTCGACGGGGCAGCAAGGAGCATGCTTCCGGTATGTTGCCATGGCATCCGCACGGAGTGGCCGATACTCTCCCTGAGGAAGTATAGGAAGGCGCGCCGGGAAGCTGCACAGGCCGTGGGACACGTCCCGGAACCGGAGAGGCGCGGATGAACGAAGGGGAAACGGCCGGCGAGGCCTGGCTGGCGGTCTCGGACGGGCTGGTGGCGGGGGTTCACCACGCGCTCAACAACCGGCTGGGCACCGTGAGCGCCCTGGTGCAGCTCGCCGCGCTGGGCGGAGGCGGCGGCATGGACCCCGCGAGCGCCCTCCGCGACGAGCTGGAGCGGCTGGGCGACACGCTGCGGCTGCTCTCCATGATCCCCCGCCGCCCGGGCGAGGAGCCCATCCCGCTCCAGCTGGGCGACGTGCTCGCGGACGCGCTCGCGCTGGTGGCGCAGCACCGCGAGACCCGCGACGTGGAGTTCGCGGTGGAGACGGCGCCCGACCTGCTCCCCGTGCTCTGCCCGGAGACGGCGCTGGTACACGCCCTGCTCGCGCTGCTGGTGGGCGCAGGGACCGCTGCCCGGGAACGGGGCGCGGCGCGCGTGGCCGTGCGCTGCACCGGCGACGAGAGCTGGGTGACGGTGGAGGTGGAGCCGGAGGGCGGCGCCCCGGGCGGGGGATTGGACGGCGCGGGGCCGGCGGCGCTGTTCGCGGCGGCCGGAGGGGAGGCCGAGGCGACGGGGAGCGGGATCGCCGCGCGGCTGCCGACGCTGCCGGCGGGGAGGAGCCCCCGCCCGGCGGGCTGAGAGCCGGCCCCGGGGATCAGTCCGGAGCCCGTTCCCCGCTCTTCGTCGGCCGGGCGGCGAGCACGTCCCGCAGCTCGCCGGCCCCCGCCTGCCGCCGGGACAGCCGGAGGCCCAGGAGGAGCGAGGCGACCAGGGTCGCGGCGAGCCCCGCGAGCACCGCTTCGCCGGCCGGCGCGGGGAGCGCGTCCGGCAGCACGGTGCGCAGCCCGGCCATCACGCCACCTTCTCCCGCAGCGGGGCCAGCTCGCCGCGCAGCCGCGCCAGCGCCTTGGAGCGGATCTGCGACACGCGCGACTCCGTCAGCTCCAGGATGGCGGCGATCTCGTGGAGCTTCAGCTCCTCGTAGTAGTACAGGGTGAGGACGATCCGCTCCTGCTCCTTGAGGTGGAGGATGGCTTCGCGCAGGTGCCCCACCTCCTGCCCCAGGTTCAGCCGACCCTCGATGTCGTGCTGCGTCTCGCCGGCCAGGAACTCCGCCGGGGCCAGCGCCCGCCCGTCGCGGTCGTCGCCGCCCGCGCGCTCGTCCAGCGGCACGTGGACGGTGCCCTCCACGTCGCCGCTCCAGCGCCAGAACGTCTCCATGTCGATGCCCAGGTGCTCCGCCACCTCGCGGTCGGAGGGGGCGCGCTCCAGGGTGCGCATAAGCGACTCGCGCGCGGCGCCGATCTCGCGCGTCTTGCGGCGCACCGAGCGGGAGACGTGGTCCTGGCGGCGCAGCTCGTCCAGGATCGCCCCGCGGATGCGCGGCGCGGCGAAGGTGCTGAACGCCAGCCCGCGCGTGGCGTCGAAGTTGTCGAGGGCGTTCATCAGCCCCATGGTCCCCGCCGACACCAGCTCGTCGAAGTCCACCTCCACCGTGAGCGTGCGCGACACCTGGCGGGACACGTGGTGCACCAGCCCCAGGTGGTCGCTGAGGAGCCGCTCGCGCTCGACGAGGTCTCCACTCGCGCGAGTGTTCCTGAGCGCCTTCGTCGTGGTCATGGGTCCGATCTCCGGTGGGGGGACGTGAGGGGAGTGAATCGCGCCCCTCCGGAAGGCACGCCCCATACCGGTTTCCGGCGGATTTCACGCGTCCCCGCAAACCCCTGTTTGCATTCGACTTGGCGCCGTTCGGGGAGTTCTCCCGCCGGTGGTTTCCCGCCGGCAAAAGGCGCTGTGCGGCAGATTGTGCCGGGCCGGGGTGGGTGAGTTTTTCCGGGCAGGATCTGCCGGCCCCGGGATCCGGCGGGAGCGGAGCGCGGCGGGAGACGGAGCCCGCTCGAGCTTGCGGGGGCCTCGCCGGCCGTGTACATGAAGTCGGCCCCGCGAATCCTCCAGCACCACCCCCACCGCGCACTTCCCCATGCCCACTCCCTACGAGAGCGCCCGGCTGAACCTCCAGCTGTTCGAGATGCGCCGCGAGCCGGTGCTCCGGGAGGCGCGCGCCTGGTTCCTGGCCGAGTTCACCCCCCAGAGCTTCGCCGAGCTGGCGGCGCTGGCGGGCGGCCCGCGCAACGCGGCCTTTCGCATGGTGCTGGGCTACTGGGACATGGCCGCCTCCCTGGTGACCGGCGGCGCGATCGACGGCGACGCGTTCCGCGCGGCCCACGGTGAGGTCTTCCTCGCCTTCGCCAAGGTCCACCCCTTCCTGGACGAGCTCCGGGCGGCTGCCGGCGAGCCCGATTTCTGCCGGCACCTGGAGGAGGTCGTCCTCGCCGCGCCGGAGGCCGGGGCGATCATGGCGCGCCGCCGGGCCGCGGCCCTGGCAGCAGCCAAGGCGCGGGCGGCCGCCCCGCCGCCTGCGGCCGGCCGGCGCAGCGATGGATCCGCCTCTCTCCTCGACGACGGTGCCCTGCCGTGACCGTGGGACCCCGCTGGCCCGCACACGCCCCACCCTGGCGGGCATCCTCGCCGCGCTCGTACTGCTTCAGCCGCTCGCCACCGTGCTGTAGACCTCCCGCCGGCACGCCCGGCCGGGTCCGGCCCCACCTCTCACCCGGTCCTCCATCAGATGCACGCTCGCTCCATTGCCCTGCTCCTGCTCCTCGGCGCCTGCTCCCGCGCGGGCCAGCCGGCGGACTCCGCTCCGGCTCCGGCGGAACGACGCACCGGGACCCGAACGGAAAGCGTACGGGTCTACGTCGATCCCCGGGACGCGGACCTCATCGGACCCGCGCGGCTGCGGGAGCTGGCGCCCCGGATCGCGCGGGTGGAGGGCGACCCGTCCGAGATCCGTCTGGGGGTGGGCGAATCCTTCGCGCTCTCCCGGCTGCGCCTGGTCGCCTACGACGAGACCGGCAGCGCCTCGGGCGCCTGTTCCTCGTGAACCGGGGCCTCGTCTCGCCCGTGGCCGGAATGGTCTCGCTCGACTCGCTGCGGGCCAGGCAGCCCGGGGAAGCCGTCCTGACGCTGGAAGTGCCGCTCTGGAGCGAGTCCGGCGGCCGGGGCCCGGCGCCGCGGGCCGCGGTCGTGATCCGCGTCCAGTGACGACGCGCTCGAAGCAGGCCCTCGGCCTGGCGGGGTGGCTGGCCGTCAGCTTCGCGGCGGCCGCGGTCGGCGGCGCGGCGTCGGCGAACGCGGGCTCCTTCTACGCGCAGCTCGCGCGCCCGGACTGGGCCCCGCCGGCGTCGCTCTTCGGGCCGGTGTGGAGCGTCCTGTACGTCCTCCAGGGCGTCGCCGCCTGGCTGGTGTGGCGGGAGCGGGGGTTCGGCGGCACACGTGCGGCGCTGGGCCTGTTCGGGGTCCAGCTCGCCGCCAACGCGCTCTGGACCTGGCTGTTCTTCGCCTGGCGGCAGGGGGCGCCGGCGTTCGCGGAGATCCTCGTGCTGTGGGTGCTGATCCTCGCCACGATGGTGGCGTTCTGGCGCGTGCGGCCGCTGGCCGGCGCGCTCCTGCTCCCCTACCTGCTCTGGGTGAGCTTCGCGGCGGCGCTCACCTGGTCGGTCTGGCGCCTCAACCCGCAGCTGCTGGGGTGACCGGGCGCCGACCGTGAGATGACGGCGTCCGGACCGCGTCGCGGCCGAATCGACGCGCGCGTGCGGGCCCGGCGGACGCATCGCGACGGCGGACTGGACTCCGGCGGCTTCGTGGGGCAGGTGTTCGGCGCCGTCGGCAGGCACGGGACGGCACCGCCACCCTGGAAGCCACCCGGCGCGCGCTCCGCGAGGACCTGGAGCGGCTCTGGGCGGGAGCGACCTCGCGCGGGACGGCTCCACCCGCGTGGAAGCCGAATGCCTGGCGGTGGTGGCGGTCCGCGCCAGAGGGCCGACCCGTGCAGTCGAGTCCCGAGCCGGCGCCGCCCCCGCCGGCTTCCACCCACCCCACCCAGGTGAGCCCATGACCGCACAGGCCCATGCACCGGACCCCGCAGCCGACGCGCGGGACGTCGTCTCCACGCGCCTCCTCCCCGCCCCGCGCGGCCTCGTCTACCGGGCGTTCGGCGACCCGGAGCTGCTGGCGCGGTGGTGGGGGCCGGCGGGCTTCGCCAGCACCTTCCACGAGTTCGACCTGCGCCCGGGCGGCGCCTGGAGGCTGGTGATGCGCGGCCCCGACGGCGCCGAGTACCCCATGCAGCGGGAGTTCCTGGAGGTGGTGAACGGGGAGCGGGTCGTCCTGCGCCACCCGCAGCCGGGGCACGAGTTCACCATGACGATGACCTTCGCCGACGATGCCGGCGGCACGCGGCTCACCTGGCGCATGCGCTTCGACTCGGCGGAGCACGCCGCGGCCATCCGCGACTTCATCGCGGCGGCGAACGAGCAGAACCTCGACCGCCTGGAGGCGCAGCTGGCCGCGCTGTCCGCCGGCGAGGAGCCGCCCCGCGCCGGCGCGGAAGCATGAGCGGCCTTCCGCTGGCGGGGAGGGTGGCGCTGGTGGCGGGGGCCACACGCGGCGCCGGGCGCGGCATCGCCGTGGAGCTGGGGGCCGCCGGGGCGACGGTGTACTGCACCGGTCGGACGACGCGCGAGCAGCGGTCGGAGTACGACCGCCCGGAGACCATCGAGGACGCGGCGGAGGCGGTGACCGCGGCCGGCGGCGAGGGCGTCGCCGTGCGGGCCGACCACCTGGACCCGGCGCAGGTGCGGTCGCTGGTGGAGCGGATCGACGCCGACCACGGGCGGCTGGACGTGCTGGTCAACGACGTCTGGGGCGGCGAGCGGCTGATCGAGTGGAACGTCCCGGTGTGGGAGCACTCGCTGGAGGGCGGCCTGCGGATGATGCGGCTGGGGATCGACACGCACCTGGTCACCAGCCACTTCGCGCTGCCGCTGCTGGTCCGGCGGCCGGGCGGGCTGGTGGTGGAGATGACCGACGGCACGGCCGAGTACAACGCGGCCAACTACCGGCTCTCCGTCTTCTACGACCTGGTGAAGACCTCCGTCGTGCGCATGGCCTGGGGGCTGGCCCGGGAGCTGGCCCCGCACGGCTGCACCGCCGTGGCGCTCACCCCCGGCTGGCTGCGCTCCGAGATGATGCTGGACGCCTTCGGCGTCGCCGAGGACAACTGGCGGGACGCCACGGAGAAGGTGCCGCACTTCGTCATCTCCGAGAGTCCGCGCTACGTGGGGCGGGCGGTCGCCGCGCTGGCCGCGGACCCGGACGTGGCCCGCTGGAACGGGCAGTCGCTGTCCAGCGGCGGGCTGGCGAAGACGTACGGGTTCCGCGACGTGGACGGCTCGCAGCCGGACGCCTGGCGGTACATGCGCGAGGTGCAGGACCCCGGCCTCCCCGCCGACGCGACGGGCTACCGATGACTCCGCCGGCGGCGGAAGACCACATGAGCACGAACCCCTCCGGCTCCGTCTGCCCCGCCTGCTACGCGCCGTTCCCGGAGAGCGGCGCGCTCCCGTCGCTCCCCGTGGGCGGGCGGGTGGCGGCCGACGAGGTCCGGCGGCGGCTTTGGCTCGTCTGCGGCGGGTGCGGCGAATGGAGCCCGGCCCCGGTGGAGCCGGGCTCCCCCGCGTGGGCGGAGGTCGCTGCCGCCGCGCAGGAGGGCGGCGCGGACGGCGCGGGCCGGCGCGACGTGTCTCCCCCGCTCCGCGTGGCGCGCGTGGGGGCCGGGGGCTGGGCGTCGTACGCGGAACTCCGGTATTCGCCGCTCCCCGGACACCGGCGCTCCTTTCCCTGGCGCGCCGTGGCCTGGCCGGGCGTGTTCGCCGCGGGCGCGGCCCTGTTCCTCGTCCACCCGCTCGCCGGCCTGGCGGTGATCGGGCTGGGCGTCATGGGGCTGCGGGTGCGGGGCGCGGAGCAGCCGATCGCCACGGACCGGCTCAACTTCGCCCTGGGCAAGGACGGCGGCTCCCGGCCGGAGATCCGCGGGCGCATCTCCCAGGTGACGGTCAGGACCTCGCCCGGAGCGCCGCGCGGCTTTCGCGTCCACCTGCGCGCCGGTTCCATCGGGGTGGACTCCTTTTACGAGCAGCGCTGGGAGCTGGAGGACGAGGACGCGCTCGTGGTGCTGCGCTTCGTCCTGCGCGGGGCCGCCCGCGGGCGGCGGGCGGACGCGGGGCAGGTGCGGGAGGCGGTCCGCGAGGTGGAGGCGGCCGGGGGGCCCGGCGCGTTCCTGGCGTCCGCGGAGCGGCGCATCCTGGAGGTGCAAACCGGCTCGCCCTCGGTGGACCGGCTCCCCGCCGCGCTCCGCTACGCCCTGGAGATCGCCGCGACCGAGCTGGAGGAGGACTTCCTCGCCGCGCACCCGGACGTGCTCGCCGCCCGCTGGAGCCGCGCCCGCGAAAGCGTCGCGCGTGGCGCCTCGTACCCCATCCCCCGCTGACGGCGGCCTCGCACGGGTCGTGCATCCGTGCCGCGGCCGGGGGCACGACTCGCTCGCGGCCCGGCAGACGGCGGAGGAGCTGGAATCCGCCCGGCACCGCCTCCAGGCGCCGGAGGCGCGCCTGGCGCGCACCCGAGGAGAACGCCGCCGGCGCGCGGGCTCGCAGCGGCCGACGCCGCCCGCCTGTCACCTCCCACCTTCCGGCTGGCGCATGGGCAAGGTAATCGACTGCATCACCCCCGAGCTGCGGGGCTTCATCGAGGAGCAGCCGCTCTTCTTCGTCGCCACGGCGCCGCTGGACGGCGAGGGGCACGTGAACCTGTCGCCCAAGGGGCTGGACTGCCTGCGCGTGCTCGGTCCGGACGAGGTGGCCTACCTGGACCTGACCGGGAGCGGCAACGAGACGGCCGCGCACGTCGCGGAGAACGAGCGCATCACCCTGATGTTCTGCGCGTTCGCGGGGGCGCCCAGGATCCTGCGGCTCTACGGCCGCGGCCGCGTGGTGCTGCCGGACGCGGAGGAGTGGGAGGCGCTGCGGGGCCTGTTCCCGGCGTACCCGGGCGCCCGCCAGGTGGTGGCGGTGCGCGTCACCCGCGTGCAGACGTCGTGCGGGTTCGCCGTGCCGCGCATGGAGCTGGTGGAGCAGCGCGACACCCTGCTGCGCTGGGCGGAGGCAAAGGCCGACGCGCTCCCCGCCTACCGCGCCGAAAAGAACGCGCGCAGCATCGACGGCCTGCCCGCGCCGCTGGCGGACCAGCCCCCCGCGCCCCCGGCCTGACGCCGGAAAAGCAGCCTCCGCGGACGCCAGCACCACCCCCGCGTGAGGGATTTCGGCCCGAAGGGGCGAGCCCCGGCGGGGCAGTTTCCGCCGGGGCTCGACTCCGTTGCGCACAGTAGTTCCGTGCGCTACGGAGCCGCAGCCCGACCCCGCGTCAGCGGGGGCACGCCCGAATCGGCAGTTCAATGCTGTTCAGGCGAAAACCCGCCTCACTGCCCCGCCGCCAGCCGCCGCCGCACGGTCATGTGGTACACCGGCTGCTGGTTCTCCATCATCACGTGGAGCGCGCCCCCCTCCCGCAATTCCGCGATGGCCCGCCCCAGCGCCGCCTGGAGCGCCCGGGCGTTCTCCTTTCCGGTCTCTTCCAGCATCTCCGCCTCCAGCTCCCCCTCCAGCGCGGCCAGCGTGCCGGCCGGGGCGCGCAGCCGCGGGTCCGCGGGAACGGCGAAGCGCTCGTGCGACACGTCCACCGTGGTGCCGAACTCGTGCGCGCTCACCGTGCGCGAGGCGTAGGTGTTGATGCGGCGCAGCTCCGCCTGCGCGTCGTCGGTGCGGATGGCGGAGGTCACCTTCATGCGGTAGCGCGGCAGCCCCAGGCTGTCCAGCCGCGCGTGGAAGCGCCGCCCGAGCCGCTCCAGCATGGCGCGTGCGTCCGGCGTCACGTACGGCGAGGAGTGGTCCATCTCGCGCAGCACCCACCAGGCGGTGCTGTCCCCCAGCTCCACCAGCCGCCCCTCGCCGCGCAGCCGCCGGATCTCCGCCTCGCCGGAGGCGCGCACCCCCAGCGCCCGCGCCGTGGCGATCTGCGTGCGGTTGACGTCCTGGCGCAGCTCCGCCACCTCGCGCGCCGCCAGCGGCCGCGCCCGCGCGAAGGCGGCCGTCACCGAGTCGCGCCGGGCTGCGATCCGCGCCCGCACCTCCGCCGAGTCGGCGGCGGTGGCCGGGGGCGAGGGCGGAGGCGCGGCCGGCTGCTGCGCCGCGGCCGCCGCCCGCTCCCGCGGAGCCCCGCCGCCGGCATCCTCCCCGCCGCGCCCGCACCCCGCCACGGCGAGGAATCCCGCCAGCCCCGCCGCCGTCCACGCTCGTGTCACGTACATCGCTCCCTTTCGCGTTCGTCCCTGGAAAGGCGTGCGCGAGGGGCCAGATGCATGCCACGCGCTCGCGCAGCCCATCCACCGGGCGCGCGTCTCCGGCCCACGTGGCGGCGGAGCGGTGTTATATTCCCCGCGCAAATCACCGGAACACCCGTCCACGGCAGCAGATGCACACTGAATACGCCCCCGCTCCCACGCTCCCGGAAACGGTCGCCGGCACCCTGGCCGAGCGCGTCCGCGCCGCCGCCGAGCTGCTGGAGTCCATCACCGACGACCGGGGCCTCCTGGCCGCGGTGCCCGAGGACGACCGCATGCGGCTGCTCCAGGCCGCGGGACGGGTGTCGCGACCGGACGCGGTGGACCGCCGGCGGCTGCGCAAGGCCACCAAGCGCGAGCACAAGGCGGCGCGCGTGCAGCGCGCCGAGAGCGTGCTGGCGGAGACCGGCATCCGCAGGCTGCGCGAGGAGCCCGTGTTCGTCACCCCGAAGCTGTTCGCGCCCGCGGGGTTCGAGCAGCGCGACGTGACGGCCGACCCCGACTTCCGCGAGGCGGTGGAGCCGCGCAACTGCTACGTGTGCAAGCGCGACTACGCTGCGCTCCACCATTTCTACGACCAGCTCTGCCCGGAGTGCGCCGAGTTCAACTTCGCCAAGCGCACCGAGACGGCGGACCTGACCGGGCGGGTGGCGCTGCTCACCGGCGGGCGCGTCAAGATCGGCTACCAGGCGGGGATCAAGCTGCTGCGCGCGGGGGCGCACCTGATCGTCACCACGCGCTTCCCGCGCGACTCCGCGGCGCGCTACGCCCGCGAGCCCGACTTCGCCGAGTGGGGGCACCGGCTGGAGGTCTTCGGGCTGGACCTGCGCCACACGCCCAGCGTGGAGGCGTTCTGCCGGCACCTGCTGGACACGCGCGACCGGCTGGACTTCATCGTCAACAACGCCTGCCAGACGGTGCGCCGCCCGCCGGAGTTCTACCGGCACATGATGGAGGGGGAGACGGCGGCGCTGCACCGGCTGCCCGAGCACGTGCGCGCCCTGCTGGGCGCGTACGAGGGGCTGCGCGGCTACAGCCTGCTCCCCGAGGCGAGCACGGCCGGGCTCCCGGCGCGCCTCGGCGCGGGCGATGCCGACGTGGCGGGGCTGGTGCGCGCGGCGGAGCTGTCGCAGGTGCCGCTGCTGCCGGAGGAGCTGGAGGCCCGGCAGGCGCTGTTCCCGGTGGGGCGGCTGGACCAGGACCTCCAGCAGGTGGACCTGCGGGAAAAGAACTCGTGGCGGATGAACATGGCCGAGGTGCCCTCGGTGGAGCTGCTGGAGGTGCAGCTGGTGAACGCCGTGGCGCCCTTCATCCTCAACGCGCGCCTCAAGCCGCTGATGCTGCGCACGCCGGAGCGCGACAAGCACGTCGTCAACGTGTCCGCCGTGGAAGGGCAGTTCTACCGCCGCTTCAAGACCACGCGGCACCCGCACACCAACATGGCGAAGGCCGCGCTCAACATGATGACGCGCACCTCCGCGGCCGACTACCACGCGGACGGCATCCACATGAACAGCGTGGACACCGGCTGGGTGACCGACGAGGACCCGGCGGAGCTCGCGGCCCGCAAGCGCGAGGAGCACCGCTTCCACCCGCCGCTGGACATCGTGGACGGCGCGGCCCGCATTGTGGACCCCATCATCTCCGGCATCAACACCGGCCGGCACGTGTGGGGCGCCTTCCTCAAGGACTACCGCCCCACCGACTGGTAGGCGGGAGGACGCACGACCGACCCGGGTCCATCCACTTCACGCGAGGAAAGCGCATGAAGCCCGAAGGGTACTCCACCGTTTCGCCGTACCTGGTCGCCGCGGGCGCGCAGGCGGTCATCGACTTCGCCCGGGAGGCGTTCGGGGCCGCCGAGCTGCGCCGCTACGACCTCCCCGACGGGTCCGTCATGCACGCCGAGGTACGCATCGGCGACACGGTGGTGATGGTGGGCGACGCGGGGCCGGAGTGGCCGGCCGTGCCCTCGCACCTGCACGTCTACGTGGCCGACGTGGACGCCACCTACCGGCGCGCCCTGGACGCCGGCGGGGTGTCGGTCAAGGAGCCTGAGCGGCGGGAGGGCGACCCGGACCGGCGCGGCGGCGTCCGCGACCCGGCCGGCAACACCTGGTGGATCGCGACGCAGGTGGGGTGACGATGCGCTCCCGCCCTTCCCTCGCCCTGCTCCTCGCCGCCGCGCTGGCGTCCTGCGGCCCGGGAGAATCGTCCGAGCCGGCGGAAGCCGAGACCGTGGACGCCCCGCTGCTGGCCTTCGACACGGCGGCGGTGAGGATCGCCACCGGCTCCGACACGCTCCCGCTCCGGGTGGAGCTGGCGCTGGACGACGAGCAGCGCGCGCTCGGCCTGATGGAGCGCTCCGCCCTTCCCGCCGACGCGGGGATGCTGTTCTGGTACCCGCAGCCGCAGCCCGGCAGCAGCGGGTTCTGGATGTTCCGCACCCGCATCCCGCTGGACATCGCCTTCCTGGGCGCAGACGGGGAGATCCTCGCCGTCCGGGCGATGGAGCCCTGCGCCTCCCAGGACCCGCGCTGGTGTCCCTCGTACCCGGCGGGCGCCGAGTTCCGCGGCGCCCTGGAGGTGAACCGGGGCTTCTTCGAGCGCCACGGCATCGGCCCGGGAGACCGGGTGCTCGTCCCCGCCGACCTCTCGCAGCGCGCCCGGTAGGAGACGACAGCTGAACGGCCGGCTTCGGGCGTGCCCCCGGCCCCCGCCCGGCGGCCTGAGAGCCGCCACCCTCCCCCGTGCCGGGGGAGGGGAATCTCCACGCTTCGATCCCTGCCTTCGCCGTGTCCTGCTCCCCCTCTCCCAGAATTGGGAGAGGGTGGCGAGCCTCAAGCGAGCCGGGTGAGGGCCCTACGGCGGCGGCC
>JBFMFL010000013.1:0-48268 GCA_040752145.1 Gemmatimonadota bacterium
GCGGCGGAGGCGTTCGGCGAGCACCCGCTGGTGCTGCGGCTGGCGGGGCGCGACCCGGGCGCGGCGCAGTGGGCGCGTGCGGCGCTGCTGGTGCCGGCAGCGGCGGCGCTGGGGCTGGCGGCGGCGGACCCGCGCTGGGGGCGAGGCGGGGACGCCGCCGGCGAGGGGGCGGGCGGGGCGGAGGTGGTGCTGGTGATGGACGCCAGCAACTCCATGCTGGTGGAGGACGTGCGCCCCAACCGGCTGGAGCGCGAGCGCGCCGCGGCGCGGCAGCTGGCGCACGGCCTCCCGGGGAGCCGCATGGGGGTGGTGGTGTTCTCGGGGCGCGGCTACGTGCTCACGCCGCTCACCGGCGATCCCGGGGCGGTGGAGCTGTACCTGGACGCGCTCTCGCCGGAGATCGTGACGCAGGGCGGATCTTCGCTGGCGAGCGCCATTCGCCAGGGGACGGACCTGCTCCTGGGCGGCGACTCGCTGAGCGCGGGGAAGGTGATGGTGCTGATGTCGGACGGGGAGGCGCTGGAGGAGAGGACGGAGGTGGGGCTGGCGGTGCGGCGGGCGGAGCGCGCGGGGGTGGCCATCCACACGCTGGGCTTCGGGACGGAGGCCGGCGGCCCGGTGCCCGACGTGGACCCCACCACCGGCCGCCGCCTGGGCTTCAAGCGCGACGTGGACGGCCGCCCCGCCGTGTCGCGGCTGGACCCGGGGATGCTGCGCGAGATCGCGGACGAGACCGGCGGCAGCTACCGCGACGGCTCGGACCCGCGCGCGGTGGCCGCGCTGGTGCGCGACATCGCCGCGGCGCCCGCCTCCGCCCGGCGCGCGGACGGCACGGGCGGACCCGGCCTCCGCTACCAGTGGTTCCTGGCCGCGGCGCTGCTGCTGCTGGCGGCGGACACCCTGCTCGCGGCGCGGGAGCGCCGCCGCACCGCGGAGGTGCCGGCGTGAGGGCGGCCCCCTCCCCCACGACCTGCCCCCTCCGATCCCCCGCAAGCGGGGGAGGGAAGAACAGCCGAATGCGGGGTGTTGGGCGGCTGGCGCTTCTGTGCGCCGCGCTGCTCGTCGTGCTCGCGGGGTGCGACAACGGCAACCGGCTGTACCGGGAGGGGGAGTACCGGAAGGCGGCGGAGGCGTACGCCAAGGCGCTGGCGAAGGGCGACCGCTCGCCGGAGCTGCGCTACAACCTGGGCACCGCGCTGCTGCGGCTGGAGGCGTACGACTCGGCGCGGGCGCACCTGGAGGCGGCGCTCCCGGCCGGCGGCCCGGAGGTGCGGCAGCGCGCCGCGTACAATGCCGGCAACGCGGACCTGGTCCCCGTGTTCCTGCGGCGCGTCCCCGACGACCAGCGCCGCCCCCGCCTGGAGCGCGCCGTGGCGGCCTACCAGCGCGCGCTGCTGCTGCGCCCCGGCGACCCGGACGCCAAGTGGAACCTGGAGATGGCGCTGCGCCTGCTGGCGCAGCAGCCGCAGGGCGGGGGCGGCGGGGGTGGGGAGGACGAGGGCGGCGGCGGCGAGGAGGAGGGCGAGCAGCAGGCCCCCGAGGCCGCCGAGCCCGCGCCGCAGGGCGCGAAGGGGATGACCCCCTCCGAGGCGGAGCGGATCCTGCGCGGCGCCCAGCGCGCCGAGGCGGAGGTGCAGGGCGAGAAGCTGCGTCGCGAGCAGCCGCGCGGGAGGGTGCTGCGGGACTGGTGAGGAACGGAGTGCGAAAGTGCGAAAGTGAACGGCAGTACGGAGTACGGAGTACGCTGTTCATCCGATGCACGCAGTGTGCAGCGTCACGGCGCCCCTACCTCGATGCCGGGGCGGGGGCGCCGTTCGCCGTTCATGCCGTACCCACATGAATCTGTTCGGAGGGAGACAGCCGGGCAGTTTCGGCTGGCTCACTCCGGCGCAGGGAGACTCGCCGGCAGTTTGGCGAGGCTCCCGGAGCCCGCGGAGGAGACCGGCGGGGCAGTTTCCGCCGGGCTCCGCAGCGGCCCCCTACGACACGATGAAGCCGACGATCACGCAGCCCGGAGCCAGTGCCCCAGCTCGCGAAGAGACGGCTTCTTGCCCGTGCTGAGGATGCCGATGCGGTAGATCTTCCCGGCGACCCACGCCACCACGACGACCGCCACCAGCGTCGCAAACAGCGAAACCCCGATCTGCCAGGCGGGAACGGCGGCGGCGGCCATGCGCATGGGCATGGTGACCGGGGCGGTGAAGGGGATCAGCCCCAGCGCCGTGGCCGTGGTGCCGAGCGGGTCGCTGATCACCTGGCGGATGAACACCAGCGGCGCGATCAGCGGGAGGAGCGCCACCGTCTGGAACTGCTGCGCCTCCTGCTCGCTGTTGACCGCGGCGCCCACCGCCGCGAACAGGGCCGCGTACAGCAGGAAGCCCAGGATGAAGAACCCCACCGCGGCGGCCAGCATCCACGGGTCCACGTTGAGGTTGGCGAGCGCCTCCGGGGGGATCCCGAGCCGCCTGGCGATCATGTCGCTGCGGGTGGCGGCGAGGGTGCCCAGCAGCGCCCAGATGGACACCTGGAGCACGGCCACCGCGCCCACGCCCAGGATCTTGCCGGCCATCAGGTGCGTGGCCTTCATGGAGCTGACGATCACCTCCACGATGCGGTTGGTCTTCTCCTCCAGCACGCTGCGCATCACGTTGATGCCGTAGAGGACCACCAGCACGTACACCATCATCCCCAGGATGTAGCCCAGGAAGAAGCTGGACTCGGCGGTCTCGGCGGCCTCGCCCTCGTCGGTGACGCGCAGGGTCTGGACGTCCACCGGGCGCAGCAGCGTGGCCACCTCCACCACGTCCAGCCCCTGCTCGCGCATGCGCGCCGCCTGCACCGCCTGCGACGCGGCCACCCGGACGTCGCGCTCCACCTGGAAGTTGGAGAGGTTGCGCGCCCGGAACTCGATCTCGTTGCCCTGCACCACGCCGGCGGGGAGGTACAGGTAGCCGTCGATCTGCTCGGCGCGCACGCGGCGGTTCAGCTCCTCGCGCACCGCGGCCAGCGGCCCGGGGACGCGCTCCAGCCGGTAGGTGTAGGCGTCCTCGTCGTCGGCGGCGGGGGCCCTGGAGAGCGTCTGCACCACGTAGTCGGCGATCCCCGGCGGGGCCTCGTCCACCACCACCAGCCTGCGCTCCCCGCCCGAGCTCATCAGCGCCGGCAGCAGGGTGAGCCCGCCCATGAAGACGGGCAGCAGCAGCGTGGTGAGCAGGAAGCCGCGCGTCCTCACCCGCTCCATGAACTCGCGCCGCAGCACGATCAGCATCTCAGACATGGGCGGGCTCCGGGCGGCGGTGCGGGGTGGAGGCGTCGCCCACGCGGGCGACGAAGATCTCGTGCAGCGAGGGCTCCACCCGCTCGAAGCGGACGAGCGGCGCGTCCATGGCGGCCAGCGCGGCCAGCAGCTCCCTGGAATCGGCGCCGGGCTCCAGCTCCACCTCCCAGCCGTCGCCCGCGCGCACGGGCTGCCCGAAGCGCCCGCCCAGGCGCGGCGGCCCTTCCGCCCGGCCGTCCGGCTCGTCGAAGGCGAAGGCGTAGCGGTTGGTGCGGTTGGCGCGCTTGACCTCGCGCAGGCCCCCGTCCAGCACCTTGCGGCCCTGCGCGATGATGCACACGTCGTCGCACAGCTCCTCGGCCTGCGCCATGTTGTGCGTGCTGAAGATCACCGTCCTGCCGCGCTGGCGGGTCTCCAGGATGGTGTCGCGCAGCACCTCCTGGTTCACCGGGTCCAGCCCGGAGGCCGGCTCGTCCAGGATGAGCAGGTCGGGGTCGTGGATCACCGTGGTGACGAACTGCACCTTCTGCTGCATCCCCTTGGAGAGCGTCTCCACCCGCGCGTTCCGCCACTCGCCCAGCCCCATCTTCTCGATCCAGCGCTCCCCCTCGCGGCGCGCCGTGGCCGCCGGCACGCCCTTGAGCTGCGCGAAGAACACCACCACGTCCATCACCTTCATCTTCTTGTACAGCCCGCGCTCCTCGGGCAGGTAGCCCACGCGCCGCAGCACCTCGCGGTCCTGCTCCGGGTCGCGGCCCAGCAGCGCCACGCGGCCCGAGTCGCGGATGATGATGTTCATCACCATGCGGATGGTGGTGGACTTGCCGGCGCCGTTGGGCCCCAGGATCCCGTAGATGGTCCCGGCGGGGACGGCCAGGCTGAGGTCGTCCACCGCCGTGTGGCCGGCGTAGCGCTTGGACAGGTTCTCGATGAGCAGGGCGTGCGTCATGCGGCGCGTGAGTTGGGCGTGTCGCGGACGGGCGGGGCGGGCCGGGCGGCGGGCGGGGACCGGTCGGGCACAGCAACTTAAGGGAAGGGGCGGCGCGCTGCCAGGCGCGGCGGGCGCCCGTCCACTGTTGCCGCCCGGGGCGGGGGAGCGTAGCTTGCCCGCGCACCAGCCACCGGAGAGCGACGTGAGCGAGAGCGACTTCCCCAACCTGACCGTCATCGACCACCCGCTGGTGCAGCACAAGGTCACCGTGCTGCGCCGCAAGGACACCTCCAAGAAGAAGTTCAAGGAGCTGGTGGACGAGATCGCCATGCTCATGGCGTACGAGGTGACGCGCGACCTGCCGCTGGCTCCGGTGGAGGTGGAGACGCCGCTGGAGACCACCACCCAGATGCGGCTCAGCGGCAAGAAGCTCACGCTGGTGCCCATCCTGCGCGCCGGGCTGGGGATGGTGGACGGGGTGCTGCGGCTGATGCCGTCGGTGCGGGTGGGGCACATCGGGCTCTACCGCGACCACGACACGCTCCAGCCGGTGGACTACTACTTCAAGATCCCGCCGGAGCCGGAGGCGCGCGACTTCATCGTGCTGGACCCCATGCTCGCCACCGGCGGCTCGGCGGCGGCCGCCGTGTCGTCGCTGAAGCGCTCCGGCGCCACGCGGGTGAGGTTCATGTGCCTGGTGGCGGCCCCCGAGGGGGTGCGCCGCATGCAGCAGGAGCACCCGGAGGTGCAGGTGTACACGGCGGCGCTGGACCGCGAGCTGAACGACCAGGGCTACATCCTCCCCGGCCTGGGCGACGCCGGCGACCGTCTCTTCGGCACCAAGTAAAGGCCGGCTTCGGGCGTGCCCCCGGCTGGCGCCGGGGTCGGGCTGCGGCTCCGTAGAGCGGCAAACTACGCCGCTCAACGGAGTCGAGCCCCGGCAAACTGCCGCCGGGTCTCGCCCCTCCGGGCCGAAATCCCTCACGCGACGGCAGGCCCCCTTTCCCCCACCCCCTCCCCCGCAAGCGGGAGAGGGGGAGCACTACGACGGCGCCCCCGCCTCGATGCCGAGGTGGGGGCGCTTTTCAGCGTACTTCGTACTGCCGTTCACTTTCGCACTCCCGCACTTTCGCACTCCCGCACTGCCGTTACCTCGGGAACGCCTCCCGCACCCCGCCGTCCACCGGCAGCATCGCCCCCGTGGTCCGCGAGGAGCGGTCCGAGGCCAAAAAGAGCACGGCCTCGGCGACGTCCTCCGCGCGGACCTCCACGCCCAGCAGGGTGCGGCCGCGGTAGAAGTCGCCCAGCGCCTCCGGGGCGATGCCGTGGGCGCGGGCGCGCTCCGGGCCGATCTCCGCCCACAGGCCGGAGCCGGTGAAGATCGCGTCCGGGTTGACCATGTTGACGCGCACGCCCAGCGGGCCGCCCTCGATCGCCGCCACCCGGGCGAGCTGGGCCTCGGCCGCCTTGGAGGCGCTGTACGCGGCGAAGTCCTTGCCGGGCGCGGTGACGTTCTTGGTGGCGACGAACACCAGGCTGCCGCCCGTCCCCTGCCGCCGCAGCAGCCGGAGCGCGGCGCGGGCGACCAGGAAGTGGCCGGTGGCGTTCACGGCCAGGCTCCGCTCCCAGTCCGCCAGCTCCAGCGACTCGATGGGGGCGCAGTGCGCCACCCCCGCGTTGGAGACCACCACGTCCACCCCGCCGAACTCCAGGCAGGCGCGCTCCAGCGCCGCCTCCACCCCGTCCTCGCGGGTCACGTCCAGCGGCAGGGCCAGCGCGGAGCCGGCGCCCTCCCGCGCCGCGACCTCCCCGGCGAGCGCCTCGGCGGCGGGGAGCGCCAGGTCCGTCACCACCACCTGGGCGCCCGCGGTCGCCAGGCGCAGCGCCACCTCCCGCCCGAGGGCGCCCGTGGCCCCGGTCACCAGCGCCACGCGCCCGGCAAGCTCCCGGTCCGGCGGGGCGAGCGTCAGCTTGTACAGCTCCAGCGGCCAGTACTCGGCGCGGAACCCCTCCGCCTCCGGGAGCGAGCGGTAGCCGCCCAGCGACTCCGCCCCGGCCATGATCCCCATGGTGTGCAGGTAGATGTCGCGCGCCAGCGCCGCGGTCCGCGGGTTGGGGCCCGTGGTCCACATCCCGATCCCCGGCACCAGCACCACCCGCGGCGCCGCCTCCAGCACGGGCTCGGCGGTGCGGTGGCGCTCCACGTAGGCCAGGTAGTCGGCGCGCCAGCGGTCCAGCGCCTCGCGGAAGCGCGCAGCGGCGGCCTCCGCGTCCGCGGGGTCGTCCACGTCCACCCAGAGCGGGAGCCGCTTCGTGGTGAGGATGTGGTCCGGCGTCGCCGCACCTGCCGCGGAGGCCTCCCGCGCGCGCGGCGAGCCCACGAACTCCAGCACCTCCGGCGCGTCCGTGTAGCGCGCCACCACCCGCTTCGCCCCGCACAGCGCCCCGCGGATCACGGGCGCGAGCGCCGCCGCCGCGCGCCGCCGCGCGTCGCCGTCCAGCCGCAGCCGCGCGTCCGCCACGAACACCCGCGCGGTGTCGCGCTCCGCCAGGTGCTCCCGCGCCCGGGCCACCAGTTCCTGGTGCCGCCGGTACGCCTCCTCCGGGGTGTCCCCCCACGCGACCACGCCGTGGTTGAGGAGGACCAGCCCGGGCGCGCCGGGGGCGGCGCGCACGGCTTCGCCGACCTCGCGGGAGAGCAGGAAGCCCGGGCGGCGGTAGGGGACGTGGAGTACGTCCTGGCCGAGGGCGTCCCGCAGCGTCCGCTCCGGGTGCGGCGTGTTCACCAGCGCCAGCACCGCGTCGGCGTGCGAGTGGAAGACGCTGGCCGCGGGGACGAAGGCGTGCAGCAGCGTCTCGATGGAGGGGCGGGGCGAAGCGGGGTCGGTGAGGCAGCGCGCCAGGTACGCCACCATCTCCTCGTCGCTCATGTCCTCGCGCTCGAAGAGCGGGAGCACGTCGTCCAGCCGCACCCCGGCGAAGTCGCCATGGCGGATGCTCGCCAGGTCGGAGCCGCTCCCCTTGACGCGCAGCACCCGCACGGGGCGCCCCCGCACGTCGGCCTCCTCCGTCTTGAGCGAGGTGTTCCCGCCGCCGCGCAGCACCAGCGAGGGGTCGGCGCCCACCCGCCGCGAGAAGTGGACGAGGGAGTCCAGCGGCTCCTCCGCGGCGGGCGTGGAGGACGCGTGGATGGTTGCCGTCAAGGGAGTGGCGGACATGAGGTCGGGAGTGCGTGGTGTGGGGGTGGTCAGACGACGGCCGCGCGGACGGCCGGGTAGCAGGATCCGGGGAGCTCCCCGGGCGCGAAGACGCCGTGCTCGGTGACGTAGCCGGTCACCAGCCGCGCCGGCGTGGCGTCGAAGGCCGGGTTGCGCGCCGGGGAGCCGGGCGCGGTGACCCGGATGCGGCGCAGCGTCCCCGTCTCGTCGGGGCCGGTCTGGAAGTGCACCTCGTCGGCGGAGCGCTCCTCGATGGGGACCGCGGCGCCGTCGGGGACGGCCGCGTCGAAGGTGGAAGGGGGCGCGGCCACGTAGAACGGGATCCCGAACTCCCGCGCGCACACGGCCTTGGCGAGCGTCCCCACCTTGTTGACCACGTCGCCGTTGGCGGCCACGCGGTCGGCGCCGACGATCACCAGGTCCACCTCGCCGCGGCTCATCAGGAACGCGGCGGCGTTGTCGGCGATCACGGCGTGCGGCACCCCCTCGCCGGCCAGCTCCCACGCGGTGAGGCGGGCGCCCTGCGCGCGCGGGCGCGTCTCGTCCACCCACACGTGCGGCTGCCTTCCGTCCGCGGCGGCCGCGTACACCGGCGCCAGCGCGGTGCCGTGGTCCACGGTGGCCAGCCACCCGGCGTTGCAGTGGGTGAGCACGCGGGCCCCGTGCGCCACCAGCGCCGCGCCGTGCTCGCCGATGCGGCGGCAGCTCTCCACCCCCTCCTCCGCCAGCGCCCGGGCCGCCTCCACGGCGGCCTCGACGGCCGGGGTGCCGTGCGGGGCCGCCTCCGCGGCCGCCCAGACGCGCTCCGTTGCGTGGAACAGGTCGCGGGCGGTGGGGCGGGTGCCCTCGATGAGCGCGCGGGCGGCGCGGGCGTGCGGCCACGGGTCGCGGCCGGCCTCCAGGAACGCCTGCGCCAGCGCGAACGCCGCCGCCGCCCCGATGGCCGGGGCTCCGCGCACCGTCATCCGGCGGATCGCCTCCGCGGTGGCGCGGTGGTCGGCGCACGACTCCACGGCGAAGTCGAAGGGGAGGCGGTTCTGGTCGATCAGGTGGACGGTGGCGCCGTCCATCCAGACGGTGCGGTACGGGGTGCCGTGGACGCGCATCGGACCTCGTGGGGCGGGGGTACGCGGGGACGCGGAGCCGGTGGGGTCTGCGGGACCCGTGCGCCAGAAGGTAAAGGGGCGCGGGCAGATCGTCCAGCGACGGGGGGGAGGGCGCGCCTGGAGCCGGCGGGGAAGGGAGGCGGGCTTCCGGGCGGGGATCGGTTGAACTGGGGCGGGGAACAGCGTATCTTTGCTCGCCCGCCGGGCCGGGAACGGGCGGCGCGGCGCGGGCCCATAGCTCAGCGGTTAGAGCAGGCGACTCATAATCGGCTGCGGGGGGTGGCAGGTCCGGCGGGTCGTCGGACTTTTCCAGGCGGGGCGCGGGTTTTAGCGTGGGTCGTGTCGGGCGCTGGAGCGGGCGATCGGGGGTCCGTGTCCCGTTTCTGTCCCGTTTTTGGAAAACGGGACACGGGGTAATCCGGGTGGACCGATCCTGGCGCTCCGGCTAGATTTCGGGGGTGTTCGGGCCTGTAGCTCAGGTGGTTAGAGCAGGGAACTCATAATTCCACGGTCGCAGGTTCGAGTCCTGCCAGGCCCATGAGAATCGCGCCGGGAGCTGATCAGCTCCCGGCGCGTTTTTTGTCCTCCGATGTGAAACGGAGACCCCAATACCAGGGTCTCCTCATTTTCGGCCGGCCGCTTCACACGCCCTCCAGTCGTTGAAACAGGGGCCGGTCAATCTACGACCGGTCTTCGGGATGGTCTCTGTGAACGGCGCCGATATCTCATAAATGGAGCGTGAAGCGGGTTTACTGGTGAAGCGGGGTTTACTGGTGAAGTGGGTTTTGCTGGTGAAGCGGGTGCTGCGGGCGAAGCGGGTAATGCTGGTGGTGCTGGTGGTGCTGGTGTTGCAGGCAGTGCGGGCGATGGGGTAATTCAAACCAGTCTCCGCTTCCTGATCCCGACGTGGAAGTCGAGAACATGCTCGATTTTCTCACAACTGGGCCAGCTATCGTTCTCCGGCTACTTGGTCAGAGCGGTCAGTGACTGGTTCGCGGGAGAGGAAATGCAGCTCAACCGACTGGAAACCGCCACCACCCTATACGGCGGCTGCTTGTACACCGCTTTGGATCTTGCGGAACAGATAGTGGAAGGCGTTCTCCCAAATGCGAGCCACGCGCTCCCTAGGGTTGGTATAGAGTTCCTTGGTATTCAGGACGAATATGTCATCGACGAAGATGGATGGGAACCGCACCGGAGCGGCTTTGAAAAGCCATCGGTACGGGTTATAGGCGAGCGAGTACTTGTATACGGTATTTAGCGATTTCATGCCGCTGACTGAAACGTCGGTCGCGATGATCTCTACAGCACATGCCTCGCGTCCATCAGCCTTGCAGTATATGCGGAAAGGCGGGCCCATTCCGGCCGGAGCGGGAAGGATCCCTCCGACCTTAATTCTAAACTGCGCTTCGATGTAAAGCGCGTTCCAGTCTTCTTCCTGCACCTTCGTCCATATCGTGCCGTATCGAAGCACCGGGCCATTCAGTCCGAACCAGTATCCCGCCTTGATGGTTGGCAGGACGGTATCCCGAAGGATCCGATAACAATCCTCCGCCGACCGATCGTAGAACTGGAGGTTGTTCATTCATCCCCCGGTATTCTGGACAATCCACCTGATCTCTTCTTGCACGTTCGTTCCGTACAAGGCACTGCAATGGTTTGCCCGGATCGTGAGATGTTTGATCTCCTGAAGCCGGTCATAGAGCGAGGGAATCTGAGATTGTCTCAATAGCTGGTGGTATGATACTTCGCGGGGCCACACGTCCGACTTGTTGGCGAGAAAAAGCAACGCCCGAAGGTTCTTGCATACCTCCGCGTCGCTGAGGATCAGGTCGCGAAGATACTCGAATGCCTGATGATGTTCTCGCAGGCGCTCCGGATTGGGGGCGTTGACGCTTCCGTCTGGTCCAGTGTCCGCGGCGTGATCTAAAATGAAAATGATCGCGCGCGGTTTTGCGAGTTGCAGCACGTCTTTCCACACGGACCGCATCTCCAAGTGGCCTGGAACATCGAGCCCCTTTAGCGCCACCTTAATCCCGTATACGCTTACGTTGTGCAGGCGAAACTTGCCGTCACCCACCGGCGTGACCTCCATTGTCTTGGAGATTGTAGTTGAGTCTGCGGGTTGTCCCGTCTCCAGGTACTTCCACAAGGTGCTTTTTCCCACGCGCGTTGTCCCGAACGCAAGGACGCTGACTCCACGCCACGCCCGAACGCCAGTCGTAATCGCCTCGATCCACTCCTTGGGGTTTGCAATGGTAGTGATGATAGAGATCGGATCGACCATTTCTCCTTCCTCCATTCAAGAGAAGGGATGATGTCCGAATGTTGTGGCTGGCATCGCACGATGTCAACGAAAACGAATGTCGGGAATTCGGGCGAGGGAGCAAGCCGAAGTATTCCCGACGCGGTCGCCGACTTCGGACCAGGCCGCCTCATCGTCCACGTGAACGGAAGAAGGCACGGGGAATTGTCCACCCGTGCCCGGTTACGTGCGTAGGTCGTCCAGGAACTCTGAGGCCGGATCCACGGCCGTCACGAGCAGGTAATCTCGGGCGCGGGTGCAGGCTACGTACAACAGGTGCCGCTCGGTGTTGTAGACCTCCTCCAATTCGGCCTCGTCTGCAACGGCCTCGATCCGCTCCTGCAGCGGAATGACCTCGTCATCACAGGCCATCACGACCACGGCACGGAACTCCAATCCCTTGGACAGATGCATCGTGCCGATCGATACGCGCCCGCTGGTCGTCTGCACGCGCTCGTCTAGAACGCTGAAAGGCAGCCCTGCTTCCTCAACAGCCTTGCTGGCGCGGTCCATCTCGTCGGGAGAGCGCACGAATACCCCGATTTCGTGCGGCTCCACTCCTTCCGCGCTACGTTCCCGGAGCCAGCTGCTTACATCTGCGATCTCCGCCTCTTCGGTGTCCAGCACGTGCAGCGCGGGCTCGGGCCCGTGAAACACGGAAGTGGCTCCGCGGCGCTGCTCCTGGTTCCCGTCCACATCCGACAGCTCGGGCGGTAACAGGCGATCGGCCTGCGCGCGGATCTGGTGTGAGGTGCGGTAGTTGATGCGGAGGGTGCTGGAACGTCCCCGGACGTCGACTCCGAGCGCCTTCCAGGAGAAAGGGGGTTGAAAGATCCGCTGCCCGATGTCGCCGGCGAGGAAGAGACCGTTCGGCCGCCCCCCGGCGAGAGCCGCCAGGAATCGAAGCTGGCTGACGCCAACATCCTGCGCCTCATCCACTACGACAAAGTCGAACGGTGAGGCAGCGCCACTGTCGTAGTGCGCGGCGAGGCGGTGGAACACCCCGGAGCGTGTCACCAGCCCACGAGATTGGAGCCCGGCACTGACGCCCTCGAAGACCTTCCACAGGCTCTCTCGCTGCCTCTCCGGCAGGCGAGTCTTACGACCGAGGCGCGCTACGTCCCGGTACGACTCCCAGGTGTCCAGCTGCCATGCGTCCACCACCTCCTCCCACTCTGTAAGCAGAAAGTGTTGGGTGAACTTGCGGCCTTCGTCCCCCGCTCCGTCGGCCAGGAGCTGGCGAATGTCGTCTCGCGAGGCAACCCGCGGCCGACCGAAGAGCCGCTCGTACAGCCGCATGGCGGTTGCGTCCAGCGCATGTACTTCCAGCCGCTCTGCGATTCGAGGCTCGTTGTGGATCAGCCGGAACAGCTTGGTCCGGAGGGCGTTCGCCAGGGGGTCGGAAAAGGTCGTGAGCAGGACTCTCGTGTCGGGGTTGGCACGCGCCAGGAAGACGGCCCGGTGAAGGGCCACGATAGTCTTGCCCGTGCCCGCTGAGCCGGAGACCCGCGCCGGGCCAGCGTGGTCGCGCTCCACCGACTGCCGCTGGGCGGGGTGGAGGAAGATCGTCCACTTGTCCCACGGGTAGTCTAGAGCCCGCTCCAGCTCCTCGGCGTCGCTGATCACCCGGAAGCGGCGCTGCGCGTCGGGGTGCGCAAAAGGATCCACACCGACGGACAGCCGTGCTACCTGCGGGCGGACGCCGATCGCGAGATCCAGCAGGGCCTCAGCGGCTTCCTTCGGCAGGTGGTCCGCCAGCTCCAGCACGGTATCTTCGGTGGCCAGGCGGACTTCTTCCAGCCACTCCGGTGGGACGCCGTAACTCAGGAGATCCACCTCGGGAACGCTTGCAAAGATCCGTGCCTTTGCGGGCGCAGGCTTCGCTTCGGAGACGTAGCGGGTGACCGGGACCTCCCGCACCATCTCCCGGATCTCCACCAGCTGCGCCGCGCCGGTGGAAGGGTGCGTCTCCAGCTTGCGCCGCTCCGCCCACCGGTAAGCTGCATCGTGGTGGTCCACGTAGCAGAGCAGCAGACTTGATGCGGTCCGGTGAACGATGAGCCGGATGTCACGGCTCACGCGCACCGACCAGAAGTTCTTGTCCTTTGCCCGGTCGAGCTTGTGGAACTGCATCCCCGGGCTGGTGGGGTCCAGCTGGAGATCGAAGGCCGTGGTCTTCACTGCCTTCTGCTCCTCACCCGTCAGGCGAGCAAGGCTATCGGTGAACGTATCGGCGATGCGGAATTCCATTCGTGAGTGGCGTCCGGGTACCTTAAATGTCAGCGGCGGGGACCAGCGTCGATGCGGTCGCTGCCACAACGCCGATCGCGAATCGGCGTTGACCATCGTACATCCGCCGACATTCAGGCGTACGAGCTAGCGCCCAGGTACAGGCACCCATAGTGGCGCCAATCCCCTGCTGCGAAACTCGCATAGTAGCCGTTAGCACATGAGAATCTGAAGCAACAAAGCTACCAAAGCCTGCCCCACGGGTGTACTCCGAGGGCGTGCGTGGCATCATCGGCGACAGCCAAGCGTCTGGATACACGGGAGCGCCTGGCCCCTGTGGACATACCAGAAACTTGTTCTGAAAGCGGGGCGATGGGAGTCCACGCGCACGCATTTCGGCGAGCGTCTGGAGAGGTAGAAATGGTTGGAATGGGTTACCGCAGAAGCGCTCGATTTCGATGTAGGTGACCCGCTGCGCAATAGTTCCCCGGTGTAATGCGAAGTACGGAACCCAGTTGGATCCCATGGGGTCCGGACCGAAGCCAAGGTCCAAGAATTCGCGCTGTTCCACGGTACGCACGTGGTCCTCGATCTGGGGCATTGGATTGGCCCCCAGGATGGGGTGCAGGCGGAACGCCACCGCTAGCGCGGGAACACCACCACCGATGTCCGGTGCGGTGACAATGCATCGACTGCCGGCCTCCTCCTGAACACTCCATCCGTTCGGTACCGCCAGGGTGACCGTCGACTCCACATCACGGAACAGATCGAACGTGACCTGCGTGTGGTGCAACTGGTAGAAGTGAAGCAACTGCTGATATGTGACCGGATCGTCGACAGTCGAAACGATCTCACCGAGACTCGTAGTGCGGATGTGATCGAGTTGTCGGCCGAAACAGCGTAGGGGCGGCAACTCCGGCTGCTCTTCGGCCATCGCGAAGGCTAGGGATGGGTCCAGAGCCTCCACACGTTGGAGGAGCGCAGCCTGTGCGCTGGCGTCGCTCCAATCTGTCGGTAGCGGTACGGCCCACGAGATCTCCAGGCTCCCATTTGCCAATCCGCCGTTTGCCACAGCGAATACACGGTTACTGCCGTCCAGAATGGGTGCACCGGAGTACCCCACCGTTAGATGGCCTTCAACGCTGAGGACGCGGAGGTTTGGAGAAGGCGACAGGCGGGTGTGCAGCGGCACCGAGCGCACCTGCCCAAAGGGCAGTAGCTCAGTCAACAGGACGGTTGGCGTGGCACGCCGGCGAAGGGTCGTGGTGAGCTGGGTCGGCAAGGCGTGAGGGTGTCCGATCACGCGGAGGGCGGAGGGGACGGCTCCGGAGCCGGAGGGGAAACCAGGCCCTCCAACGTTGCTCAGCCCGGCTCCATCGAGAAGCGCGAGATCCCGGCTCACGTCGAAGCGGCGGATCACCGCTCCGACAACCGGAAACGGAGGCTGGTTCCGCCCGGATGCGGTGACCAGGATCTGCCTGCATCCTGCTACACCGTGCAGGGCGGTGATGACACCCGACTCGCCTTGAAGTCGGAACCCGGTCTGTACGCGCGCCCGGGGGCCACGGACGCAGTCTCGGGCAGTGACCTTGAACACGTTGTCGCTTACCTGCGCCACCGCGGGAGAGGGCAGTAGCAGTAGCGCGACGCCGACGATGAAGGCAATTAGGCCGCTTCGTTCGCGCATACGATTTGTACGGTGTGGACCAGGGTCGTTGAATCCGCACCTCCCCTGGCGACCGCTGAGAGAAGGGGGTGCGCGCTCTCGATCATGGCCTGGGTCAGTAAGGTGACGCTGTGCGACGTACCCCGCAATCGTTCACATTGCCGGGGCTCCGGGGCCGCAAAGAGACCGGGCGCGGCCTCACTGGAGGTCGCGACCTGCGGCACCTGCCGCGGCCTGGCGGTCGCGGTGTCGGAGAGCGGGGCTGGTCGCGTCAGAATTCTTTGCACCCGCGTGTAAAGCCCGCCGGAAGCCCCGACCGCGAGACCCAGCACCAGGAGCATCAGCGGGACCGCATTGACGGGGGGTACAGAGATGCGCTTCTGCGTGGCTGCGTTCGGTTGAGCTTTGTTGTCGCCGGTCGACAGACCCATCAGTACGGTGATGAGACCAGCTGCAACGGCGATTACGCTCGTCAGGACTGTGTTGAGCACCGGCGTCTGTGCGAGTCCGAGTAGCCAGCCGATTCCCAGACCGCTGACCAAGATTGCTAATCCGTTCTTCCGATGATTTTTCATGTACGGTGGCTCGTTGCTCAAATTAGGCGACACGGAACACCTTCATCACCTCATCACCGAGGTGGTTGATGACCTTGACGGCGATGCGGCCGGACGAGGGTTTCGGGAATGGGCGCGACGTGTCGCTGTTGAGGGTGGCCCAGGCGTCGGCGTCGATCTCGGCCTTGAGCGTGGTCTTCAGCGCGGTGTATGGATCGCCGGCGCCAAGGAAGTAGGCGTGGCGGACGAAGAAGCTTTCCTCGTTGTAGTCGGTGTCGACGAACCAGCAAGCGATCCCCTCCGGGCCGTCGCTGCGCACCTCGCCGGTGCTGGGGTGGAACACGTCCACGCCGTTCACCTTTACCCGTACGCGGCCGTCCTCAGCAGCGAGGATGCTGATGTCCGGCTCGCCGAAGATCACGAACAGGTTGCCCTTGCCCGTGTTCTTGAGGTCCTCGGCCATGTGCAGGTCGGCGTTCATGCGCGCCTTGAGCACGGGCAGGCGGCCGAGCTTGTTGAACTCGGTGGCGTGCGCCTCGTAGCTGAAGGCGCAGGCGATGAGCACGTCGAACCCGGCCTCCCCAGCCTCGCGCGCGGCCTCCACCAAGTCAGGACGGGTGACGGTGCCGAATTCAGGGCCGATGAAGATGGCGGCGCGCCGCTCCGTGCCCGTTTCACCGTCGCCGTCGATGTAGCGCCCTTCGGCGCAGACCAGCTCACCGGGCCAGGGCGTAAGCGCGGTGAAGGCGATCCGGTCCTCCTTGTGGGCCTGCTGCACGCCGGCGGTGCGCAGGTTCTCCAGGATCATCTGCGGGAAGGTCTGCTTCGCCGCATACGGGGCCCGGCGCTCGGCCACATGGTCGATCAGTTCATCGTTCTCGTCCACGCCGAGCACACGGTGCGGGGAGAGCGACTCCACCGTGAACGGGCCGGCGACCCGGACCTTCTTGTTGTCCTGGTATGCTCTGTCGTACAGGTACTCGAACTCGGCCTTTGCGGCAATGGAGGTGTCGATCTCCTGCTGCCGGGCGATGCGGGCCTGCCACCAATCCGCGTGCAGCTTAATTGCGGTATCGGACCAGGTGGCGTCCGCTTCGCGCGGGATCTCCCATTCCTCCCACTTCTTGCCGACCGTGGCGTTTAGCTGCTCGCTTAACGGCTCCAGCGTGGCCTGCCACTTCTCCCAAATAACATCAATCTCGGCGTTATCGGCGATCGATTTGAGCGTGATATGCGGCACGCGCTCGTAGACGAAACCATGATGAATGCTGCCGTGCACGGGCTGCGAGGACGGTGCCGTCCGGGTAATCTCGGCCTCCTTGAGCTGCCCCTCAAGCGAATCCTTTAGCAAGTAGTATGGGAAGCGTGCTCCCATGATGCGGGCGCGGGCGAGCGCAAGAGCCACTCGTGAGGTGTCGATAGTTATCCAACGCCGGCCCCACTGCTCGGCGACATATGCGGTCGTGCCCGAACCGCAGGTGGGATCAAGTACGAGGTCACCGGGATCAGTGGCTAGCAGTAGAGCACGCTCAACGACAGCCTGTGAAGTTTGGACGACGTAAATCTTCTGACTGACGAAGCTACCAATTAGAACATCATGCCAGTAGTTACCGATGCTTGACGACGTTCCGTCGCTAGCCGTAATGCGGCACCGCACCTGCTTTCCGTACACTTCGAGCCGATCGGCCTTGGTAAGGCGATCCCGGCCCCCGACGACTCGCCAGTGTCGACCTTTAGGACACTCAATCTTGCATCCATGAAGTAGGATCGGATCATCCCCTTCAGCAGATTCGCCCTGGGAGGTGAAGTTATCAAGGTTGAAGGGGATCTCGCCTGGTGCCGCATCGGTAGCAATCTTGTTGAAATCTCTCCTGATTCCTGAGCCATCATCAACGTATCGGTACACCCGTTCATCATCTTGCCGAAGCAGATTACGAAACTTCGTCTTGTCTGCGTTCCTGCCGTACCAGACGAGGTAATCGATGTTGTTGTCTAGGAGCTTCGCACCTCGACCAGTAGTAGTGCGATATGAGATCAGCGAGATGAAGTTGGTTTCCCCGAACACCTCATCCATCAGCGCGCGCACACGATGCACGTTCTCGTCTCCAATCTGGACGAAAATCGATCCGCTCTCACGCAACAGATCTCTCGCCACCATCAACCGATCGCGCAGGTAAGTAAGATAGCTATGTATCCCGTCCCTCCACGTATCGCGGAATGCCTTCACCTGCTCGGGCTCGCGCGTGATATGCGCTGCATTGCCGTCCTTCACGTCGCGGCTGGTGGTGCTCCACTGGAAGTTGCTGTTGAACCTGATCCCGTACGGCGGGTCGATGTAGATGCATTGCACCTGGCCGCGCAGCCCCTCGCGTTCCGCGAGGCTCGCCATCACCTGCAGCGAGTCGCCCAGGATCATGCGGTTGGACCAGTTCTGGTCGTGCTGGTAGAACTCGGTCTTGTCCACCCCGTGCGGGATGCCGTTGAAGTCCGCGAACAGATCCGCATGCAGCTCGCCGGCGTCGTGCTGCCGCTCCCGCGACTCCCGCTGCAGGTCGTCGATCAGCGCCTTTGGGTGTACCTTCTCCTGGATGTAGAGCGGCGGCGCCTGCACCACCAGATCGCTCCAGTCCTGCTCGTCCTTGCCGCGCCACATGAGCTGCGGGTCCAGGTCGCGGTTGCGCGGGTACGGCACGCGAACCGGGTCCTTCGCCTCCTTCTCCAGCACCGCCTGGAACTCCGCTGTCGGGATGTTCTTGCGTGTCGCTTCCGCGTGCCGCAACGCCTCGACCGACTTGGTGCGGGAGCCGCGCGTGGGGTAGGTTGCCATCAGACGGCCTCCGCGAGCACTTCGGCTTCCAAAAGGGTCTCCGGATCAATTTCGGCCTCGGTTTCCTTCTCGTTCGAGCCTTCCTCGTCCACCACCGCCTTCCCCATCGCACCCGCCACCAGCGCCGCGAGCGCCGAGCGCCGCGCGGCATAGAAACCATCGAAGTCGTCGGCCCGCAGGAACGACGGCTCGATCAGGTGGCTGCGGAGAATGTCGTCCAGCACCGCCGGAGAGATCTTCTGCCTCTCCTCGATGCGCCTGAGGTAGACGGAAGGCGCGTCGCCCCCGATGGTCTGGTTGGAGGCGCGGGACAGGGGCGTCTTGTTGATGATGGAGTCGAACACGCCAGGCGCGATCCCCTGCGCCTTGCACCACTTCTGCGGGAAGACGTGGTGGATGTCGATCCTGTCATTGAAGAAGGTCATCAGGTCCGCGGGTCGTCCGGTGATGAAGTCGCGGCAGCCGTGCCGCATCAGCAGTGCGTGAACACCCTTGTAGGCAGCCGAGATGCGCGTCCGCAGCGAGTGCAGGCGGTCGCGCTGGAAGAGCGCCTCGTCCAGCGACCGCGGCCGTGCCCCCGTCCCCCGGATCCAGTCGACCAGCTCCGGAACGTCGCGGGCCAGGCGCGACTCGGTGCTGGAGCCGTACAGCTCCCCGAGCGTGACCGACCAGAACCACTGGGCCAGCTTCTCCTTTGCCGCCGCGGTGTTGGCGTCGCGCCCGAGGATGGCGAACACGGAGGCCAGTCCCACGATCTGTGGAGGGTACGGCACGTCCCTGTGCCAGATGATCTTCTGCTCGTTCAGGAACGCGCCCGCCTCGATGAACCCGTCCTCCACGGCGTCCGCGTGCTCCTGGTACGCGGCGAGCGGAAGCGCCAGGAGCGCGTCGCGCTTGCAGGAGACCTGCGGCAGCTCCTTGTGAGTGAATCCCTCCGCAGCCCGGGCCAGGCGCACCTTGCGGGTGTGCAGCAGCGTGCACGACTGCAGGAAGTCGGTGTTGGCGACCTGGGCCAGCACGTCGCGCCGGTTGGGGGAGCCGAGCATCCGCCCGTGCCGGCCGGACTTCGCGCCTTTGCCATGGCCGCCCGACCAGTCTTCGCGCAGGTCGAACTTCTCGGCGGCGTACAGAGCCGTTACCAGCTCGAAGGCATCGAGCTTCTTCCCGCCCACGTTCACCCGCTCGAACACCAGACAGATCGCTTCCCGGCTGTTGCCGCGGTCCAGCCGGATCAGGGGCATCTTGTAGCGCTCGATCTGCTCGACGACTCCCCGCACGAAATCGCGGTCCAGTTCCGAGACGTCGCGCCCCTTCGCGCGCCAGTAGTCGCGCCAGTCAAAAAACCAGTTGCGGCTGTCGAACACATGGTTCAACGGAAAGTGGTCCTGCTCGAACTCCGCATCCGGCGTGGACAGGTCCAGCTCCACGTCACGGCCGAAGTTCCTGCGGACGACGCGGTCGGCCGGGACGCCGACGATCGCCTCCTCCAGCTCCGTCGGTACCGCCACCGCCCGCTTGATGTCGATGTAATAGAAGCGCTCCACCTCGGTCCCACGGACGGTACGCGTCCGCACCGGTGCCCTGGCGAACATGGACTGGTAGAGCGAGGTCATCCGCTGCTGGCCGTCCAGGAGCAGCTCCACGGGACGGGCGTCGGTCTGCGGCACCCCGGCCAGCAGCCGCGGCTTGAAATTCACTTCGCCGCCGGTCTCCATCGTCAGCAGCGCCCCCACCGGAAATCCCTTGCCGATGGACGCGATCAGGCTGCGAACGTCCTCGTCACCCCAGACGTAGTCACGCTGGAACTCCGGGAGCTGGAGCTTGCCTGTGTCGACGTAGCGGAGGAGGTCTTTCAGATCCTCCCTGGTCGTATCAAACATGAGCCGGGATCCCCTTCGTTGTGCGGCTGCGGGCAGACTCAATCATGTCCTCGAATGCCTTCTCGATCTTCGCGGAAAAGTCAGCTTCGATCTGGTAGACTTCGGTCAGCTCCGCGAAGGCCCAGCGGCCGTGCGTACCGAGGTTGTTCACGCCCGGCACCCAGTAGCTGTCCATGGCCGACTTCTTCTCCTTCGCGTCCTCCCGCCGATATCCCTTGATCTCCACCACCAGGTTCAGCAGGTCGTCGTCGCCGTGTCCATCGTCCACCCGCACGATGAAGTCGGGAATGTACGTCCGGTTCTCCGAGCCGTACCGGTACGGCACCTCCAGCCCGAGGTTGTGGTTCTTCACGTAGGAGCGCACATGCGGGTGGCTCTCCGCCACGCGGCAGAGCTCTGCCTCCCAGTCGCTGTCCAGCACCACCCAGTTGACGTGGCAGCGGTTCGAGTCGGTCTCCCACCGGGACGTCTTGCTGGTGTTGAAGCCGACGTATGCCGTGGAGCCGGTGGGGTTGTACGGGTCGAGCAGCGCTTTGATGGGCCGCGTATTCGCGAAGGCCCGGGTGATACCGGAAGTGATGCGGTTGCACGCGATGTCGGCCAGCTCCTGGTACATCAGCAGGCCCGGGTACGTACCGCCCTTGCAGACCAGGTAGCCGTCCAGCCACTGCTTGGTGATCCGCTTGAGCTGGCCGAACAGGTATAGTTTCGGCTCCTCTCCCGGATCGCGCCACTTGGTGTAGACCAGGCGCTGGGTAAGGTGGAACAGCAGCGTGGAGGGGCGGATGTCGCCGAGGTGCTTCAGGCTCAGGTCCACCGCCTCCCCGATGATCCCCTGGTTCCGCGTGATGGACGGCCCCACCAGGTCGGGCGTCAGCTCCAGCACGGAGTCCTCGTTGTACGCCGCGGCCAGGCGCTCCTCGGGTAGCTCCACGCGGTAGCCCTGCACCCGCGGGAAGCGGATCTCCAGCGCGTCGCGGTCGGGACGCACCGCTTTCACCTGCACCGTCTCGCGCGGCGGCTGGGGCGGCGCGATCACCGGCTTGGCCGTGAAGTCGAACGGGATGCCGAGGATGTCGGCGTACTCCACGTCGAACTGCCCGTCCTCGTTCAGGTCGTACGACTGGCGCCGCAGCGCCCGGCCGATCACCTGCTCGCAGAGGAGTTGCGTCCCGAAAGCCCGCACGCCCAGCACGTGCGTCACCGTGTTGGCGTCCCACCCCTCCGTGAGCATGGACACGGAGACCACGCAGCGGATGGATTCGCCCAGGCGCCCGGGCTTGCCCACCGTGTTCATCACCTCACGCAGCAGCTCCTGGTCGGAGATGCTGTCGCCCGCCCGAAGGTCGCCCGTGCGCTCGACGATCTCCCGGCGGAACCGCTCGATCTCGTCGGCGGCCATGCTGCGGAAGTTGGGGTCCAGCGCCTCGCCCGATTCCAGCTGCTCGCTGTCGATGAGCAGCGTGTTGGGCCGGGCCAGCGGGTTGTCGTACTCGTCGAAGTTGCGGAAGAGCTCCAGCCGGCCGTTCACCGGAGTGCTGGAGCCGTCGTCGTTCTGCCGGCGGAAGCCGGAGATGTAGTCGTAGACGAGCTTCGAGGTCGAGGTGTTGTTGCACACCACGATGAAGCAGGGAGGCACTCCGATGCCCTCGTCCTGCCACAACCTGAAGGTCTTCTCGTAGTGTCCGTACAGCGCCTGTAGTGCGGTCTGGAGCCGGGTGGGGAGCGCGAGCGGGTCCAGGTCCTTCGCCTTGCCCCGCCCCTTCTTGGGCATGTCCTTGCGGATGTGCTCCCACAGGTTCCGGAACACCGGCATCTCGTTGCCGGGGATGTTCTCGGCCACGGGCACGCGCGGCAGCTTCACGATGCCGCACTCGATGGCGTCCATCAGCGAGAAGTCGCTCATGGTCCAGGGGAAGAGCGTCCCTTCCGCGTAGCCGGAGCCGCGCAGGAAGAACGGGGTGGCCGAAAGGTCCATGACCTGCCTCACTCCGAGCTTTCTGTTCACCGCCTCCAGCCCGGAGATCCAGAGGCGGGCAGCCTCGTTATTCTCCTCCGCCTCCTTCCGCTCGTCGCCCTTCAGATCCTCCTCGTCGAGAGCGCCTTGCCGCTCGCGATAGCAGTGGTGCGCCTCGTCATTCAGCACGAGGACGTTCTTCATTCCCATCAGCTCCGGCATCACGCGCTGGAGCATCTGCCCCTCGGTCTCCAGCGTATCCAGCGCCTCCCCACCGCGCCCCTGCAGCAGGAGGCGACCGCCCTTCGACAGCTCCATCCGCTCGCGCAGCTTAAAGGCGTGATAGTTGGTGATGACGATCTTGGCGCGCTTGATGTCCTCCAGCATGTCGCCAGGCACGATCTCCCGGCTCTGGTAGTAGCTGTCGGGGTCGTTGGGCTGGAGGACCCGCAACCGGTCGCGAATTGTGATTCCCGGCGCGACGATCAGGAATCCGCGTGTGAAGTGCTTGCTGTTGGGCCGCCGAACCGCGTTCACGGTCTGCCAGGCGATGAGCATCGCCATCACCGTGGTCTTCCCCGCGCCGGTGGCCAGCTTCAGCGCCAGACGCAGCAGTTCGGGGTTGGCATCGCGGTTGGCATTCTCCAGGTGCTCGAGAAACCGCTTTCCCTTCGGGCCCATCTTGGGCGCCACTTCCGTGAGCCAGATGGCAGTCTCCACTGCCTCCACCTGGGCGAAGAAGGGGCGGAAGCTGCTGAAGTTGTGGTGCCGCCAGTGCTGGAGCAGCCGTGCCGTCTCCGGCGTGACCTGCCAGAGGCTCGGGCTCTGGAGCGCTCGCCACTGGTCCACCTGTGTACGCAGCTCGTTTATAATGGGAGTGGGGTCGTACTGCTGCGCCGCCGTGGAGAGCCCGAGTCCCTCGTCGAACACGATGGACTGCTGCTCCGCTCCTCCCTTACGCTTCTTCGGCTTGGGAATGGGAGTGATGAACTCGGCGCGGCGCCGACGCTCTACGATCTTCTGCGTCGGCTGTCCCTGCGCGTCCAGCTCCCAATGACGGGCGGGATACGCATATGGCGAGTTGAGGATCGGCTGTTCGAAGAACTGGTTGTCCATTCCCAAGTTCGCTTGCAGATGCGCGGGGCTTTGAGCCTGAAGGTGCTGGCGGGACTTTGATGGCGGCGGACAGGGTCCATAACGTACGCGCCACGGATGCGGCGGAGGAAAACACCTGTGCCAAGGGAAACATAACAGGGCCCGTTGCCGGAGGCGAATCGGCCCGCTGAGAGAACTGCACGGCATAGGGTGACAACAGCCGCCTCGCTGATCGCGTCTTCAGCTGCAAGCCTGAACATCACTGCCTGCCGGAGACCGGGTGCGACGCTGTCCCGGGCGATCCGCCGAGATCCGGGGCCAGGCGCAGCGGTCGTCAGGCCGACCACTGCTGTCCGCGTCACCGGATCCCCTTCTGCACGTCCACGCAGGCGAGTGCCTCCTCCTGCTGCTGTGACAGCTCCCCCGACTGCATCGGCTACCCTCAAGTGGTTTCATCGGCTTCCTCCAGGGCTGACGACTTGATCGGGCGACCCAGAATGGAAACGGGCGAACCTCCCGCTGCCGGGCGTGACGGTCGTGGCGGTCTTCCCGCACGAGTTTCGCCGAGCGAAGTTCTGCGCACCAAGGCCCATGAGCGCAGTGCGGAGATGGCAAGGGTGGGGGTGATTCGGCACGAAGAATCGCCCTCACGCGCTCCTCCTTCCGCGCGCCGCCAGTCACAGGTCTACCCGCGCAAAAAGTGCAGATAACTCCCCGTGGCAAGGGTTGGGGTTTTTGTGCTACAAAAACCCCTCCCCAGCGCCACCCTCCGGCCGCGCCCACTCCCCAAATCGCCGCCCAGCGAACCGGCCGTTCAGCCGCCGTGGCAAGGGTTGGGGTTTTCCGTGCCAGAAAACCTGTTTCGAGCCATTCCCGTATCGGGACCTCTGCCGCGACCCAGTTCAACCCCCGTGGCAAGGGTTGGGGTTTTTTTGGCACGGAAAACCTCCCGCACGCGCACCGCGAAACGGGCGCAACACCCGGAGCACCCCACCCAGGAGAGCGGTCGTTCACCACCCACAGCAAGGGTTGGGGTTGTTGTCATACGAAAACTACCGATGGGGCCATTCCATCCTTCGCCGCCCCAGCAATCGCACGTTCCGCGCTGATGGCAAGGGTTGGGGTTTTTGTCATACAGAAACCTCCTGCCCGGCTCGGGCCTCGTGGTGAATCGATCCGGCCGCACGGCAGGGTTGGGGTTTTTGTCATACAGAAACCCCTCCCGCACCTGTCTGCGCGGCGTCCAGGCGTTCGCCGTTCCGCCGACCGCCTGGACGCCGTGGAGCCGATCAGTAATGCCGAGGGAACCGAGGACTGTGAACGGCCCTGACCCGCGTCCAGAAGCTCCTGACCCGAACCATGGAAGAAGACAGAGGGGCAGAACGGACACCCCGTCCGTTCACTCGGTCCGATCCCCCCACCACGGAACAGCCCGGACCGGAACACCCCTCGTTCTGATGGAGGTTCGTCCGTTGGAATTCCTCAACTCGGTCAAGGGCTCGGTCGCCCAAACCATGATCCACTGCCTGCTGCGCCATTCGGGCTACCTGGTAGTCCCCACCTCAATCGAGGCGCTCATCCCCTCGCTGACGCTGCGGGACTGGGCGGGCTACGACGCGCTCAATCTCGGGCCGGAGCTGCGCCTCCTGCCCGATCTCCTGCTCCTCCCGCCCGAGGGCTCCGCCCGTCTCGCCGAGGTGAAGTACCGCACCCGGCTGGACCGGGAGACCATCCGGCGGATGCTGGAGAAGTGCCGTGCCCAGCAGGAGCACTTCCCCGACGCCTACACGATCCTGGTCCGCGGGAGCTCGCCCCGGGGCGCGGCGGCGCGCGCGGACGACCTCGTGCGCGTGCTGCCGCCGAACGCGCTGGAGCTGCTCGCCGCGGCGGACCTGTACTTCAACGCGATCACCCCGGCTCCCGGCGGCAGCGACGAGACGAGGCTGGAGCCGCTGTGGCAGTCGCTCCGGCCAATGACGTCGGTCTTCGACCGCCTGCAGGGGCAACGCGAGACGCTGGAGCAGCTCGTCCCCCTGATCCGGGCCCTCGCCACGCTGTAGCGCCCCATCCCCGGCGTCCGGCACCGCACGGGTGGCTGCATGTCTCGGCGCCGCGCCAACCGCCCGGCGAAGGTGCGCCCACGCCCCTTCCGTTCCACGACTCCGTGCTCCCACTGCCAGCGCCACCTCACCGACGCTGCTGGGGGGGGAGCACTCCTACCTCCTCCGCCCATGACTGACCTTCGCCCCTCTGCAGCTGAGTACCGCCCTCTCCTGGATCTCCTCCGCGGCGGCGCGCCCGCCGAAGCGAGCCGCCCCGTGCTGGAAGCCTGCTTCGGCCTCTGGAGCACCGAACCCGAGCTCTGCGACGACGCACGAGCCACGCGCCTGGCGAACCTGCCCGGTGCCGGGTCGCTCTACCTGACCCGGACCGGAGAGCTCCTGGCCGTGCACCCGGCGGAGCGTCCTGGCGTTCTCCGCGCCCGGCTCTTCACCGGTTCGCCCGACGCGGTCTGGCGCGCTGTCACCGAACACTACCCAGGCATCGCTCCCGGTCGCGGCGAGCTGCCGCGGTACTGGGTGCTCCGGGAGAACGTGTCGCTCACCGTCTCCGTGTTCGGCGTCTACGACCTGCTCCTCGGAGAGGTGGTGGAGCGAGGTACCGACCGCACCCTCATCGTCGGCCGGGTGGCGGCCGCGAACTCCGCGGCCGAGCACATGCGGCAGGTGGCCTGAGCCGGACAGCGCGCCAGGAGTCCATGGCAGGACCGCGGTGTTCGCACGGCGAAACTGCGGGGCGGGGCGGGGCCCGCCCGTAGAACCGTACCCGCACGAGAAGAAGAGAAGGACGCCAGAAGAGGTTGTGGCGGCCTTCGTTCCTCCCCCACATGCCCGTCTGCCCGGCGAACCCTGGCAGGCGGGCTGCGCTTCTTTCCCCTCCCGGTGTCCCCCACCCGGCCTGCGGAGGCCGGCGCGGCGATCCAGAACAGCAGCCTACCCGTGCACCGCGTCCCCAAGTACAAGGTCCAGCTCGTCCGCGACGGGTCCGTCCCGTTCACCACCAAGATCTGCTCGACCCCCCGACAGGCGGCGGACCTCTTCCGCGCCTTCGTCGGCGACTCTGACCGCGAGCACCTGATCGCCATCTTCCTCGACACCCAGAACCGCTTCCTCGGACTGCACACCGTCTCGATCGGCACGCTCGACTACAGCGTGGTCCACCCGCGGGAAGTCTTCAAGGCGGCCATCCTCAGCAACGCCTCCAGCCTGGTCCTCGCGCACAACCACCCCTCGGGCGAGTCGGCCCCCAGCGAGGAAGACGTCCGGATCACCCTGGAGCTCCAGAAGGCAGGCGAGCTGCTCGACATCCCGCTGATGGACCACATCGTTGTGGGCGAAGCCTCCTATGCCTCCTTCATGGAGTTGGGCCTGCTCGACTACGACTTCTCGGAACCGAAGCCGCGGCGCCGGCGAAAGACGAAGAAGTAGGCGAGCCCGGAGCGCCGCTTAGGAACAGGCGAACCGGGAGGGGGGAGGATGAGGTGTGGAGTACGGCCACATTCCGTCCGGCGGCTGCCCGAGCAGTGTTTCGCCGCGCGAAGCTCCACCTCGCTGTTCCCCCGTGCCGAGCCCTTGATTCAGACCTACAGTCCCTGCCGGAAAACACGGCCAATTCACGTCTCCCGCAGGATTCCGTGTTTCCAAGAGGAAGCGAGTGCAGTTGTTCCTCGATTTCTGGCAAAAACGCCAACGTGATACCTGCGCGCTGTTACGGATTAAACTTGCGATTCCTGCGCTCCCGATCAGGTCGGAATCATCTCCGCGCTCTGAACCGTCGGGGTACGCCCCCAAAGAAGGCCGCGTTACACAGTAGGCGCGGATGACTTGGCCGTACTCTCACGACCTGGAGCCACCATGATCTGCACACCGCCCGATCCCGCCAGCGTCCCAGCGGAGCACGCTATCTCGCCTCCGCGACTGATCGATCTGAGGGCAGCCGAGTCGCCTCCGGCGGGATCCGACGCTGCCGGACACGCGGCAGGCACTGACGGATTAACGGCTGGTGGGGTTCCGGATCACCAGCCCGGGATGGACGATTGCCTGGCACCCGTTTGGGCGGACGGGATCGTGTTCAACGTGCCCATCGACCAGATCGTGGCCTCGCGCCACCGGGCGCGTTACCCGTCGACCCCACGGGCGCTGGCATCCCTGGTAGAGAGCCTGCGGACGCCGGGCAGGGTCCTGCCGCCATGTCCGGCGGTGGTCCTCCCCGGCGGCACTACGTTCGAGCTTCTGGATGGCCACCGGATCATCGAGGCGGGGCGTGCGCTCGGCTGGGAGGAGGCGACGCTGCTGCTGGTGAGCGTCACCGACGTCCAGGCTGCCCTCTGGACCATCCTGAGTGACAGCCACCGCCGGCGCTACACGTGGTGGGACAAGGTCAGGGCCATGCGGATCGTCGCGGCGGTCGCTGCCGATTCGATGACAGGACGGGCGATCTCCTGTCTGAGCGGGTGGTCCGAGTCCACCGTGTCCGAGGCCCGAACGGCTGCCGCCGTCCTGACGCCGGACGTGCTCGTGCTCGCGGGGGTGGACGAGGGTCTCGACCGAGATCGGCTCATGCGGCTGCGACGGCGCGACGGCCGCTACATCGTCCGCGGAGGTCCCCCGGAGGAGATCGCGGTCCGCCTGCGGGAGGCGCTGGACGGCAGGACTCCCGCAGTTCTCGCGGAGCGGGATGCGCGGGAGCGCGCCGCAGGCGCCATCTCCAGCGCCCTCCACACGGACGGTCGGTGGCGCGTCGAGGTGGACCTCGCGGACCTCACCGGCGCGGATCTGCGCGCCCTCCGGCGTGAGCTCGTCAGGCAGTTCGACGACGCATGCGTGAAAGGACGGCGCGCTCCGGCCGGGCGAAGAGTCGCACCGGTGAAGCAGGTCACGACACCTCCCTCAGCGTCCGCGGTTCAGGTCGATCGAGGCGTCCCAGTCGCCACCCATGCGGTCTCCCTCCCTGAGATGGAATGCCGCGAGCCGGCTCCACAGCCGCCAACTACGGATGTTCTCGGATAACTCCGCACCCTGCCGAACCGCCACCGTTCCTGATTCAGCGAGAATGCGAAAATGAATGGTCCGTCCCCCATCGAACAGTTCTTCGACCGTTGGCGCGCCCAGGCCTCCAACGCCGAGAACGAACTTCAGCTCCCTCAGGTGGCCGCGCTGATCCGGCGCCTGCTCGCAGAGCTGGAGGAGGCGATCAAAGCGGAGATCGACCGGCCCCTCACCAGCGCTCAAGCCGAGACGTTCAGCAACGTCCATAGGGATACGCTGCGGCGGACTGTGGAGAACCGGGGAGAGCCTTACCGGCCCGCATACCGCGCGGGCGATCTGCCCGTGAAGCGCGGCGCTCCGAGCATTTCCCGGCTCACCCGGATCCTGCAGCTGATGACCGAGAAGGCCGCCGGCAGCGACGACGCACGCCGGGAGCAGATCCGGCAGCAGGCCCGTGACACCGCCCGACGGTCGCGCATCGCGTGACCGTAGCACCTCCGCACCAACTCCCGCCATCCACCACCCTCTGAGCACCCCTCCAGTCGGACATGCGCAGCAATCCCACGCCTCAGCCTGAGCAGACCCGGGCAGCCAGCAAGTACACGTTCCCGCATGTGGTCTCCACTTTCGGAGAGCAATTGACTCTGCGACGTGTGCCAGGTCGCGCCCGGATCGTCTACGACTACAATCCGCCAGCCGGGATCCGCGACAAGCGGATCATACCGCGCGAGGCGGGCGACGTCGGCCTTCCCCTCCCGGACAGCGACCGCGTGCCCGAGGACGCGATCACCTGGGCCGAGGCGTACCTGGAGGAGCAAGCCCTCGCCAAGAGCCGGCTCGCCGAGAAAGTCCTGGCTGCCGAGACCACCTCAGCGGGTACGACCCTCAAACTTGTTTTCGACGAGTACAGGAAGTCGACGGAGTACGCCGGGCTACGGCCGAAGTACCAGCGCGAGATGGGCACGGTGATGCAAGTCGCAGAGGTCGTCCTGGGCGGCGACTTCAAGGTGGACGCATGGGACCAGGAGGCGTGTGACCGCCTGGTCGAAGCGCGGGGACGGGGGCTGAAGTTCGACCTTCCGGACGGTAGGCGACGGCGGTTCGGGCGGGCAGGCAAGACCACCTGCCGGACGATGATGGTGATGCTCCGCAGGATCTTTCGCTGGGCGATGGGGCGGAAGCACCCCAGGAAGCCCGGGACGTGGCTGCTGCCGCACGACCCGTTCGCGCGCGTGAGAATGCCGAGGAAGGGCGTGGCGCGCGTCTCTATCCTCACACACGACCGCTACCTGGTCATGCTCGACTTCGCTGACGAGATCGACCCGACCGGCCGCTTTCGCCTGATCCTCGCCGACGCGCGGTGGAGCGGGCACCGGCTCGGAGCCGTCTGCCAGACGCTGCGCTCCGACCTGCTGCTCACGGTGGAGGAGATCGAGGAGGCGCTGCACCGCTCCCAGTGCAAGTACGTGGCGCCGAACCAGATTCGACGGGTGGCGAAGCTCTACAGCCGGTACGGCGCAATCTACCGCAGGTGGGAGGTGCAGAAGCAGGGCGCGTCCGGCGAGGAGGAGGTGGTCCAGTACGACCGTGTCGTGCCGCTCGGGGCTGCGCACCGCGCAGAGATCGACCAGTACCTGGAGCATCACTGGGACCTGCTCGGCCTCCCTTACGACGCTCCGCTCTATCCGACCGAGAGCGACCACACTCAGTGCCTCTACATCGACCTGCCGGAGAAGTGGTGGGTCGCGTGTGAGACCCTGGCACGAGAGCGCGGACACAGGCTCGCCAAGTTGGAGCACACCCGGTTCCACGGCTTCCGCCGGCTGCGCCGCACGGAGCTGAAGCAGGCCAAGATCCACGACAAGGATGTGGCGTTCAGCTGCGGGTGGAGCATCCACAGCTTCCCGGAGGCCAAAGCGTCAGTCGCGATGAACGGGCTGTACCTCGGATTTATCCCGGAGGATCTCCTCGACGCGGCTTGTGCGGGGGAGGGGAACGCGGAGTAGAGCAGCCCCACCTTTCTAGGCCATGTCCCACCGGCACCGGGATGCGAGTCAGCAGAGCACCTGTGAGTTCGCATCCTGCGCCGGGCCAGATAGATTTCCCCCGGTGATTCTGGAGAGTCCGGTGTCCGAGGGCGAGTTGGCGTTGGAGATGGAGCGTGCCCGGGAGGCGCTTCCCGAGCCGTGTCCTACTCCCATGGTGACCGGCGCTGTCCCGCTCCGTGTCCCGTTTTCTCGGTGATTCTCGCCAAGGTATTGCAGGGTAATCACTTGCGGAAACACTGAACTCGGTCTGGAACCGACTCATAATCGCTTGGTCGCAGGTTCGAATCCTGCTGGGCCCATGAAAACAGCGCCGGGAGCCACCCGGCTCCCGGCGCTTTTCTCGTCCGGCGCAACCAGTCCGCCGTCTTCGCGCCTACCGTCTGCCGCGTGAGGCCGGCCCGGCGGGCGCCGTCTGCGCGGGAGCGGCCCCCGGCTCCGTGGCTTCCGGCCCCGCCACCTCCTCCCCGGCGGGCGCCACGACTTCGGGCTCCGGCTCCGGCGCGGCCTGGTCCTCCGTGAGCGTCAGGTCGGCCCGCCCCGCCGCGTCCACCCCCAGCCCCGCCCGCGTCACCCCGGCGCGGTCCGCGAACACCAGCGTCATCGCGCCGTCCGGCGAGTACCCGAGCACCGCCCGCGTCCGCCCGGTGCGGTCCGCGAACACCAGGCTGGTGGTCTGGTCCGGCAGCAGCCCCAGCGCCGCCCGCGAGTTGCCGCTCGCGTCGGAGAGAGACAGGCCGGTGGAGCCGTCCGGCAGGGTGCTGAGCCGGGCCCGTGCGCGGCCGTCGTCGTCGCGCAGCACCAGCTCGGACGAGCCGGCGGTGCCCACCTGCCACTCGCCGCGGGTGGCGCCGTCGGGAGAGCGCAGCACGAAGCGCTCGGCCGCCACGGACGTGGCGGCCACGGTGGACCGCCCCACCCCGGCCACCAGCAGCACCGCCGTGCTCAGCCCGATCGCCACCGCCGAGGCGCCCAGCGACCAGCGGTTCAGCCTGCGAAGACGCTGGTTCTCCAGCTCCACCTGCTCCATCCGGCGGGCGAGCACCGCCTCCAGGTCCCTCGCGACCTCCTCCGGGGAGGGCGCCGTCGTGGTCTCTTGCATGCCGCAGCTCCTCAGCAGGGTACCGCCTGGGTCCGGACGGTGTCCGGCGCGTCCGAAAGCTCGATGAAGTACGACCGGCACGCCGCGTCCATCAGCTCGTCCGTGAGCGAGGCGGGGACGCCGCGGTAGCGGGCCACGTCGCGCACGTGGTCCACGATGTCGCGCGGATGGCAGGCGCGCGGGGCCACCCGGCCGGAGTGGTAGTAGTGCCGGTAGAGGAACTCCACCGCGGCCGGGTCGAAAGGAACGCCCATCGCGGCGCAGACGCGCCGGAAGATCTCGGTGAAGTCGTCCCGGCCCGGGCTGTTGACGTTGATCTTGTAGTGGATGCGCCGCAGGAACGCCTCGTCCACCAGCTGCATGGGGTCCAGGTTGGTGGCGAACACCAGCAGACAGTCGAAGGGGACCGGGAACTTGCTCCCGGTGTGCAGCGCCAGGTAGTCGGTGCGCTTCTCCAGCGGCACGATCCAGCGGTTCAGCAGGTCGCGCGGGGGGACCCGCTGCCGGCCGAAGTCGTCGATGATCAGCACCCCGCCGTTGGCTTTCATCTGGAAGGGCGCCTGGTACACCTTGGTGGCCGGGTCGTAGCGGAGGTCGAGCTGGTCCAGCGTCAGCTCGCCGCCCGCGACCACCACGGGGCGCCGCACCCGCACGAAGCGGCGGTCGTGCTCCACCTCCACCCGCCGCCAGATGGACGACATCCCCCCGCCGTCCGCCGGGCCGTCCGCCGGGCCGTCCGCCGGGTCCTCCGGGTGGCGGTGGTACACGGGGTCGTACACCAGGATGACCTGCCCGTCCATCTCGATGGCGTGGGGGACGTACATGCTCCCCCCGATCATCCGGGCGATGCACTCGGCGATCATCGTCTTCCCGTTCCCGGGATCTCCGAACAGGAAGATGGACTTGGCCGAGTTGATGGCCGGGCCCAGCTCCTCGAACACCTCGTGGCTGATCACCATGTCCCGGAAGCCGTCCACGATGGCGCCCCGGGTGACGTGCAGGTCGCGGATGGTCTGCGCGTCCAGCCACGTGCGGTACTGCCAGAGCGGGACGGGCGCGGGGCCCACGTACTGGTTCAGCTCCATGGCCTCGCGGGCCCGCTCGCGCCCGGCGCCGGTGATGTCGAACACGTACGCCACGCGCCCCGTCCCGGCGGTGCCGCGCACCTCCACGAAGCGCCGCTGCTGCAGCGGGAGGAGGAGCTCGTCCAGGAGGTCGAAGGGGAGCGCGATGAAGTCCGAGAGCTGCTGCCCGGTGCGCGCCCCCTGCACGTACAGCGTCTTGAGGAGCAGGTCGACGATCGCCTCCTGCGAGATCCCCGTCTCCGCCAGGGTGCGAGGGGCGGGGGGAACGGACGAGCGCACACTATCCGGGGCGTCGTCCAGCTGCGGTGCTGCGAGCACGGTGCTCATTCGTCGATGCCCCGGCCGGGGTTGGAGGGGGACCAGGCGAGAACGTCGCCAGGCGCGGTTCCGGTGCTCCCCAGCGTCCCCGCCGGAAGCTCCAGCGCGGCGTGGCCGCCGGGGTGGCGCCAGGCGGTGCGGCCGCCCGGCGGGAGCGACGGGTACACCGCCACCACCCGGCCGTCGCGCGCCAGGATCGCCACGTCCAGCGGGTAGCGCATGCCCCGCATGTGCACGGCGGTGCAGGGGGTGAGCAGCATCCCCTGGCCCTCCTCGATCCGTGGGCGGCCCAGCAGCCCGCGCATGCGCAGCCACCAGCGGTCGGCCAGCGCCACGTGCTCGCCGAGGACGGCGCCGCGGGTGCGGTTGACGACGTGGAGCTCCAGCATCGGGCGCGGCCCCGTCACCTGTCGAACGACAGGAAGGCGTCGGCGATCTGCATGAACGCCGGCCCCAGGAGCACGGTGAACATCGCCGGGAAGATGAAGAACACCAGCGGGAAGAGCATCTTGATGGCGGTCTTGGCCGCCGCCTCCTCGGCGCGCTGGCGCCGCTTGGTGCGCAGCGTGTCCGAGTGCACCCGCAGCGCCTGGGCGATGGAGGTGCCGAAGCGCTCCGTCTGGATCAGCATCGCCACCAGCGACCGCACGTCGTCCACGCCGGTGCGCTCCGCCAGGTTGTGCATCGCCTCCTCGCGCGGGATGCCGGCGCGGATCTCGTCGTTCACGAACGCCAGCTCGTCGCTCAGCAGCTTGCTGATGTGGACGATCTCGTCCGCCACGCGCATCAGGGCGGCGTTCAGCCCCAGCCCGGCCTCCACGCACACCACCAGCGCGTCCAGCGCGTCCGGGAGCGCCAGCCGGATCTCGGCCTGGCGTTTCCGCATCCGGCTCCCCACCACGAAGGTCGGGAGGATGTAGCCGACCGCGGCCAGCCAGAAGGAGAGGAGGAGGACCTTGGCGCCGACCAGCGGGGCGAGAGGTACCGTGAGCCCCGCCATCGCGACCGGGAGCGCCAGTCGGATCCCCCAGTAGGTGGCCAGCACGTACGGCCCGCGGAAGCCGGCCTGGATCAGCCGCATGCGGGTCGCGCCGTTGTCCACCCGCCGCTTCTCCACCCGCTCGCCGATTTCGCGCAGCAGCGCTTCCCATCGCTCGCGCCGGCTCTGCCGCTGGCGGCGGTGGGCGGTGGAGAGGGGGTCGAAGGAGACCTGTTGCAGCTCCGCCAGCCGCCGCGACACGGCGGCGGGGCGGGCCGGGACGAGCTGCGCGGCCAGCAGGGTGAGCAGTCCCACGGTGCAGGCGACGAGCGCCGCCACTACGTAGATCACGGTGCCCTCCGGGTCACATCTTGATGTCGACGATCTTGCGGATCCACAGGAACCCCAGGATCTGCATGAACCCGGCGAACAGCATCAGCACGCGCCCCACGTCGGCCGTGACGAAGCGGATCATCATGTCCGGGTTCAGGGCGAACACCACGAACCCCAGCGCGATGGGGAGCGCGCCCAGGATGTAGCCGCTCATCCGCCCCTGGGCGGTGATCACCCGCAGCTGCCGCTGGAGGGTGAAGCGCGCCCGGATGATGGAGGCCAGCTTGTCGAGGATCTCGGCCAGGTTGCCGCCCACCTCGCGCTGGATGAGCACCGCGCTGATGAAGATGCGCACGTCCACCAGCGGGATGCGGTCGGCGAGGGCGTACAGCGACTCCTCGATGGGCATGCCGAAGCGCTGCTCCTCGAAGACGCGGCGGAACTCGCCCGCCTCGGGCTCGGCAGCCTCCTCCGCCACCATCCGCAGCCCGGAGGTGAAAGGGTGCCCCGCCCGGAGCGCGCGGCCCAGCAGGTCGATGGCCTCCGGGAGGTGCTCCTCGAAGGCGCGCAGCCGCCTGGTGCGCTTGTGCCGGACGTACAGGTACGGCAGGAACGCCCCGAGCGCCGCGGGGAGGAGCGCCAGGAGGATGCTGCGGGAAGGGATCAGCGCCACCAGCCCGAAGGCAAGGGCGAACCCCACCGTGAGCGTGATGTAGGTGTGCGAGCTCCAGCGCAGGTCCGCCTGCTCGATGAGGATGTCCACGTCGCGCAGCCGCGGGAGCCGTTCGCGCAGCGCCCTCACCCATGCCGGTTCCCGCGTCGGCCCGCGGCGGTACAGCGCGGCCGCGTCGGCCGCGTCGCTCCCCAGCCCCTCCGTGGTGAGCCGCTGGAGCTGCTCCTTGACCTGCCTGCGCTGCCGCGACTCCCGCACCCACTCGAAGAGGAGCGACAGCGAGATGGTCCCGAGCGCCACCGCCAGGAAGGCGGCCAGCGCCGCGCCCCAGGTGGAGACTACCATCGGTCGCCTCCGCGCGCGGCGTACGCCGGCTCCGCGAACAGCTCGCCGGGGAGCGGGATCCCGTACGCCTTGAGCCGGTCGGTGAAGGCGGGGCGGATCCCCGTGGTACGGAAGCGGCCGATCACCTTGCCGTCCTCGCCCACGCCCTCGCGCTCGAAGCGGAAGATCTCCTGCATGCTGATGACCTCGCCCTCCATCCCGGTGATCTCGGAGATGGAGAGCACCTTGCGCGTCCCGTCCGAGAGGCGGCTCACCTGGATCACCACGTCCAGCGCGCTGGCGATCTGCTGGCGCATGGCCTTTTCCGGCAGGTTCAGGCTGGCCATGGAGATCATGGTCTCCAGGCGGGACAGGGCGTCGCGCGGGGTGTTGGCGTGCAGGGTGGTGAGCGAGCCGTCGTGCCCCGTGTTCATGGCCTGCAGCATGTCGATGGCCTCGCCGCCGCGCACCTCGCCCACCACGATGCGGTCCGGGCGCATGCGCAGGGCGTTGATCAGCAGCATCCGCTGCGGCACCTCGCCCTGGCCCTCGGTGTTGACGGGGCGCGTCTCCAGGCGGACCACGTGCGGCTGCCGCAGCTGGAGCTCGGCCGAGTCCTCGATGGTGACGATGCGCTCGTCGGAGGGGATGTACGACGAGAGCACGTTGAGCAGCGTGGTCTTGCCGGCGCCGGTGCCGCCGGAGATGAGCACGTTGAGGCGCGCCTTGACCACCCCCTGGAGCACCTGGAGCATGGCCGGCGTGAGGCTGTCCGTGCGCAGCAGGTCCTCGCCGGAAAGGGCGTCGCGCTTGAACTTGCGGATGGAGAGGTGTGGCCCGTCGACGGCCAGCGGCGGGATGATGGCGTTGACGCGCGAGCCGTCGGCGAGGCGCGCGTCCACCATGGGCGACGAGTCGTCGATGCGGCGCCCCACCCCGGAGACGATGCGGTCGATCACCTGCAGCAGGTGGCGGTCGTCCTTGAAGCGGACGTCGGTCGCCTCCAGCCTGCCGTGCCGCTCCACGATCACCTGCCTGTGGGTGTTCACCAGGATGTCGGAGATCTCCGGGTCCTTGAGCAGCGGCTCGATGGGTCCCAGCCCGAAGATCTCGTCCAGCACCTGCACCACCAGCTCCTCCCGCTCCTCGAAGTTGAGGGGGACCACCTCGCGCGAGAGCAGCTCGTGGAGCACCTTGCGGATCTCCACCACCACGGGCTCGCGCTCCATGGTGTCCAGGTTGGCCAGGTTCAGCCGCTCCAGCAGCCGCCGGTGCACGCGCACCTTGACGTCGTGCAGCACGCCGCGCTCGGAGCCCTGCGGGGGGACCGGGGGCAGCGGTACGCCGGCCGCCGCGCCCGGCGTCTCCCAGGAGAGCACGTGCCGGGTCCCGTCCTCGTCCGGGTGCCGCCCGTTGCCGTTGCCGTTGCCGTTCGCGGTGGGCGGGACGGGCGGCGCGTAGATGTCAACCATTGGCGATGGCCTCCTGCGGGCGGGCGCCGAAGAGCCGCGTGAGCGGCCCCAGGCGCGGGTGCTTGCCGTTCTTCTGCGGGGACAGCCCGGCGATCTCGGCCCCCAGCCCCGCCAGGTCGCGGGTGAAGGGCGACTTGCCGCCGTCGATCACCGCCGGCCGGCCGGTGTTGATGGAGCGGCTCACCTTCTCGTAGTCGTTGGCGAGCGTCCGGTACACGGGGATCCCCAGGGTCTCCTTCACCTCGTCCAGCGAGATGGTGTCCGCGGGGTCGTAGCGGTTCACCACCAGGCGCACGCGGTCCGACCCCGCGCCGGTGATGCGGTCCAGCAGCGGCATGCAGCGCTTGAGGTTGCGCAGCGAGGGGAGGTCCACCGTGGTGAGCAGGAGCACGCGCTCGGCCTGCTCGAAGGCTGCCCGCGTGGGCGCCGAGAACGACTTGGAGGTGTCCACCACCACGTAGTCGTAGTGCTGCTTCAGGAAGTGCAGGATGCGGCGGATGGCGTCGCCGTGGGCGGCCTCGGCGGCCTCCGGGACCGGCGGCGAGGAGAGGAGGTGCACCCCGGTCTCGTCGCGCTCGATGTACGAGGCCAGCAGCTCGGCGTCCATGCGGTGGAAGTTGCGGATCATGTCCATGAAGCTGAACCGCGGCTGCACCCCCAGGAACACGGCCACCTCGCCCAGCTCCAGGTCCAGGTCCACCAGCAGCGTGCGCTTGCCGGTCAGCCGGTGCAGGTGCACCGCCAGGTTGGTGGCCACCGTGGTGCACCCGGTGCCGCCCTTGGGGCTGAACACCGCGATCAGCTCGCCGGGGCGCCGGGCCTCGCCGGGACCCACGGTGAGCTTGCGGGTGACGCGCTCCAGGGCGGCGTACAGCGCCTCGCGCCCGGGCGGCTTGGGGAGGTACTCGGAGATCCCCGCGCGCATGGCCTCCAGGAGCATCTCCTGGCCCAGCTGCGGCCCCACCGCCACGAAGCGGCGCCGCGGGTTGGCGTCGGCGAGGAAGTGCGCGAAGCGCACCCCCAGCGCGGGGTCGCCCTCCAGATCAAGGAAGACCAGCTCCGGGTCGCGCTCCCGCAGCGTCGCCAGCTCGGCCGCCTCGATCTGGCTGTACGGCAGGGCGATCTCCATCGTGACGGCCACCCCGCGCGCGCCCTCGTGGAGCGCGGCGCGGAGGCTCGCTCGGAACTCCGCGTCGGGGGAGATGATGGCGCTGCGGATGTTGTGCTGTTCCATGATCACTGCTCCCTGGGGGATGGGGCCGTCACTCGACGATCTGGAGTATTCGGACCGTACTGCCAGAGCCCGTCGTGGCACCATCCGCGTACTTCATGAACCTGCCGATGATGTTCTTGTCCTTGTCGAAGCCCTGGACGTAGATCAGGGCGATGTTGTTGATCTTGACGTCGTGGATGACCTGCTTGCCGCTGTTCGAGTCGTAGGTGCCGGCCTGGTAGGTTGCCAGCGGATCGAACAGCGCCACCTTGATGACGCGCGGCGTCTCGGCCCCGGCGAGCGCCTCCTCGTAGGTGGTCTGGTCGTCGCCGATCAGCAGGTCAAGCCCCTTCCCGGTGGGCTGGGCCATGTTGCCCGACTTGGTGCTGTACGTCGTGTCGAACCGGACGACGTTGTTGTTGCACTGCGCGATGTTGACGCAGTAGCTCCCGGCGCCGTTCTCGCCCGACCCGGGGACGCCCGGGCACGAGTCGTTCTCCAGGGTCGGGTCCGCTTCCATGATGAACGGAAGGAACTGCCCCGGGCTGATCATCGTGGAGTTGTAGTCGTTGTTCCCCGGGTCGGCGGCCTTGATCAGCATGGGGCGCCCCTGGTCGCCGGCGTAGCCCGTGGCGTCGCGCAGGCTGCCTCCGTACCCGGTCACGGGGCCGGGGTCCGCTGTCGGCGGATCGCTCCACTTCTTGTAGTAGTCCTGTGCCGGGTCGAAATTCCAGGTCTCTCCCGCGATAGCCGGTGGATCGTTCTTCTTCCCCGTCCCCGGGTCCCACAGGTAGTTCTGGTTGAGGTCCTGACCCCAGCCGGCCCCGGTGCCGGTCGGACCCTTCCCCTCCGCCCACAAGTCGGGGAGTGCGAAGGGCTTCACGCACCGGGCCCCGCCGGCCCCGGTCACCCGCGCGGCGGCCACGGCGCTCACCGGCATGTCCGCCCGCCCGAAGAGGCGCGCGAAGAGCAGCCGGGCGGTCCCTCCCACGGTTACGCGCACGTGCTGCTGTGCTTCGTTCACCTCCACCTCCACGGTGGAGCTGTCGGCGCCGTTCACGAAGTCATGCCCGACGTGGTTCTTCCCGGCGAACTCCCGGGCCTTTGCGTCCACCGCCGCCTTGGTGGGTACCTCGGACTCCATGTAGAGCCCCGCGCCGGCGAGCGCCGCGGCCTCGGCGGCGCGCTGCGCCTCGCTGCGCACCGTCATCAGCATCCCCACGTCCGCCGCGAGGGCGCTGAGCGACAGGAGCGCCAGCGTCATCGCCACGAAGAACACGAAGGTGGCGCCTCTCTCGTTGCGTACCGGCTTGAGCCAGCGGTTCATCATGACCTCCTTGGTCCTCACGGCTGCGTCTGCGCCTGCGCGGGCGCCCCGGCCGGCTCGCGCCCCGGGGGCCGCTGCCCCCGCAGCGTCCGGTCCCAGCCCCACGTCTCGGGCTCGCCGGTGGGCACCTCCGGCGCCGCCCCCGCGGGCTCCACCACCTGCGGCGTCACCAGCACCAGCAGCTCCGTCCGGTTCTCCTGCACGTCTCGCGAGCGGAATAGCGGCCCCAGGATGGGCAGGTCGCCCAGGAAGGGGATCCGGCCGCTGTTGCGCTGGATGGTGTTGTCCATCAGCCCGGCGATGGCGAAGGTCTGCCCGGGGCGCAGCTCGATCTCGGTGTCCGCCCGCCGGGTGCGCAGCGCGGGGATCAGGAAGCCGCTGAACTGGATGGCGTTGGAGTAGTCCAGCGACGACACCTCGGGAGCCACCTCCAGCCGGACGTTGCCTGCGATGGTCACCCGCGGCGTGAAACGCAGCCGGATGCCGAACTCCTTGAACACGATGGTGACGATGCCGGCCTGCCCGGCCTGCGGCACCGGGACGGGGATCTCGCCGCCGGCCAGGAACGACGCCTCCCGCCCCTCGATGGCGAGCAGGTTGGGCTCGGCCAGGCTGCGGAAATGGCCCCGGGTCTGGAGGGCTTCCAGCACGGCGCTGAACTGGACGTTGTCCTCGAACAGGAAGAGCCTCACCAGCCCGTCCGAGAGCGTTTCCACGAAGCTGTCCCCCTCGTTGGGCGCCTCGGGGTTCAGGCGGGCGCTGGTCTCGCCCGCGCCGAGCCGCGTCCCGAGCTGGAGGGCCGCCGACCGGTTCACCTCGGCGAAGCGCACCTGCAGGAGCACCTGCCGCGCGGGCGGCACGGACAGGTTCTCGATCACCGTGGCCCCGGTCCCCTGCGCGATCTGCAGCGCCCGCCGCGCGATCCCCGCGTCCGTCACACGCCCGGAGAGGATCAGGACGTTGCCGCTGGCGGTGACGGCGATGGGCTCCGACGGGAACAGGGTGCGGAGCTGCCGCTCCAGCGCCGGGGCGTCCACCGTCACCTCCACGTTGAAGAGGCGGCGGCTGCCGTTCTGCTCCCAGACGATCAGGCTGGTGGAGCCCAGCTTCTTGCCGTTCACCAGCACCTCGCGCGTGGACACGACGACCGCGTCGGCGATCTCCGGGTCGCCGATGGAGACGCGCTGGATGGGGCCGGGGCTGTTCACCAGGGCCGAGGTCCCGCGCGCCACCGTCAGCACTTCGGCGCCCACCGCCTGCGCACCCGCCGGCGTCGCCGCGGCACCGCCCACGATCCCCCCCGTTCCCAGCGCGATCACCAGCAGCCGATGCAGCAGCGGTCGGAATCTCATCGTGTCCCGGGCCCCGGCGAGAAGGTTTGCAGCGTGCGCTCACCGCCGCGGATGGTCTCCACCACGGCGCCGCCCTGCTGGCGGGCAGGCGCGGGCGCGCCGGTGCTCCGCGGCCGCACCCGCACGGTGCGCTGCACCGGCGCGGCCTGGGAGGCGCCCAGCATGGCCGCGGTGCGGATGCCGCGGGTCTGCACTTCCTGCAGGTCCAGCGTGTTGCGCAGCGCCAGCTGGATGCGCCCCTCCGCGGCGGCCAGCGTCAGCTTTTCGCCGTCCTCGGGGGTCACCAGCAGGGTGATGTGGGACACCGTCTGCGGCTTGCCCTCGGCGTCCTTCTGGATGGTCTGCCCGGCGGCGAGCACCCGGACGTTCTGCAGGATGGTCTTGGTGACCGGGGTCTTGAGCGCCCCCTCCTCCTCCGGCGGGGTGATGGTCACCAGCACGTCCACGCTGTTCTGCGGCTGGATGTAGCCGGCCACGCCGATCACCTCGTTCACCTTGACGGTGACGCCGCGCATCCCCTCCGGGATGATGATGGGGAGCCCGCCGCCCTCCTCCTTGGTGGAGAGCTTGGTGGTGAGCAGCGGCTCGTTGGCGGCCACCGGGGTGATCACCCCGCGCCCCACCACCTGGTCCAGCGAGGCGGCGTAGCCGGCGGGGACGATGCGGTCGGGCCAGTCCATGAGCTTGACGTCGGAGGCCTGCACCGGCGTGCCGATGGAGAGGTCCTTGGCGGCGACGACGATCTTGCCGCGCGGCGCCTCCGCCGCTGCGACGGGCCGGGTGGCCTGGCGGCGGAGGAAGCTGAGCGCCAGGTATCCCGCCATGAGGCCGGAGGTCAGCGCCAGCACGAGCATGATGGCAAGTCTTCTCTGTTTCATCTCAGGTCCCAGCTCGTCGTCTGTGTCGTGTCGCCGCCCCGGAAGCCCCTCACAGGATCCAGCCCGCCACCGCGCCCAGCACGATCGCCATCCCCGGCGACACGGGCGCCGCCTTCGCCACCGCGGCCTCCGCCGCGCCGGTGAGCACCACGCGGCCCTCGCTCCACCCCACGCCGGAGTACGGGGTCGCCAGCACGCGGGCGGCGCGGGTGCCGCGCCAGGGCCCGCGGTGGAGCAGCGCGCCCGCGGCGGCGGCCAGCAGCATCACGCCCGTGGCCACCAGCACGGCCGTCAGCGTTCCGCGCGCGCCCAGGAAGGCTCCCACCATCAGCAGCAGGCGAAGGTCGCTCCCCTGCGCGGCGTGGAGCGCCAGGAGCACCAGCGCGACCACGAGGCCCGCCAGCAGGCCGAGCAGCCCCTCCATGTGCACGTCCGCCCCGAGCAGCGCCCGCAGCGACAGCGACACCGCCAGCCCGGTGTAGACCAGCGGGGCCGACACGGAGCGGGTGGTGGCGTCCTGCCAGGCGGCGGCCAGGAGGAACGCGAGGAAGGCGAGGGCGTGCAGCTCGGGAATCATCTCTCTGCTCTCCCGGTCACTCGTTGCGGTAGACCATCCGGGTCTTGAGCGGGAAGGTTCCCCCCTCGTTGCCCAGGAAGCGGCCCAGCAGGACCGTCCGGTAGTCGGTCTGGATGCCGACCACCGCGTCGGTGTTCCGCGCGCCGCTCCAGCCGCACCCGTAGACGAGGACGTACCCCGCGGAGCCGCCGCTCATGGGCGCGCAGGTGCCGTCCTCGTTGGGCGCGACGAACTGCACCTGTGCCTCGTCGGCGACCAGCGAGAGCGACCGGACGATCTGCGCGCGGACCACCGAGTCGGAGGCGGTCTCGTCGAACACGGCCGCGCGGCGGGCGCCCTCGCGCGCGGCGTTGGTGATGACCTGGTAGGTGAACAGCATGTTGCCGAAGTCGATCACCGACACCACGAACACCATGAGCAGGGGCGTGAGCAGCGCGAACTCCACCAGCGACTGTCCGCGGGTGGAGCGGCGGAGCCGCCGCCCGAGCGCCCGGATCGTCCCGTTCATAGCAGCCTCCCGGCGATGGCCCCCACGGCGATGGCGACGCCGTAGGGGACGCTCACGGCGGCCTGCGCCCCGATCTGCGGGCGGGCGCCGTACCGGGAGAGCGTGGCGCAGTAGAGCGCCAGCTTCCCGGTGTTCGCGAACACCTGCACCAGCACGCCGCGGCGGGCGGCCTCCAGCAGCGCGAGCCCGGCGCCGGCCAGCGCCACGGCGAGCAGCGTCTCGGCGAGCCCGGACCACCCGGTGAACGCGCCCACGGCGGCCATCAGCTTGACGTCGCCGCCGCCCAGCGCCCCCGCGGCGAAGAAGGGGATCCCCAGCGCGAGCGCCGCCGCGAAGCCGCCCAGCCCGTCCAGCACGGCACCGCCGCCCAGCGGCACGCGCAGCCCCAGCCCGGCGACCAGGCCGGCCACCGTGAGCGCGTTGGGGATGCGCCGGGTGCGGAGGTCGCCGTAGGCCGCGGCGCAGACCAGCGCCAGCAGGAACACGGTGGAAGCGGTGGAGTGCATCGGGCGTCCTGGTGCGGGTGCGGGGGAAGTCAGGTCAGCCGCGAGGCGACGTCCGTCAGGTGCGCGCCGATCGCGCTCAGCATCGCGCCCAGCTCGGTGCGGAAGAGCACCGACAGGCTGATGACGATGGAAGCGATCACCCCCACGAGGAGAGAGTACTCGGTGAGCGCCTGCCCGGACTCGTCCTGTGCCAGCCGCGTGCGCTCCAGTTCCATGTGCTCTTCCGGAGTCGGGGTGGAAACCGCGGCCCAGGGAAGGGGCCCGGCCCACAGGCGCGGGCCGGACCCTCCCCCGGGCTGGAACGTCGATCAGGACAGCGCCTCGGCCTTGGCGACCACGTGCGCACCGACCGTGTTGAGCATCGTGTTCAGCTCGTCCTGGAAGAGCGCGGCGAGGGCCACGATCATGGTGGCGACGGCACCCGTGAGGAGCGCGTACTCGGTGAGGCCCTGCCCGGACTCGTCCTTCCAAAGCTTGCGGATCATGCTGTCCTCCTGGCTTTCGCCGATGGAGATTGGGTGGGCGGGAGATCCGCCCCGGGGGAACGGGCTTGCGGGGAATGCAAGCCCACGGTGGGACTGCCGCCGGGATCGGGTCACCACTGGCGTCCCTCGCCCGGCGCCGATGTGTTTTACACGTCGCGTACCAGCTATTCAATTCGTTGTAAGGCGTTTGTTTGCTAGGTGTTGCGGTTTTTCTGGGGCTTCGCTGAGGGTGTTTCGTGGCATCGATCCATTACAGCCTGCCCGCATTTCAATGCAGCACCGCAGGATATGCGGAGAGCACGCAACACGCGGTGGTGCAATGCTGCATCGCATGACGTGACGCCGATTTACGAACAGGCAAAGAGGCGGCGGGCAAGGACAAAACGCCGTAATGGAGGAGGCAGACGCCATTCGACCGGGCATTCGGCTGCCGCCCGCCGCGCTGCGGTCGCACGGGAGGCGCAGACCGGAAAGGAAAAGCTGTCCCGTGAACACGGGACAGCTCAGGGAGGATGCACGGAGAGTAACGTTCCGGTACACGTCGCGGGCTGCATCGGCAGTTCGCCCGCCGCGAGAGGCGGCTATCGCTTCCACGCTCCCAGGCAGGACAGCTCGGCGTCACGGCGGGTGACGTTCGGGGGCAGCGCGAAGAGCGAGTCGGGGACGGCTCCGGGCCGCGGGGCTGGACGCAGCCGGAGACGGAACGCGTGTGCTTCCACGCGGTGCACCGCGGCTAGCTGGTCGGCATTGAGGTGGAAGTATGCACGCGCGATCCGCCGGTCGAACCCCGAGGGGTGCAGCATCAGGTACCACACGCGCCCATGGGGGCGGAGCGCGTCCCACTCCGCCAGGTACTCCGGCGCGTCGACCCGGTGGCAGCTTCCGTGGACGATGGGACCGCCTTCCAGGCCGAGGTGCGGGGCGTAGTACCGGAAGTAGTGCTGGCTGCGGAAGTCCACGTAGATCGCTTCGCCCGGACGCCGGTGCCGTGCCACCTCTGCCAGCGCTTCGCGCGCCTCCTGGCGCGTGTAGGGGAAGGTCGTGAGCGACAGCGCGGCGGCGGACCCCACCAGCAGGAGCAGGGCCCCGGCCGCCGCGAGCCGGCCGGGGCCGCGCGACCTCTCCCACCAGCATGCTGCACCGCCTCCCAGCAGGAGAAGCGCACCGGGGAGCAGGAATAGCAGCACCCTTCCGGAATGGGAGACGAGGTCGAAGTCGTTCCGCCCGAACGGATAGGCGCGTGCAGCCGAAGCCAGCAGCGCGAGGGCGACCGGCGCAAGGGCCAGCACGACGACGTCCGGCCTGGTCCGCCGGAGGTGCAGGGCGCCCGCGACGATCAACACCGCCGGGAGCACGGGCACCAGCGTGCCCAGCGGATCCAGCCCGAAGGTGAGGAGCGCCAGCGGAAGCCACAGGAGGTCGCGGGCGGACCAGGGAGGGAGGGGAGCGAAGCCCGTTCGCCAGAAATAGCGCATGTACTCCGCGCTCTCGGGGGAGTACACGCGCAGGTACCACAGGCTGGCGGCCGCCGCGGCCAAGGCCCAGGGAACGGCGGCGAGCAGCAGGAAGCGCCGGGCCTCGCCGGTCCGCCTCTCCCGGAGCAGCAGGCCGAGTACGGCCGGGGCGACGCTCGCGACCAGGAACAGTGCCGCCTGCGACACCAGGAGCGCCGCGACCCCGACGGTGCCCGCTGCCGCGGCGGCGCGGACGGTCGTGCCCCGCGCCAGGAGCCGCTGCGCGAGCGCGAGGATCAGCACGGCGGCCAGAGCGTCGAACGCGTAGGGCTTCACCTCGCCGCCGTAGTGGACGAGGGGGCGGCCGAATGCGAACAGCGCCACCGCCGTGATCGCTCCGCTGGCCGGCAGGACGCGGCGCGCCAGCAGGGCGAACAGCGGAACCGAGAGGAGGCCGGCCAGGAGGGCGGGGAAGCGGAGGCTGTATTCCGACTCCCCGAACAGCCTCCTTGCGATCCCGAGCAGCAGCAGGTAGCCGGGTGGCGCCGTCTGAGAATAGTCGAGCGGGCGTACGAGGAGGCCGGGGAGCGAGCGGTGGCGCACGGAGAGCGCGAGAGCCGCCTCGTCGATGAAGAGCGAGCGGTTCGCCGCGTAGGCGGCCAGCCGAAGCAACACGCCCGCGGCGACGAGCGCCAGCAGAGCGGTCTCCGCCGTCCAAACGGCCCGGCTCGGCCGCGACTGCCCCGCCGCCGCGGGACGCGGACGGCCGAAGCCCGGTTCCGGCGAGCGCGGGGCGGTCAGCCGCATTGCCGGCGGATCAGGCGCCGGCCACGATTCTGCCGCCGGGCAGAGCGGGCCGGGGTGCTGGCCCGACCTCCAGCGGCCGAGCGGCCGGCGGGACGTACAGCGGCGCCCGTGGCCCCAGCAGGTTCGCCCGTGCGATGTGCCACAGCGCGGCGACGCCGTCCTTCCACCCGATCTTCTTCCCCTCCGCGTAGCGCCGCCCGTCGTAGCTCACCGGCACCTCGTAGATGCGGGCGCGGGACTGCGCCAGCCGCGCAGTCAGCTCCGGCTCGATCCCGAACCGGTCGCACCGCAGCGGGAGGCTCTTCATCAGGTCCGCGCGCACCATCTTGTAGCACGTCTCCATGTCCGTGAGGTTGACGTTGGTCAGCATGTTGGACAGGAGCGTGAGCAGCCCGTTCCCCACCCGGTGCCAGAAGTACAGCACCCGGTGCGTCTCCCCCAGGAAGCGGCTCCCGAACACCGCGTCCGCGCGGCCGTCCAGCAGCGGCTCCATGAGGCGGGGGAAGTCGTGCGGGTCGTACTCCAGGTCCGCGTCCTGGATGACGATGAGGTCGCCCGTGGCGTGCCCGATGCCGGTGCGGACCGCCGCGCCCTTGCCGCGGTTGCGCGGGTGGAGCACCAGCACGTCGACGGCGCCCTCGTCGCGGAGCCGGGCCAGGATGTCGCGCGTGCCGTCGGTGGAGCCGTCGTCCACCACGACCACCTCGCAGCGGACCGGGACCGAGCGCACCCGCCAGACGGCCTGCGCCACGGTGGCGGCTTCGTTGTAGGCGGGGATCACCACCGAGAGGAGAGCGCCCGTGGTGCGGTCGTCCATGGGTTCCGGGGGGCGGGAAGGTGGGCGAGCGAAGCGCCGGCGCCCGGGGAGCGGCGCCGCGTCCCGGCGGCGGTGCATCCGGCGCGCCAACCGGCAAAGCGCTGCCCCGCAGGGACATGGCGATCCCGGCGGGGCAGGGGGTGCAACGTCGGCGGTCAGGTGCTGGCAACGGAACGTTACCACGCGACCGGGGTGCGGGGCCGGGTGTTCTCCCCCGGCGCCGAGCGTTCGGCGGGGGGCGTCAGTCCTGCACCCGACGCGCGCTGATCACCGGCGGCATCATCACCCGGCTGGCCCCGGTGGCCGTCACCTTCTTCACCGAGGCGTCCGCGTCGAACACCAGCTTGATGGTGGCGCCCGACTGCGCGCCCACAGTGAACTCCACGGGCGTGCGGATCTTCCCCGAGGGGATGGTGAGCGGCGTCTCCCGGCCGGCCGCGTAAACCGCCTGGCCCACCTTCACCTCTCGCTTGAAGGTGATGGTCGCCGAGTCCACCAGCAGCCGCACGTGCCCGTACGTTCCCTGCGCCAGCCCCTCGCGCGCGATCTCCACCCCGCCCGAGGCCGCGTCGGTGGGCAGCTTGAGCAGGTCGAGCATGGCCGGCGCCGCCAGCCGCAGCGTCGCCCATCCGCCCTCGCCCTCCGCGTCTCCGCCCGCGCGCAGCGCCTGGACGGCCGTCACCCGCACCTCGATGGCCGACACGTCGTCCTGCAGGCTCACCGGCGCCGCCGCGAGCCCGGCGGAGAGGGCCGCCGCGCCGGCCGCGGCCGTCCCGCCGCGGGCCAGGAGCACCCGCGTCTCGGCCGGCTGAGCCGCCGTGGCGCCGCCGTCGTCGCAGCCGCCCAGGGCGAACACACCGGCGAGGAGTGGAAGCACGAGCCCGCGAGCCTTGATCGTCATGGCAGCCTCGGGAAGGAAGGAGTGGAAAAAGGACCCGCGACCACCGCCTCAGTACCTGGGGCGGATTCCCAGCATCACCAGCGCGAGCACCAGGACGAGCCCCGCGATGGCGAGCGTGTACGTGTTGTCGTCCATGGTCTTGACCTGGTGCTCCACCCACCAGATCACGTCGTCCACGACGGGGATCAGCGCTGCGAGCGGCAACGTCATTCGCCACCTCCTGCGGCCGCGAGGGCCGGCTCTCTCCGTTCACGCGCCGGCCCCGGCAGGGCGGACGCCGCGCTCCCGCCGCGAGCCCGCACGATGCGGTCGGAAGCCCGCCACGCCGCGGCCGCCAGCGCCACGCCCGCGAGCACGTCGAGCACGTAGTGCTCGCCCGCGTACACCAGCGTGGCGCCCATCGCCGCCGCGTACGCCCAGCCCAGCACCCCGGCCCAGCGCCGCAGCCGCCACAACCCGATCGCCAGGACGCACGTGATGGCCGTGTGGAGCGACGGCATGGCGGCCACCGGGTTGGTGCCCGCGACCCGGTTCCCGTACGAGAACGCCTCGGCGTCCCAGCCGCGGAGCACGCCGGACACCACGGTGAACACCCGGGGGATGTCGCCGGCCTGCGAAGCCATCCACGGCGGAACGGTGGGGACGAGCAGGCACGCCACCAGCCCCGCGTAGAACGCCACCAGCGCCGCGGCCACGTACCGGCGGAACAGCTCCGGGCGCAGCTTCCAGAGCACCAGCGTGAACAGGTGCGGGAGGACGAAGTAGCTCACGTAGACCGCCCCCGCCGCCGCGTCCCAGGGGCGCACGACCCCGGGGGTGAAGAAGCGCTCCTGCAGCCACACGGTGGGGAGCACGCCCCCGAACATCGCCCGCTCCCCGATCACCACGTACTCCCAGCGGACCGGAAAGCCCGCCCCGTCCGCCAGGGTGCGCAGGTGCGCCCACAGGACGAACCCCAGCACGTACGCCGCCCAGGCGCGGAAGTCGCTGCCCCGCCGCGCCAGGACCGCCACGGCCCC
>JBFMFL010000130.1:0-18223 GCA_040752145.1 Gemmatimonadota bacterium
CCCCCCTGCTCCGTCCGTGCGAGGCCGGCCGGTCTACTCCCCGGACTCCGCGTCCGCCAGGTCGGCAAGCCGCACGCGCACCATGTCGTCCAGCAGCTCGTCCGGCACGCCGTAGACCTCGTCCGCCAGGAAGCGGCGGGTCTCCGTCTCGTTGCGCGCCACCTCGCGGAGCGCGCTCCCCAGCTGCTCCAGCGGCATCCCCACCCGCCGGGCCGCGTCCACCAGCCGCTGGTACGCCTCCCGCCGGGCCGCCTGCTCCTCCGGGGTCTCCCCCGGCTCCCACGGCTGTCGCATCGCGCTCCTCCCCCCGCTCCGTTCTGTGAGCCTCCGTCCCCCGCCAAAAGATCGGCGCCCTCAGGCGTCGGCGCCAGCGGCGGCATCGGCCGGCGCGTCCTCCGTCTCCTCCTCGGCCGGGATCGCCCCGGCGCGCAGGTTGTCCAGCGAGTCGCTGATCTGCTGCACGCCGCGCATCTCCGCCACGTCGCCGTCCAGCACGCCCCACGCGGCAATCGTCCAGGTGCTGGGCGGGCGCTCCTGCCGCAGGTCGTCCTCCTCGCTCATCCGCGCCACCTCCTCCGCCACCTCGCGCGAGGCGCACACCGCGGACAGGGCCGGGCAGCTCTCGCCCGGGAGCTTCTGGAACACGCACCACACCTTCTGCGCCATGGGGACTCCTCCGGGCGTCTGGAACGGCATTGAACCGCGGGGTCGGGCGTGCCCCTCGCTGTCGCTCGGGTCGGGCTTCGGCTCCGTAGCAGACGAAACGACCGTCTGCAACGGAGTCGAGCCGCCACGATACTGCCGTGGCGTCTCGCCCCTTCGGGCCGAAATCCCTCACGCGGGGGCCCGCCGGGTCGCCGGGTCATTCTCTCCCCGCAAGCTCCCGGCCGCGAATACGAAAACGGGGGAGCCTGGTCGGCTCCCCCGCGGGATCGGCGGTCCACTCTCCGGCTCACCGGAGCGATTCCAGCCACCCCAGCCGCTGGCGCAGCGTGATCGCCAGCGACCCCGCCGCCAGCACCAGCCCGAAGAGCGCCGGGTGCGGCCCGGACTCCCGCTCCGGCGCGGGCTGCTCCCGGGACCGCATGGCGGCCACCGGGACGGCGGCGGGCGCGGCCTGCTGGACGGTGGCCGCGGCCTTGGCCGGCTGCGCAGCCGCGGCGGCGACGGAGTCGGCGCGCTGCTTGGCCACGTACGCGGCGTACTCGTCGGTGAACACGGCCACGTGGTAGTGCGGCGGGTTGCGCTCGCGCGTCACGTCCAGAAGGCCCTTGCGCTCCAGCCCCAGCAGCGCGCCCTCCAGCCAGGCCCGGCACTCCGCGCTCCGGCTGATGCGGAAGTCCACCGCCATCCCCGCCGGGTGCACCGAGAGCTGGTGCGCGTTCCCCGGCTGGTTGGCGAGCGGGCGCGTCAGGCTGGTGACCACCAGCTTCTCGCCGCACCCTTCGCGGTACTGCGCCCCCAGGCGCTCCAGGAACGTGCCCACCGCGGGGCGCGCGTAGGGGAACGAGACCCCCGAGGCGACCGAGTAGTTGGCGTCGCCCTCCACCTTCACCAGCACGCCCTTGTCCACGAAGTCGCGGACCTGGCCGGCGGTGCGCAGAAAGCTGTAGTCGTGCTCCTCGGCCACGCGGTGCTGGCGGACCATGGACCCCGGCGAGCCGCGCAGCGTCACGTCGTCCGCCGCGGCCGGCACGGCAGCGGCGGCAAGGAGCGCCGTCAGGAGAGTTGCGGTTCGCTGCATCCGATCCTCCGTCGTGAAATCGCGGGCACGCACAGCCCGGGCGAGGGCCCGGGAGCTTGCATCTGGTTGTGGGGCTGTCGTTTGGGGACCCATACAATATACAACCGTTCCCCCCGGATTTCCAGGGGTCGCCCCCGCGCAGGCGGTTGTGGAACCGGGAGTTAGGCGTGGCCGGGGGACGAGGGCTCAGGGATTCCAAGGAGCGGGGGGCCCCGCGGCCGCGGGGCCCCCTGCTCGTCGTGCCCGTCCCGCGAGCTATCGTGTGAGCGAGCGCATCAGCTCCAGGATCACCCCCGGGACCGAGCCGGGGTTCCGGCGCTCCCGCTCCCTCCAGTCGTAGCGGGTGTCCCACTCCTTGCCGTTGTACAGGATGAAGGCGCCCACCGGCACGCGGCCCACGAGCCGGTCGCACTTCGCCGGCGGGGGCTGCTGCCCCGCGGGGCGCCCCGGGTACCAGACCCGGCACTCCCCCGGGGGCGGATAGTGGCCCCGGGGAACGCCCAGGGCGCGCTCTCCACGCCCCTCCTCCCGCTCGTCGTCCACCACCACCACGTCCCCGAGCGGGCCGGGGAGCCGGGGATACCCCCCGTAGGACGGGCCGCAGCCGGCGGCCAGGACCGCCAGCGTCGCCGACGCAATCAGGCGCGACATGCGCATGGTCGTACCTCCTGTCGTACCTCTCCAAAGGAACCGGCTCCACCCCGACCCATCCGTCCGCACGCCCCCGGGACGGCAGGCCCCGTGCCGCACCGGCGCGCCGTGCCGCTGCACCGGCAACTTTTGTCGGTGGGCCGATAGCAGTAAGTTACCTGGTTCCAGCCGGCGCGGACCGCCGGCCCGTCGAACGAACCGAACGCGCAGACCGACCGTGGACACCCCGACGACGACCAACGACACCGCCGCCGACGCCGCGCCCGCGGGGGAGCGGCTGGACTTCATCCGCAGCATCGTCGCGGACGACCTGCGGGCGGGGAAGTTCGGCACCATCGTCACCCGCTTCCCGCCGGAGCCCAACGGCTTCCTGCACATCGGCCACGCCAAGTCCATCGTCCTCAACTTCGGGATCGCGGCGGAGACGGGCGGGCGCTGCCACCTGCGCTTCGACGACACCAACCCCGAGACGGAGGACGAGGCGTACGTCCGCTCCATCATCGACACGGTGAGGTGGCTGGGCTACGACTGGGGCGAGCACCTGTACTTCGCGGCCGACTACTTCGAGCGGATGTACCGGTACGCCGAGTTCCTGGTGCAGCGGGGGATGGCGTACGTGGACAGCTCCAGCGAGGAGGAGATCCGCGAGGCGCGCGGCACCGTCACCGAGCCGGGGCGCCCCACGGCGTTCCGCGACCGGAGCCCGGAGGAGAGCCTGGACCTGCTCCGCCGCATGCGGGCGGGCGAGTTCCCGGACGGGTCGCAGGTGCTGCGGGCGAAGATCGACCTGGCGTCGCCCAACATGCTGATGCGCGACCCCATCCTGTACCGGATCCGGCACGCGCACCACTACCGCACCGGCGACGCCTGGTGCATCTACCCGCTGTACGACTACGCGCACCCCATCGAGGACGCCATCGAGGGGATCACCCACTCCCTGTGTACGCTGGAGTTCGAGATCAACCGCGCGCTGTACGACTGGGTGGTGGACGGGTGGCAGGAGTTCGTCCGCTCGGAGGGGGGGACGCCCTTCCGCCCGCGCCAGTACGAGTTCGCGCGCGGCAACGTGGAGTACACCATCACCAGCAAGCGCAAGCTGCTGGAGCTGGTCAAGGGCGGGCACGTGAGCGGCTGGGACGACCCGCGCATGCCCACCATCGCCGCGCTGCGGCGGCTGGGGTGCCCGCCCGAGGCGCTGCGCGCGTTCTGGGAGGCGGCGGGGGTGACCAAGGCCAGCCAGCGCATCGAGATGACGCGCCTGGAGCACGCCATGCGCGACCGGCTGAACCACACGGCGCCGCGGGTGCTGTGCGTGCTGCGCCCCCTCAAGGTCACCATCACCAACTACCCGGAGAGGGCGACGGAGGAGCTGGACGCGCCCTTCTGGCCGCACGACGTGCCGGGCGAGGGCTCGCGCGCGCTCCCCTTCTCGCGCGAGCTGTTCATCGAGCGGGACGACTTCATGGAGGACCCGCCCAAGGGGTACCACCGCCTGGCCCCGGGCCGCGAGGTCCGGCTCCGCTACGCCTACTTCATCCGCTGCGACGAGGTGGTGAAGGACGAGGCGGGCGAGGTGGTGGAGCTGCGCTGCACCTACGACCCGGACACGCGCGGCGGCAACGCCCCGGACGGGCGCACCGTCAAGGGCACCATCCACTGGGTGTCCGCCGCGCACGCCCTCCCCTGCGAGGTGCGCCTGTACGACCGCCTCTTCACCGTGCCCGACCCGGACACGCGCGAGGCAGACTTCCGGGAGTTCCTGAACCCGGAGTCGCTGGTGGTGGTCAGCGGCGCGCGCGTGGAGCCCGGCGTCCAGGGCGACGCGCCGGGGAGCCGCTACCAGTTCGAGCGGCTGGGCTACTTCTGCTCGGACGTCGTGGACTCGCGGCCGGACGCGCTGGTGTTCAACCGCACGGTGACGCTCCGCGACACCTGGGCGAAGTCCGCGGCGTCGGCAGCGCCGGCCGCCGCGAAGCCGGAGCCCAGGAAGGCGGAGCGGAAGGAGACGCCGGCCGCCGACGCGAGGCCCCGGCCGAAGGCGGCCGCCGCGGAGGCGCCCCGCACGCCGGAGCTGGATGCGCGCCGCCGCCGCTACGAGGCGGAGCTGGGCCTGTCCGCCGAGGAGGCGGAGGTGGTGACCCGCGCGGAGGAGGTGGCCGAGCTGTTCGAGGCGACGGTCCACCTCGGCGCGAGGCCGAAGAGCGTGGCGAGCTGGATCGTCAACGTGTTGCTGCTGGAGCTCAGGGAGCGCGGGATCAACTCGCTGGCGTTCGGCGCCGCCGAGCTGCGCGCCGTGATCGGGCTGGTGGAGGACGGCACCATCTCCAGCGGCGCGGGGCGGACGGTGCTGGCGGAGCTGGCGCGCGAGGGCGGCGACCCGCTGGAGATCGTGGAGCGGCGCGGGCTGCGGCAGGTGAGCGACGCCGGCGCCCTGGCCCCGGCCGTGGACGAGGTGCTGGCCGCCAACGCCGCCAAGGCGGAGGAGTACCGCGGCGGCAAGACCGGGCTGATGGGCTTCTTCGTCGGCCAGGTGATGCGCATGACCGGCGGGAGCGCCAACCCGGAGGTGGTGCGCGGCCTGCTGGAGGAGCGGCTGGGCGCGTAGACCTCGCGGCCGGAGCGAAGTGAGAGGGGGCGTCCCGGCCGGGGCGCCCCCTCTTCGCTTCCCCCGGGGCTCCCATGGCGGGAGCGCGGGTCACCAGGTGGCGCCGTTGATCTGCGCCAGCTGAGCGGCGACCGTCATGGCGTGGAAGGCGTTCATCGCCGGGACGCCGCCGTCGCCGGGGTAGACCCAGCGCCACCACACGTTCAGCGTGGTCGCCCCGCCCCCGTTGATCACCCCGTTGTAGGGGTTCGCCACCCCGCCACCCCCGCCGCCCAGCCAGGTGGCGCAGGGCCCGCAGGGGGTGAGCTCCACGAACAGGACGGCGTGGTTGGTCCCGGGAAGGGTGTACAGGGCCAGGCCGCCGGCACCGGTCAGCGCGGCCCGCTCCGCGTGCCCGCCCAGCGGCCCCAGCGCCAGCCCGCCCGCGGCGAGCTGGGAGTTGCCGTACGCGATGCCGTAGGGGAGCGCTCCGCCGTACAGCGGCAGGGCGCCCGGGGGCGGCCCGAAGGCGTTCAGCGCCGCCCCCGCGGGAAACCCCGCGCCTCCGGCCGGCGCCAGGGCAACGGCCGCGCAGCACGACCCGCCGCCGATGCCCACGCCCAGCCCGCGCACCGCTCCGAACTGCGCCACCGTCTGGCGGGCCAGCTCCTTGGCCACCGCGTAGCCGGGCGATCCCGCGTTGGCGGGGACGAGCTGGTATGCGACGACGGGCATGGGAACGTCCCCGGTGCGAGGGGTGGGATGCGGGCGGCTGCGGGGTGTCGGGGCCGGAATGTAGGGTGCCCCGGGCGGCGCTTCAAGGTGTCGTCCGCCCTGGGGGGGGACCTCCGCGGCGGATGCGGGTAGAACCCGGGCCGGATCGCCGGAACCCGAACCGCCGCACCTGTTTGCCGTGAACCGGAACACCACGCTCGCCGCCGTCCTGCTCGCCGCCGGGCTCGGGGCCGCCGCCCTCGCCGCGCCGTCGCTGCTCTCCCGGAACGACGGGCCCTCCGCCGGGGCGGCCTCGCCGCCGTCCACGTCCCGGGCGGAGGCCGCCGCGCCGCTGCCGCCCACGCGCGGGCTGGACCGCGCGCTGCTGGACACCGCCTACGCGCAGGCCGCCCGGCTGCCGCGGCTGCGCAGCCTGCTGGTGGCGCGCGACGGGGAGATCCTGGCGGAGCGCTACTTCCACGGGGCCACCGCCGAGAGGGCCGCCAACGTCAAGTCGGTGTCCAAGAGCATCGTCTCGGCGCTGGTGGGGATCGCCGTCGCGGAGGGGCACCTGCGCGGGCCGGAGCAGCCCATCGCGCCGTTCTTTTCGGAGCACCTGGCGCGCGACCCGGATCCGCGGAAGCGCGCCATCACCGTGGGCAACCTGCTCTCCATGCAGGCCGGACTGGAGAGCACCTCGTTCGGCAACTACGGCGCGTGGGTGGGGAGCCGCGACTGGGTGCGCTTCGCCCTCGCGCGGCCCATGGCGGACGAGCCGGGCGGGCGCATGCTCTACAGCACGGGGAGCACGCACCTCCTCTCCGCCATCCTCACCGAGGCGACGGGCCGCAGCACCTGGGCGTACGCGCGCGACGCGCTGGCGGAGCCGCTGGGGATCCGCCTGCCGCAGTGGCCCACCGACCCGCAGGGGATCTACTTCGGCGGCAACGAGATGCGGATGACGCCGCGGGCGATGGTGAGGTTCGGCGAGCTGTACCGCAACGGCGGGCGGCACCAGGGGAGGCAGGTGGTGCCGGAGGCGTGGGTGCGGGCCTCGCTCCAGCCGCGAACCCGCTCGCCCTGGAGCGGCGACCAGTACGGCTACGGCTGGTGGCTGAGCACCGCGGGCGGGCACCCCATGTACTACGCGTGGGGGTACGGCGGGCAGTTCATCTTCGTGGTGCCGGACCTGCGGCTCACCGTGGTCACCACCTCCGAGCCCGACCTGCCGCGCGAAGGCGGCCACCTGGAGGAGATCCGCCGCATCCTGCGCACGCTGATCGTCCCCGCGGCCGAGGAGGGAGGTCCCGTTTCCGCAGGGTCAGCCACGACGGAGTGAGCTGCGGGTTCGGGCGTGCCGCCCGGCCGGCGCCGGGGTCGGCCTGCCCTTCAGAGCGCGCACGGGCCGTGCTCGCGGTGCTGGGAGAGTCCATGCCGGCCGAGCGGCAGGGGAAAGGGAAATCCGGTGCGAAAAGTGGTAGAGACGTTGGAGCGGAGCTATCAGGCGGCGGGTGTGCCCGTGCCGAAGTCGTTCCATCGTCCGTTCAGCCCTGTCAGGACCCCTCTGGTTCCGCTGGGTCCTTCGCCCGTAGCTCCTTGCCTGCCTTTTGGCGACCATAGACAAAGATACCAGCGAAGGTTGCGATGGTCCCGCCAATCATGGCGAGCCCCTGAGGGTCCTTGTCACTGTAGATCAGGAAGGTGCCGCATAGGACCATCAGGGCAGCCAAGAAGAAGGCCAACCACATGCCCGTCTTCTCATTGACGATGTTAGCCCCTACTACCTGCCGCTCTAGATCCTGCCTGTGATTGGACTGCCGGTCTAGGGAAGAGAAGAAGAACTTCGCCGCACCTGGCAGGATCTCCTCATACTGACGCACGAGTTCAGGAGGTGGCATTGGGCCCTGAAACTCGACACGCCCAACCATCCTTCTCGCAGGATAGTCGGGCATGTCTTGCTTGTCAGCGCTTCTTCTAGCCGGGGTTCGGCTGCTACTGTCTTTGGGCTTGCTCACCGGGGGACTCTGCCGCAGACTCGACTCGACGCGAAGTTTCTTGGAAAGCGCTGGCTACGTCCCCGGCAACGGCCTGCCAGTCGCTGAGGAGAGCCTTGGTGTCCGCCTCGTCAGGGGTCGAACTCATGTTATAAGCACCACACCCACGATCCAGCACCCCGCCTAGATCCACGATCCGGGCGGCTCCTCGTAGGAATGAAGGGCGGACGAACAGGTAATCGGTACTCATGTTCTACCTCGTAGCCTGGGAGCCCAGCGGACCCAACCGCCAGCCCCCAGCCGCAGGAAGCATTCCAACGATGCGCATACCACGCGCATCGCACCTAGCGCTCTAAGCACCCGCAACTCAACGACTTGCGTCACGGGAGATTCCAGAACCAAGGAAAATTACCCCGCTTCTCTTGAATAGTGCCACAACGGTTGTGGATCTGCAAGAGTCTCGGCACGCCGTTTATCCGGATGAAGTGGTACATTGGACAGCCCGGACGTTCTGCAGGTTTACAGGTTGAACTGCAGGTGACCGATCTCGCCTATTTGCACGCTGCAAATAGGGTTGCGCCCACGTCTCACCCATGTGACCGGTTTTCTCCCTCGGCCGCATCCGCTCCGGCGTGCCGGGCCGCTACCGGAGCTCCATACGGCGCCATGTGCTCCTTGAGTTGTTACCGGGGTTCTACCTGTGGCGCACGTTCCGCCGCGTCACGCCTCGGCGTCCCCCGCCCCTCCAGCCCCATCGCCCCGGCAAGCAGCTCGTACGAGCGCAGCCGCGCGGCGGGGTCGTGCGTGACCGTGACCACCATCAGCTCCTCCACGCCGTAGCGCTCCGCCAACCCGAGCAGCGCGTCGCGGACCGCCGGCGGCTCGCCGGCCACGACCCGCGCGCCCGGCGTGTCCGGCGGCGGGGGCGCCCAGCCCGGCTCCAGCTCCGCGCCCGCGTCCTCCGGCGAGGGGATCCCCCGGTCGAAGCCGCGCATGATCCGGCGCCGCCACGCCTCCATGCTGGAGGCCAGCCGCGCCGCCTCCTCCCGCGTCTCCGCGCACACCACGCTCACCGCGGCGCCGGCCCGCGGCTCCGCCAGCCGCGCCGAGGGGCGGAAGCGCTCCCGGTACGCCCGCGCCACGCCCGCCCCGTCCTCGCCGCTGATGAACTGCGCGAACGAGTAGGCGCACCCCGCCTCCGCCGCGTACAGCGCCCCCTGCCCGCCCGAGCCCAGCACCCACAGCTCCGGCACGCCCGGCCCGCGCGGCATGGCCCGGACGCGCCGCCAGGGATGGTCCGCCGCGAAGTCGTCGTTGGCCAGCCACGCCGACAGCTCCTCCAGCTGCCGCGGGAACGGGTCGCCCGCGGAGGGCCGCCCGTACGCGAGCGCCTGCGCCGTCCGCGGGTCGCCGCCCGGCGCCCGCCCCAGCCCCAGGTCGATGCGCCCCGGGAAGAGCGTCTCCAGCACGCGGAACTGCTCGGCCACCTTGAGCGGCGAGTAGTGCGGCAGCAGCACGCCCCCCGACCCCACGCGGATGGTGCGCGTCGCGGCGGCGACCACGGGGACGAGCACCTCGGGCGCGGAGCCCGCGAACGAGTTGGTGCTGTGGTGCTCCGCCAGCCAGTAGCGCGAGTAGCCCAGCCTTTCCGCGGCGCGGGCCAGCTCCAGCGTGGCGCGCAGCGCGTCCGCCGCGGTGCCGCCGTTGGGGACGGGGGACTGGTCGACGACGCCGAGGGTGAGCGGCATGGATGCGAAAGTGCGGGAGTGCGGGAGTGTTCACCCGGTGCGCGCGCAGCGTGCAGCGCCGCGGCATCGAGGCGCGGGCGCCGTTGCGGTTCCGCGGTACCCGTATGAATCCGTTCGGAGGGAGACAGGCCGGCGGTTTGGCCTGGCTCCCTCCGGCGCAGGGAGACCCCGCAGCGTCGGCACAGCCGTTCCGTGCCGACCGAGGAGGCTCCCGGAGCCCGCGCAGGAGACCGGCAGCGGTACCGCCGGGCTCCGGAGCGGCCCCGCCCGGCGCGCAAGACCTGCCTACTCGGCTCCTTCCACCAGCTCCGCGAAGTCGGGATGGAACCCCACCGTGCCCTGCGCCTCCAGCTGCCGCAGCATGTAGCAGAACGTCTCGCTCTGGGTGGGATAGCGGATCCGGTACGCCCGCCGCCAGATGCCGAACACCAGCTTGAGCACCTCCTGCGCGGGGAGCGTGCGGCGCGCGTCGGCGTCCGGCTCGCGGTACAGCACGTAGCGCCCCTCGGAGCGCAGCGGCATCCACGGGTGGAAGTAGCCGAAGTCGAACGGCACCACCCGCCCCTCCCGCACCAGCGTCCGCAGCCACGGGCTGGAGTGCCGCACCTCGCCCACGGTCCAGGCCAGCGCCTCGCCGCGCACGCGCAGCGCCTCCTCGCGGAAGTCGCCGATCAGGAAGTCGCGCAGCTTGCGCCCCAGCTTGCGCCGCCGCTGGTCGGCGCGGACGGCCAGGTAGGTGACGAACCCCGCGTTGGAGGCCTCCAGGTACACCCCCGCCGCCGCGGCCACCGGCGCCCCCTCCGGGTCCACCAGCGCCAGCAGGTGGTAGCGCCCGCCGGAAGGGAGGCCGCGCCGCGCCTCCTCGACCTCGGTGAGCAGGTCGGCGGTGGGCTGCACGTCGCCGATGGCCTCGTGGATCAGCTCCAGGGTCGCGCGGGCCAGCGGGGTGCGCTCGTCGTCCACCTCCACCGCGCGCAGGTCGGGCGGGAGCTTGTTCACCTCAGCGCGCCCCCCCGCCGGCGGCCTCCGGCAGCTCGATCCCGAAGATGCGCGCGGAGTTCTCCCACAGGATCAGCGAGATGTCCTCCTCCGACAGCTCCAGCTGCCGCACGAAGCGGATGTAGCTCCCCATGTCGCAGATGGGCCAGTCCGTCCCGAAGAGCAGCTTGCGGGGGTCGCCCGCGAAGGCAAGCGCCTCGTGCACCTGCTGGAGCATGTAGCGCTCGAAGCGCTCCTCGAAGTGCCCCAGCGTGAAGCCGGAGATGTCGCCCACCACGTTCTCGTTCTTGTAGATGACCTCCATGGCGTCGGTCACCCAGGGGTTCCCCAGGTGGCAGATGACGAAGGTGACCTCGCGGAAGTCCACCGCCACCTCGTCCACCTCCAGGGGGTGCGCGTACTTGACCTTGCCCTTGGGGTCGAAGGTGTCGCCGGTGTGGATCATCACCGGCACCCCGAACTCGCCGGCCAGCTCGTACACCACCCGCATGCGCGCGTCGTGGACGTAGAAGGGCTCGTATCCCGGGTACAGCTTGAGCCCCTTGATCCGCCCGGTGCGCAGCAGGATGCGCAGCTCCGCCAGGTCGTGGGCGCGGTAGTCCAGGTAGCTCACCCCCGCCACCACCCCGATGCGGGGGTCGTTCCCCACCACCTCCAGCACCTCGCTCACGGAGGGCCGCTGCTCGTTGGACTTGTAGGAGGTGAGCACGAGGGCGTACTGCACTCCGTGCCGGTCCATGTCGGAGCGCAGCGCGCCGTACCGCTCGGCCAGGGTGGCGGGCGCACCGTCGTCGTAGCGGTTCAGGTGGGTGTGGCAGTCGATGATCAACGCGCGCCTCCGCCTCCGGTTGGTTGGGCTTCCCTCTCTGCCGGGTCCGGGCAAGCAGGGATCGTACCGCCCGGGCACGCTTCCTGACGGCGGCGGGGGGATCGCGCCCCCCGGACCCCGGCCGGGGGGTGCGGAGTACAGGTGCGGCGGCGCGGTCCAGGGGGACCGGCGCGGACGAATTCACGGGACGGACGGATCCAGATGAACCCTCTGCTCGACTACGACTTCCTCATCCCCTTCGACCGGATCCGGCCGGAGCACGTGGTGCCCGCCGTCCGCCAGGCCCTGGCCGACGCCGAGCGCGAGCTGGAGGCGATCGGCGCGGCGACGGGGCCGCGCACCTGGGACAACACGCTGCGGCGGCTGGACGCGCTGGAGGAGCGGCTGGACCGGGTCACCAACCCGGTCACGCACCTGGTGTCGGTGATGAACACGCCGGAGATCCGCGAGGCGTACGAGACGGTGCTCCCGGAGATCTCCGCCTTCTACGCCCGCCTGCCGCTGAACGACGGGATGTGGGGCGCGCTGCGCGCCCTGGCGGACTCGGACGAGGCCAGGGCGCTCACGGGGGTGCGCCGGCGCCACCTGGAAAAGACCGTGCGCGAGTTCGTCCGCGCCGGCGCCGACCTGCCGCCGGAGGCCAAGGCGCGGGTGGAGGAGATCAAGGTGGAGAGCTCGCGCCTGCAGACGCAGTTCTCCAACCACGTGCTGGACTCCACCAACGTCTTCGAGCTGCTGGTCACCGACCCGGACGACCTGCGGGGGCTCCCCCCCTCGGCCGTCGCCCAGGCGCGCGCGGCGGCGGAGGCGCGGGGGGTGGAGGGGTGGCGCTTCACCCTGCACGTCCCCTCGTTCCAGCCGTTCATGGAGTACGCGGAGAACCGCGAGCTGCGCCGGCAGATGTACACGGCGTACCTGAACCGCGCCGGCTCCCCCCCGCACGACAACCGCCCCATCGTGGCCCGGCTGCTGGAACTGCGCCGCGAGCTGGCGGGGATCCTGGGGTACCGCGACTACGCCGACTTCCGCCTGGAGGAGAGCATGGCCCGCACGGGGGAGCGGGCCATCGGCTTCGAGGAGGACCTGACGGAGCGCACCCGCCCCTACTGGCAGCGGGAGATGGCGGGGCTCGCCGAGTTCGCCCGGGAGGAGCTGGGGATCGACGAGCTGCGGCCCTGGGACACCTCGTTCGTGGCGGAGCGGATGCGCCGCGCCCGCTTCGAGCTGGACGAGGAGGAGCTGCGCCCGTACTTCCCGCTGGCCGGGGTGCAGCGGGGATTGTTCGAGCTGGCGAGGCAGCTCTTCGGCGTGACGGTGACGGAGCGCCGGGTGGCCGAGACCTGGCACCCGGAGGTGAGGTTCTACGACGTGCACGACGAGGAGGGAAAGCTGCTGGGCGGCTTCTACGCCGACTGGTTCCCGCGCGAGACCAAGCGCTCCGGCGCCTGGATGAGCGGGCTGGTGACCGGCGGCCCCACGCCGGACGGCGGTTGGGTCCCGCACCTGGCCTCGCTCTCCGGCAACGTGTCGCCCCCGGAGGCGGAGCGCCCGGCGCTCCTCACCCACCGCGAGGCGCAGACCGTCTTCCACGAGTTCGGGCACCTGCTGCACCACGTGCTCTCGCGGGTGGAGGTGCACGGCCGCGGGGGGACGCAGGTGTCGCGCGACTGGGTGGAGCTCCCCTCGCAGATCATGGAGAACTGGACCTGGGAGCGGGAGGCGCTGGACCTGTTCGCGCGCCACTGGCGGACCGGCGAGCCGATCCCGGAGGAGCTGTACCGCAAGATGCTGGCGGCCCGCAACCACATGGGCGCCACCTTCCAGATGCGGCAGTTGAGCTACGGCACGCTGGACCTGTCGCTGCACGCCCGCTACGACGCGGAGCGCGACGGCGACCCCATCGCCTACGCGCAGGAGGTGATGGGGCGCTTCTCGGTGCGGCCGGAGTTCGCGCGCAACCACTTCGTCACCGGGTTCACCCACATCTTCTCCGGCGGCTACGCGGCGGCGTACTACAGCTACCTGTGGGCGGAGGTGCTGGACGCGGACGCCTTCTCCCGCTTCCAGCGCGAGGGGCTGTTCAACCGGGAGACGGGGCGCGCCTTCGTGGACGCCGTGCTGTCCCGCGGGGACGCGGCCGACCCGGGCGAGCTGTTCCGCGAGTTCATGGGGCGCGACCCGGACCCCGCCGCGCTGCTGCGGCGGAACCTGGGGGAGGGGGTGACGGGGCACCCCGAGGGCGTGGCGGGGGAGGTGCCGGCCGGGGCGTGAGGGCGGGCGGGGCGGCGGTCTCCGGGACCCACCGCCCCACCAGCAGCGCCACCGCCAGCGCGGCCGCCGCGGCGCCCACGGCGTTGCCGGCGTACCCCCAGCGGGCGAAGGCGGGGCCGGCCAGCACCGCGCCCACGCCCCACCCCACCTGCCCCGTGGCCATGGACAGGCTCATCAGCGAGCCGCGCCGCCGCTCCGGCACCAGTTCGGTGAGCAGCGTCTGGAACGGGGCGCCCCGCGCCGCGGTGAGCGCCGCCGCCACGGCGAACACCGCGTACGCCGACCACGCCCCCCGCGCCGCCCACGGCGTGGCGAGCACCGCCGCCGCCAGCCCCACGCTGGCGGCCACGGTGAGCCGCTTGCGGCCCAGCCGGTCGCAGAGCCGCCCCGCCACGGGCCCGGCCAGCGCCGTCGCCGCGCCGCCCACCGCGAACAGCGTCGCCACCTCGCCCGGCGTCAGCCCGCGCGCCCGCTCCAGCCAGGCGGGGAGGAAGAGCGTGTGCAGCGTGGTCCCCAGGTACGTGGCCCAGTACGCCGCCACCGCCACGCCCACCCGCGGCTCGCGCAGCAGCGCCGCATACCCCGCCGCGGCCCCCCGCGCGTCCAGCGCTCCCCCGGAGCGCTCCGCGCGCGCCGCCGCCGCCTCCGGCACCCAGCGCCACACCAGCACCCCCGCCAGCGCCATCGCCGCGCCGAAGCAGAGGAAGGGGAGCCGGAACCCCCACCCCGCCGCGAGCAGCGTCCCCAGCGGGATCCCCACGATCTGCCCCACCGCCATCCCGCTGGTCACCCAGCCGTTGGCCCAGCCGCGCCGCTCCGGCGGGAAGTAGTCGGCCACGTACGCCGCCGTGGCCCCGGTGAGCACTCCGCCGCCCGCCCCCGTGAGCACGCGCACCGCCAGCAGCGCCGCGAAGCCGTCGGCAAGCGCGTGCAGCGCCAGCCCCGCGGCCATGGCCGCGGCGCCCGCCAGCAGCATCCGCCGCCGCCCCACCCGGTCGGAGACGGGCCCCGCCATCAGCGCCACGACGGCGACCGCCACCGCGTAGCCGGTCACCAGCATCCCCAGCCGCGCCAGCGGGATCCCCAGCTGCTCGGACATGCGGGGGAGGATGGGCGCCAGGATCAGCGCCTGGCTGGTGACCGCGAACACCAGCAGCCAGAGCGCCGCCAGCACGCGGCGCTCCGGCCTCCTTCCTCCGGAGCGGTTCACCGCGGCTGCCGCCCCCCGGCGCCCAGCCCGTCCTCCAGGGTCTCCGCGGTGATCCCCAGGTGCGAGGCGCTCCAGGCCGGCTCCCCGCCCCGCAGCAGGATCGCCTGCGGCGAGTGGTGGGCGATCCCCGTGCGCTGGGCCAGGTACGCGGACACCGGCCGGCCGAAGATCACGTCCACCCGGTACACGGGCACCTCCGGGTGGGCCTCCGCGAAGCGCTCCACCTCCCCGTGCGCCATCAGGCTGACGGGGCAGCGGGTGCTGTGCTTGTAGACGAGCGCCACCTCCTCGCCGAAGGCCGCGTCCGCCTCTTCCTGCGTCCTGAGCTCCCTCATCTGCTCCTTCCGGGTGGCGTTCCACCGGCGGGGTCCGCCCGCGCCGGAGCCCCCCGCGCAACCCGTGTACCGCCAGGACGATGGACACGCCGGACCGGAGGAAGAACGGGGGGAAAGTGGTTGATTTTCATCCTTTCCAGGGTTCCGCGATGATCCGCCGCAGCCTCGCCGCCGCGCTCCTGGAGGCGCTTTCCGACAGCCCCGTGGTGCTCCTGAACGGCGCCCGGCAGACGGAAAAGAGCACGCTGGCCCAGGCGCTCGGCGAGGCAGGACACACCGCGCGCTATCTCACCCTGGACGACGCGACCCTCCTGTCGGCGGCCAGGTGCTCCCCCGGCTGCTGGCGCTGCTCGCGACGCGCGCGGCGGCGCTGCTCAACTTCTCCGAGCTGTCGCGGGAGAGCGGCATCCCCCAGTCCACGCTGAAGCGCTACATGGCGCTGCTGGAGGCCACGTTCCTGATCCAGCCGCTCCCCGCGTGGTCCGGCAACCTGGGGAAGCGGCTTACGAGGTCTCCGAAGATGAACCTCTGCGACACGGGGCTCATGGCGAGCCTGCTGGGGATCGTGGACGCTGAGGGTGCGGCCGAGTCCACGCTGCTCGGCCACCTGCTGGAGAACTTCGTGGTGATGTAGCTGCGCAAGCAGATCGGCTGGAGCGCGGTGCAGCCGCGCATGTACCACCTGCGGACCGACACGGGTCAGGAGGTGGACGTGGTGCTGGAGGACGCCGCCGGGCGCCTGGTTGGGGTGGAGGTGAAGGCGAGCGGCAGCGTGGGACCCCGCGACTTCCGCCACCTTGCCGCCCTCTCGGAGCTGGCGGGGAAGCGCTTCCGCCGCGGGTTGGTCCTCTACACGGGAACGGAAGCCGTGTCCTTCGGTCCGAAGCTGCATGCGCTGCCGGCAAGCGCGCTGTGGAGACTCGGCAGCACGTGAAAGTGGTTGAAAATCAACCATTCGGCGGTTGATTTCCAACCACTCGGCGCGCGTTCCGGGGCGCGTCCTTGCCGCGCGGGCCGGGCGTCCCCATCATGCGCTCCTCCCCCGCAGCCCCGAGAACCGTGCCCGGAACGCCCATGCGCCGCGTCCTGCTCCCCCTCGTCCTCCTCCTGGCGGGCTGCGCCCCCGCCGGCGCGCACGCGGACCCGTCGCCCGCGACCGACCCCGCCCGCCTCGCCGCGGAGCTGGCGGCGCTGCACGGGCGCTTCCGCGTGGAGGCGATCGCCGCGCGGCGCTTCACCCACGCCGAGCTGTGGGGCGCGCTGGGACCGCGGGTGGACGGGGCGGCGGGGATGCGCCGGGAGGAGGTGGGGCGCTCCGCGGAGGGGCGGCCGCTCTGGGCGGTGCGCCACGGGAGCGGCCCCACGCGGGTGCTGCTCTGGTCGCAGATGCACGGCAACGAGTCCACCGCCACCATGGCGCTGGCCGACGTGCTCCGCTTCCTGGCCGGGTCGCCGGGGCACCCGCTGGCCCGCCGCATTCGCGAGCGGCTCACCGTGGTCGCCGTCCCCATGCTGAACCCGGACGGCGCGGAGCGCTTCCAGCGCCGCAACGCCCTGGGGATCGACGTGAACCGCGACGCCCGCGCCCTCGCCACACCCGAGGGGCGCGCGCTGCGCGAGCTGCAGCGCGCCTTCCGCCCGGACTTCGGCTTCAACCTCCACGACCAGGACGTGCGCGCCCGCGTGGGAGCGAGCGACCGCCTGGCCGCCATCGCCCTGCTGGCGCCGCCGCTGGACGAGGCGGGCTCGACGGACGAGACCCGCGACCGCGCCAGGCGGGTGGCGGCCGTGGTCCGCGGCGCCGTGGAGCCGCTGGTGGCGGGGCACGTCACCCGCTACGACGACACCTACAACCCGCGGGCCTTCGGCGACGCCATGCAGCGCTGGGGGACCAGCACGGTGCTGATCGAGTCCGGCGGCTGGCGCGACGACCCGGAGAAGCAGTACCTGCGCCGGGTCAACTTCGTGGCGCTGCTGGCGGCGCTGGACGCCATCGCCGGCGGCGAGTACGCGGCCGCGGACCCCGCCGCCTACGAATCGCTCCCCGAGAACGGCCGCCACGTCAACGACCTGCTGGTGCGCGGCGCCCGCGTGGCGCTCCCCGGCGCGCAGCCCTTCCGCGCCGACCTCGCCGTGGACTACCAGGACGCCCCCGCCCGCACCGGGGGCCGCGTGGTGGACGTGGGCGACCTGGCGGAGCTGGCCGCACGCGACACGCTGGACGCCACCGGCCTGTTCCTGCACCCCGCGTCCGCGATGCTCGCAGGCGACGCCGCCGGCCGCGGCGCGCTCGCGACCGGCGCCCCCGCGTACTTCACGCTGCGGCGCGGCCCGGAGCCGGGGAGCGAGCCGGTGTGGACGGTGGAGGGAGGGGCGGCGAGAAGAGCAGGGGACAGGGGATAGGGGACAGGGGACAGCCTGCACCGGCGGACCCCCTCGGGGAGCACGACACGACGGAACCCGGGGGGCAGGCAGCCCTGGAGGCGGCGGCTCTCAGGCCGCCGGGTGGGGGTCCGACCGGCGCAGGTGCCATCGCCACAGCCCTTCGCCCACCAGCAGGCCGACGACCGCCGACAGCACCACGTCGCTGACGAAGTGGGCGCCGGCGGCCACGCGCGACCAGCTGCACCCGGCGGCGAGCGCGTACCAGACCCAGCGGGCGCGCGGAAAGAGGTGGGCGAGCACCGCGGCGGCGCCCCAGGCCACCAGCGCGTGGCTGCTGGGGAGGGCGAGGCCGCCGGTGGAGAAGGGGCGCTCCGTCCAGGCCCGGAACACGTACTCGCCCGCGTGCGCCCGGGGGCGCTCCCGCCGGAAGAGCAGCTTGAGCAGCTCCGCCGCCAGCCCGCCCAGCCCCGCCCCCAGCAGCAGCAGCACCCCGCGCGACAGCGCCGCGCGCGTCCCCCGCTCCGCCCGCAGCGGCCAGTCGTGCAGCACCAGCGCCAGGGCGGCCGTGGCCCACAGCGGCAGGAACCCCATCACCCGCAGCATCCGCCCCAGGTCCTCGCCGGACAGCCCCGGGTCGGCGAGGTGGACGAAGGCCCAGCGGTCCACCCCGTGCGCCAGCAGGATCGCGGCGGCGGACACGAGGAGGAACGGGAGCGGGCGGAAGCGCGGGGACGGGGCGGAGGACATGGGGGAGCGGGA
>JBFMFL010000131.1:0-18052 GCA_040752145.1 Gemmatimonadota bacterium
CGCCCTTTCCGTGCTGGTGTACGGCGGGCTGATGGCGTTCCTGTCCGCCGCGCTCCCCCGCGGCGACGCCTGGGTGGCGCTGGCGCTCTTCCTCCCCACCTTCTTTCCGCAGGTCCTCGTCTTCCTGGAGAGCGGGCTCAACCCCGCCGGGTACCGGCTGCTCCTGTTCCTGCTCCCGCCCCACTGGGCGTACCAGGAGGTGTACGAGGGGCTGGTGACCGGCGCGCCGGCGTGGGCGGCGGCGGCGTACGCGGCCGGGTACGGGCTCTTCTGGCTGGGGCTGGGCGCGCTGCTGGTGCGGGTGCGGGAGTGGGCGTAAGCCCTCCGCGAGGGCAGCCGGCAGGCCCCTCCCCCTTCAGCCGCCGCCGCGGCGTGCCGAGACTCGGCGTACACCCCCTACCCCACGGAGCGGACGCATGTACGAGAACCGCACCCCCGCCGCCCGGCTCCTCCCCCCCGGCGAGCTGGCCGCCATCGAGCAGCGCGCCCGCGGCGTGGGCGGCAGCTACATCCACGTGCCCACCGTGCTCGCCCTGGCGCAGACCGACGTCCCCGCGCTCCTCGCCGAGGTGCGGCGCCTGCGCGAGCGCGTCCGGGAGCTGGCAGGCCCGGAGCCGGTCGCCGCCGCCGCCTGACGCGCCGGACCCGCGGGAGCTGGCGCGGAATGCAATCTGCATTATAATGATTTGCGGCCGGCCGGATCACCGCGGAGGGAGCAGCCCCCATGACCCACAAGACCAAGGTTCGCCCGATCGGGACGTCCAGCGGCGTCATCCTGCCGAAGGACGTGCTGGAGGCGATGAACGTGCAGAACGGCGACGAACTCGCCCTGGTGCGGACGGAGAACGGCTTCGAGCTGGTCCCGTTCGACCCGGAGTTCGAGGAGATGATGGACGTCTACCGCCGCGGCGCGAAGAAGTACCGCAACGCGCTGCGCGAGCTGGCGAAGTAGGCCGGTGTCGGAGCCGCGCTGGCTGTCGCGCCGCCTGGTGGACGCGATGCAGCTGGACCAGGTCCGCCAGCACGGCGGGGCGCCCGGCGTGCGCGACGCCAACCTGATCGAGTCCGCCCTGCAGCGCCCCCTGGACAAGTGGCACTACGGCGGCGAGCGCGACCCGTTCGTGCTCGCCGCCGCGTACGGCTACGGGCTGATCAAGAACCACGGCTACGTGGACGGCAACAAGCGGATCGGCTTCGTCTCCATGTACGTGTTCCTGGGCGCCAACGGGGTGGAGCTGGACGCCCCGGAGCCCGAGGCGGTGATGACCACGCTGGCCGTCGCAGACGGGAGCGCTGACGAGGCCGACCTCGCCGCCTGGCTGCGCGCCCACTCCCGCCCCGCGGACCCGGCGTAGCACCTTCGCCCGCTCAGAGGGGGCGAAGGTGCTCCCGGACCCAGCCGGCCAGTTCCAGCTCCGAGAGGGACCCCTCCGCCAGCCGGAGGATCACGGCGACCTCCTCCACCTCCGACACGGCGATCGCGGAGCGGTTGCGCCGCGCGAACACGTGCATCACGGCCAGGGCGATGCGCTTGTTGCCATCCAGGTACCCGTGGTTGCGGGCCAGCCCGAACCCGTACGACGCGGCCAGGTCCGCCAGGTCGGCGTCCGGCTCGTAGGCCCAGCGGTTCCGCGGCTTGGAGAGCGCCGAGTCGATCAGCCCCTCGTCCCGGATGCCGTGCAGCCCCCCGTGCTCCGCGATCAGCTCCCGCTGTATGGCGTCCACGACCCTGCGCGACATCAAGGTCGGCTCGTCCACGCTACTTCGCCAGCTCGCGGAAGGCGTTGCGGTGCTCGCGGCGCACGGTCTCGAACTCCGCCATCGCCTCCTCGAAGTCGGGATCGTACGGGGTCAGCTCGTAGCCGCGCTCGGTGCGGACCAGGTGCAGCGTGTCGCCCGAGCTCACGTGCAGCTCGTCGAGCACTTCCTTGGGGAAGATGGCGCCGGTGGAGCTTCCCACCGGGCGGAGCTTGAGGGTGGCGTGAGACTTCTTCATGGTCGGCCTCCTGTGGATGCGGCGAGCGGACCGGCATTATAACGCAAGTTATACACCACATCCAGGCTCCGGCCTCCCATCACCATACCTGTCCCGGGCCGGCAAACATCCGTGTCGCTCCGCGGCCGGCCTTCCGTTGACAGGATCCGGCGATGCTTCCATTGTTCAGTCGCCTCGTACGACCGTTCGACACCTCCCGCGGCGCCCGCCGCGCCGCTCCCGCTGAGCCCCTGACCCAGCCGAATCCCCGGAGATCGTCGGTGAGGAACGCCCCGGGCCGCACGGCCCGCTCGTGGGCCGCCGCGCTGCTGGTCGCAGCGGCGGCCCTTCCCGTGGCCGGGGCTCCCGGTGGCCGCGGCGACCGGCGGGGAGACGGTGGGGTCCGGCGGCGGCGCCCGGCAGGTCGCGCGGCTCTTCCTGCGCTGAGCCGGGTGCGGCGGTGATCGCGGGGATCGTGCTGGCCGCCGGGCGCTCGCGGCGCATGGGCCGGCCCAAGCCGCTGCTGGGCTTCCGCGGCGAAAGCTTCCTGGGGACGGCCGTGGCGGCGCTGCGGGGCGGCGGCTGCGGCGAGGTGCTGGTGGTGGCCGCGCCCCCGGACGACCCCGCCGCCGCGGCGGTCGCGGCGGAGGCGGAGCGGGCAGGCGCGCGCGTGGTGACCAACCCGCGCCCGGACTCGGAGCAGGTGGACTCGCTCCGCGCCGGGCTCGCCGCGCTCCCCCCGGGGGCCCTGGCCGCGGTGGTGCTCCCCGCCGACGTGCCGGGGGTGGACGCCGCCGCCGTGGGCGCGGTGGTGGCGGCGTTCCGGGCCCGCGGCGCCCCCGTGGTGAGGGCCGTCCACGCGGGGGAGCACGGCCACCCGGTGCTCTTCGCCCGGCGCGTGTTTGCCGACCTGTTCCGCGATCCGCTCCCCGAGGGCGCCCGCAGCGTGGTGCACGCGCACGCCGCCGGGCTGGAGGAGGTGGAGGTGGACTCGCCCGACGTGCTGCTGGACGTGGACACGCCCGACGACTACCGGCGCCTCCTGGAGGAGCACGGCGGTGGCCCCGGCTGAGCCGGTCTCCGCGGCGGAGGCGGCGCGCGCCGCGCTGGAGGCGCTGCGGGGCGGCCCCCCGCTCGCCACGGCCACGGTGGTGGAGACGGACGGGGGCGGGCCCGCGCTGGGCGCCCGCCTGCTGGTGTGGGCGGACCGCCGCGCCGGCACGCTGGGCGGCGCGGAGCTGGACGAGCAGGCCGCCGACCTGGCCGCCGCGCTGCTGCGCGGGGAGGGGCGCGACGGGCCCCGGACGCTGGAAACGGCGCGGGGCCGCTGCACCGTGTACCTGGAGGCGCACCGCCCGCCCCCCGAGCTGGTGATCGTGGGGGCGGGGCACATCGCCCGGCCGCTCTGCCGCATGGGGGCGATGCTGGGGTTCCGGGTGCGGGTGCTGGACGACCGCCCCGAGTTCGCCACGCGCGAGCGCTTCCCGGAGGCCGAGGAGGTGCGCCGCGCCGACTTCGCCGACCCCTTCCGGGACGTCCCGGTGGGGCCGGACTCGCACCTGGTGCTGGTGACGCGCGGGCACCGCTACGACTTCGAGGCGCTCCGCCGGCTGCTGCTGGGCGCCGCGCTCCCCGCCTACGTGGGGATGGTGGGGAGCCGCCGCCGGGTGCGGGCCGCGCTGGAGCAGCTGGTGCGCGAGGGGATCCCGCGGGAGCGCCTGCTGCGCGTCCACGCCCCCATCGGGCTGGACATCGGCGCGGAGACGCCGGAGGAGATCGCGCTCGCCATCCTGGCGGAGATCGTCCGGGTGCGGCGCGGGGGGACGGGCGTCTCGCTGCGCGACCGCGAGCGGGTGATGGAGAGGTGGCTCCGCGACACCCCGGGGACCGGGGAATCGTAGGGAGCGGGGAGTTCCGACGATCCCCCTTGCAGGGCCGCGTGCCATGTACAGGACGTGCATCTTCTGCTCCGCCGACCTGGGGAGCAACGAGTCCATCGAGGAGTTCCCGGTGGGCCGCAGCATCGCCTTCGACGCGTGGAAGGGGCGGCTCTGGGCCGTCTGCCCCAGGTGCGCGCGCTGGAACCTGGCGCCCATCGAGGAGCGCTGGGAGGCGACCGAGGCCGCGGAGAAGCGCTTCCGCGACTCGCGGCTGCGCGCCCACTCGGAGAACGTGGGGGTGGCCAAGCTCCCGGACGGCACCCGGCTGATCCGCATCGGCGAGGCGCTGCCTGGCGAGCTGGCGGCCTGGCGCTACGGCGGGCAGCTGGTGAGCCGGCGCAGCCGCTACCTCCTGGTCACCACGGGGGTGACCGTGGCGGCGGGCGCGCTGGTGTTCGGCGTCCCCTCGCTGCTGGCGGTGGCGGGGATCTCGGTGTCCGGGATGCACCCGCTGCTCAACGTGGGCAACCTGCTCTACCAGCGGAAGCGGGCGCAGCGGGTGGTGCACCGCTTCGGCGCGGACGACTCCCCCACCGGCGCGCCGCTGGAGCTGCGCCGCTGGCAGGTGAACGGGGCCCGGGTGGTGGACGACGCGGGCGGCGTCGCGCTCCACCTCCCCAACGCGCTGGAGAGCGAGCCCGAGCGCACGGTGGACGGTCGCACCGCCTGGTCCATGCCCTCGCTCACGGTCACGGGCCCCGCCGCCCGGGTCGTGCTCTCCCGGGTGATGGTGGACGCCAACGCCAGCGGCGCCTCGCGGCGCGACGTGGCGAGCGCCCTGGAACTGCTCGCCGGCCGGCCCAGCGCGGAGGACTACCTGCGCTCCGTGGCCGCGAGGGACGCCCCGCTCCCGCTGCAGCGGGTTAGCAGCTTCGGCCGCAGGCACGGCTGGCGCCGGGCGGCGGGCCGCATGCGCGGCGAAGTCATCCCCGTGGAGGTGCAGCCGCTGCGGGGCAGGCTGGCCCGCCCCGAGTCGCTGGCGCTGGAGATGGCGCTGCACGAGGAGACCGAGCGGCGCGCGCTGGCGGGCGAGCTGGCCGCGCTGGAGGCCGCCTGGCGCGAGGCCGAGGAGATCGCCGCCATCGCCGACGCCCTCCCCGACGACCCCCTGCACCGGCTGGAGGGCGCATGACCGAGAGCGAAGCGGTGTTCGACGCCGCCGGCGAGGCGGCCCGCCAGGGGCGGCCGGCCGTGCTGGCCACCATCGTGCGGTGCAGGGGCTCCACCCCGCGCGGGGTGGGGAGCCGCATGCTGGTGGACCCGGAGCGCGGGCTGGTCGGCACGGTGGGCGGCGGGTGCGGCGAGGCGGCCGTGATCGAGGCCGCGCGCGAGGTGGTGGACACCCGGGAGCCGCGCCTGGTGCGGGTGGACCTGACCGAGGACCTGCTCTCCTGGAGCCCCGCCGTGTGCGGCGGGGTCTTCGACGTGTTCCTGGAACCGATCTGATCGGTGACGGCCGCCCGCCGCCTCCCGTCCACACGAGTGCCGCACCCGATGAACCCAGCCGTCGCCACCGCCTCGACCCCGCCCCGCGCCGCCTCCGCGGCCGCCTGGAGACTGTACGGCGAGTACCTGCGCCGCCCGCCGCTGCTGGTGGTGGAGTGGGCCGACGACCAGACCCCCGCGCGCGGCTGGCTGGTGGTCAACTCGCTGCGCGGCGGCGCCGCGGGCGGGGGGACCCGGATGCGCCCGGGGCTCACCCGCCGCGAGGTGACGTACCTGGCGAAGACGATGGAGCTCAAGTTCGCCTTCTCCGGGCCGGCCATCGGCGGCGCCAAGTCCGGCATCGACTTCGACCCCAGGGACCCGCGCCGCGACGGCGTGCTCCGCCGCTGGTTCGCCGCGGTGGCGCCGTACCTGCGCCAGTGCTACGGCACCGGGGGCGACCTCAACGTGGACCAGGTGCGCGACGTCATCCCCTGCCTGGCCGAGCTGGGGATCCGCCACCCGCAGGAGGGGATCGTGCGGGGCCACGGCGGCGCCGCCCCCGACGCGGTGGGCGGCGTGCTCGCCATGCTGGACCGCGGCCTCAAGGCCCCGGTGCGCGGCGAGCTGGGGCTCCCCGGCATGCCGCTCCCCCTGGCGGACCTGGTGACCGGCTACGGGGTGGCGCGCTCCATCATCCACGCCTACGAGCGGCAGGGCCGCCCCGTCCGCGGCGCCCGCGTGCTGGTGGAGGGCTTCGGGGCGGTGGGCGCCCCCTGCGCGCTGTACCTGGCGCAGGAGGGGGCCCTGGTGGTGGGGATCACCGACCGCGACCGGGCGCTCCTGGCGCCGGAGGGGATGGGCGCGGAGGAGGTGGAGGCGCTGCTCCGCGGCCGCGACGACGACAAGCTCCTCCCCGCCGCCGACCCCCGCTGCACCACCGACCGCTCCCGCCTCCACGACGTCCCCGCGGACGTGTTCGTGGCCGCCGCAGTGTCCGGCTCGCTGGACGAGGACGCGCTGGGGCGGCTCGCCGCGCAGGGGGTGCGGATGATCGCCTGCGGGGCCAACCAGCCCTTTCGCGAGGCGGCGCTGGGCGCCACCCGCGTGCAGCGCGCCGCCGACCGCCGCTTCACCGTGATCCCCGACGTCATCGCCAACTGCGGCATGGCCCGGGCCTACAGCTACCTGATGGAGCCGGGGGCGGACCCCGCCACCGAGCCCGTCTTCCGCGCCGTGGACCACACCATCGCCGAAGCGCTCCGGGAGGTCGCGGAGCGCGTCGGCGGACGCCCCGTCGGCCTGCTCGGCGCGACCTGGGGCCTGGCCCTGGACCGCGTCGCCTCCCGCTAGCACCCCACTTCACGCAGGAACCGCAGCAATCATGATCGCAGCACGCTCTCCCCTCTCGGACGCCCAGATCGGCGAGATCCGAGCCGACCTCCTGCGCACGCTCTCGCGCCTGGAGCGCAGCATGAAGATCAGCGGCGAGGCCGCCCGCCCCGTGGAGCTGGAGCAGGACACGGTGGGCCGCCTGTCGCGCATCGACGCCATCCAGAACCAGGGGCTCGCCCAGAGCCTCCAGGACCGCGAGCGCGCGCAGCTCGCCAGCATCCTCGACGCCCTGCGGCGCATCGAGGAGGGACGCTACGGCGCGTGCACCGCGTGCAGCGGCCCCATCCCCTTCGAGCGCCTCGCCATCTTCCCCGAGACCAAGACCTGCGCCGCCTGCGCCAAGGGCTGCTGAAAACGGCGCAGCCCTGACGGGTGCCGTGCACCGGTGGCGCTCCGGCCCGGGATGTTTCATCTTTAGGGCATGCGCTACCTGGTCTCTTCCTGGATCTGGATCACCAACTCGCTGGTCGCCATCCTGTGGGTCCCGTGGCTCGCCGTGGTGTGGCTCGCCACGGCCCCGTTCGACCCCGGCCGCTACGTGGTGGGCCGCTGGTTCCGCAGGGCCGCCGTGACCGCCGTGGCCCTGAACCCGCTGTGGAAGTTCCGCACGTCCGGGCTCCGCGTGAGCGACCCGCGGCGGCCGTACGTGGCCGTGTCCAACCACGAGTCCATGGCGGACATCTTCTTGATCTCGCACCTCCCCTGGGAGATGAAGTGGCTCTCCAAGGAGTCCATCTTCAAGGTCCCGTTCATGGGGTGGATGATGCGCATGGCCGGCGACATCCCCGTGCGCCGCGCGGAGCGGGCGAGCCGCGCCGAGGCGCTGGAGGAGTGCCGCGACCGGCTGGCGAAGCGGGTCTCGGTGATGATCTTCCCCGAGGGGACGCGCTCCCGCACGCGGGAGATGCTCCCCTTCAAGGACGGCGCCTTCCGCCTGGCGATCGAGTCCGGCGTCCCCATCCTGCCGCTGGCGGTGGCCGGGACCCGCAACGCGCTCCCCAAGGGCTCCATGCTCTTCGGCCGCGCGGTCGCGGAGGTGCGCGTGCTGGAGCCGGTCTCCACCGAGGGGCTGACGCTGGCCGACGTGGCCGCGCTGCGCGACCGGGTGCGCGCCATGATCCAGGAGGCGCGCGACCGCCTGTTCCGCGAACTGGAGATGGAGGAGCGGCCGCTCTGCCTGCGCGAGGGGTAGGCTTCCGCCGGGCGGCGGATGCGGCGCGGGGGCGCCGGACCCGTGTCCGGCGCCCCTTTCACTTTGCTCCGTGCGGCGCCAGGTTTGCTGCATCGGCCAAGGGCCGGAGGGGAACGGACCCTGTTCGTGGAGGGACCATGCGGCGGGACGAGGCGTTGCGCATCCTGCGGGAGCACAGGGCCAGGCTGGAGGGGATGGGAGTCCGCTCTCTCGCACTGTTCGGCTCCGTCGCCCGGGACGAGGCGGGGCCGGAGAGCGACGTGGACCTGCTGGTCGAGCTCGACGCGCCCACCTTCTCCGGCTACATGGACGCCAAGTTCTACCTGGAAGACCTGCTCGGCAGGAAGGTGGATCTGGTCACGCTGGACGGGCTGCGGCCGCGGGTGCGTCCGTACGTGGAAAAGGACCTCATCCATGTCGCGTGACCTGCGGCTGTACCTGGAAGTCATCCGGGAGCACGGCCGCGAGATCATCGGCGATACCACGGGTCTCTCGTTCCAGGACTTCCGCGCCGACCGCCGCACGTACAAAGCGGTCGCGTACAGCCTGCTGGCAATCGGGGAGGCCGCCAAGCACATTCCAGACGACATGCGTGCACGGTACCCCGCGGTGGAATGGCGCAAGATCGCCGGCATGCGGGATTTCCTGGCGCACGGATACTTCGCCCTCGACGACCGCATCATGTGGGACGCCGTGACCACACACGTCCCGCTGCTTCTCGAACAGGTGCAGCGGATGCTGGAGGAGCTTGCCTGACGCAGCGCGACGCTGCTGAAAATACACCGGGGGCGCCAGACAACCGTCCGGCGCCCCCGTTCGTTTCCCCCGAATCGGCTCCGCCTACGGAAAGCCGATGTACGCGGCGGGGACCGCCTCCGCGAGCCAGACGCCGTTGACGGAGCGGACGAACGCGTGGCCGTCGCGGTGCATGGCGCCCGCGTCGATCCGCAGCACTGCGGGCTTGCCGTGGCGCCGCCCCACCTCGACCGCCGTGGCCTCGTCCGCGGAGAGGTGGACGTGCGTGCGGCTGCCGGGCCTCAGCCCCTGGCTGCGGATGGAGTCCAGGAAGCGGGTGGCGGTGCCGTGGAAGAGCTCGTCGGGCGGCGTCTGCGGCTCCAGGCCGAGCTCCACGGCCACCGAGTGGCCCTGGCTGGCCCGGATGCGGGCCCCGTCGTCGCTGAAGGCGAAGCGCTGCTTGTCGTTGTCCGCCACCACGCGCTCCAGCGCCGCCCGGTCCAGCGCGAAGCCCGAGCGCCCCGCGGCGGCGAGCAGCTCGTCCACGCCCACCCACCCGCCGGCGTCCAGCGCGATGCCGATGTGCTCGGGCTGGTGGCGCAGCACCAGGCTGAGGAACTTGCTGGTGCGGACGAGGGACGGATCCATTTCAGGAGGGCGGCGGCTGTCTACGATTGCTCTTCTTCCAGGATCCGCCGGAGCTGCGGAGCGAGCGGCGGGAGGTTGCGTGTCGCGGTCTCCCAGACCGTGGTCAGGCTGACTCCGAAGTACTCGTGGACCAGCACGTTGCGCAGACCCCGCATGCGGTGCCACGGCACGTCGGCGTGGCGTGTCTCGACCTCGGTGGGTATGTGCTTCGCCGCTTCGCCCACGACGGTGAAGTTCCAGAGCACGGCGTCCGCGGTCTTCTCGTCCAGCAGGAACGCGTCCAGCGACATGCCGTCGATGTACCGGCCGATCTTCTCGACGGCCCTGGCGATGTCGCCGACCCGCTGTTTCCACTCTCTAGGCGGCACGGACCGCCTCCGCGAGGATCTGGTCGCGGAACTGCCGCCTGATCGCGTCGGGGGTGCCGAGATCCACGCGGCGCCCCAGGATACCCTCCAGGTACTCCTGCACGTCGAACAGCTCGAAGTACCCCACCGGCCGGTCGAACTCCACCAGCAGATCCACGTCGCTCGCCGGCCCCGCCTCGTCCCGCGCCACTGAGCCGAACAGCGACAGGGAGCTGATTCCCATGGCATCCAGCTCCGCACTGTACTCCCGCAGGATCCGCAACGCTTCGTCCCGCCGCATCGTCGCCTCCCAGGTCCGGGTTGACAGGCCAACCTCCGCGTCCAGCAAACCTAGCACCACCCGCGCAAACGAAAAGGGGCGCCGGACCCGCGGCCCGCCGCCCCCTCGCGCAGCCGCCGTCGAGCGGCCTACCGCAAAGCCTCCGTCAGCACGCGTCCGTCCAGCCGCTCGGTGGGGCGGACGTCGAGCACGCGGGCCAGGGTGGGCGCCATGTCCACCACGCGGGCGAAGCGGTCGTACCGGCCGGGCTTGAAGGCGGGGCCGTAGAAGATCACCGGCACGTGGGCGTCCACGTCCTGCGGCGAGCCGTGCTGCGCGTAGCTGGCCGTCCCCCACACGTGCCCGGGCTTCAGCGTCACCACCGCCTCCACCGGCATGTCCGGCGGGAGCATGTGCACCCAGCGGCGCGCGACCACGTCGTTCACCGTGTCGCCGCGGGCCAGCTCGCGGACCAGGTCGGCGCGGAGCACGCCGGGAAGGCGCCGCGCCGCCGCCGCGAAGGCGCGCGCCAGGGAGTCCGCGTTCACCCGCGCCCGCGCCAGCCCGTCGCGGTCCAGGAGGAGCATTCCGTCCTCCACCCTCGCCGCGGCGCTGTCCACGCCGCGCGCGGCGAGGGCGCGCCGCATGCCGGCGGTGACGCTGTCCAGCCGCACGTGGTAGCGGGCCGCCTCCGCGCCGTACGCCACCTCGGGGAACGCGGTGACGCCGTGGTCCGCGGTGAGCGCGACCACCACGCGGGACGAGTCGCGCACGGTGTAGAGAGAGTCCAGGAACGCGCCGAGCACGCGGTCCAGCCGCAGCACCTGGTCGCGGACCTCGCGCGAGTCGGGCCCGTAGCGGTGCCCCACCGCGTCGGTGGTGGAGAGAGAGACGGCGAGCACGTCCGTCTGCCGGCCGGTGCCCAGCTTCAGCTCGTCGAGCCCTTCCAGGGCGAGGTCCAGCGTGAGCTGGTCCATCCAGGGGAACTCGGGGAAGCTGCGCGCCGCCGCCGCCGGGTCCGCCGGGAGGACGTGCGGAAAGGTGAAGTCGCGCCCGGCGCTCTCCACCGGGACGCTGTCCGGCTCCGGGTACGACGAGGCCGGGAGGAGGAGGTTCCACGCCTGCCCGGCCATGCGCTGCGGCACCCGGCGGTCGTTGAAGCGCCGCACCCAGGCGGGGAGCGTGTCCGCGTAGTAGGTGCTGGTGGTGAAGCGCCCGTCGGGAACGTACCAGTACGCCTCCTGCTTGGCGCGCCCCAGGGGGAGGATGGCGCCGCGGTCCTTGCGGGAGACGGAGAGCGCGCGCGTGCGCGGGTCCTTGATGCGCAGCCAGTCCGTGAGCACGGTGCCGCGGAAGCGGAACGGCGACGCCCCGCCGCCCCCGCCGCCGACCAGCGGCGCCTGCGGGTCCTGCACCCCGGCCACGTTCTGCACGATGCCGGTGCTGCGCGGGAAGCGCCCGGACATGGTGCTGGCGTGCCCCGGCGCCGTCTCGGTGTTGGCGTGGTCCTGGTACGCGTTGGTGAACACCGCCCCCCCGCGGTACAGCCGCGCCAGCCCGCCGGTGAGCTGGCTCCCGTACTTCTGGAAGTAGTCCGCGCGGAGCTGGTCCACGGTGAGGAACACCACCAGGCTGGGCGTCTGCCGCGGCGGCGCGGCGGCCGGCGCCTGGGCGGCGAGCGGAAGGGCGCCGCACAGGGCGGCGAGCGCCCCCAGCGAGCGGACGATCGGTCGGTTCATGCGCAGATCCATGGGTGATGACGGGTGACGGCCGTTGAGAACCCCGCCCACGCCGGGAAGTTTCCGAGGCAATGTAACGGGAGTGCGGGAGTGCGGGAGTGAATGGCGACGGCGGCCCTCACCCGGCTCGCTTGAGGCTCGCCACCCTCTCCCAATTCTGGGAGAGGGGGCTGTTGTCGTTGCAGTTCAAGCAGTATCCACATGATGCTGTGACGGAGGGAGACTCGCCGGCCGTTTGGCGAGGCTCACTCCGGCGAGGTGAGACAGCCGGGCAGTTTCGGCTGGCTCGCCGAGCCCGCGGAGGAGACCGGCGGGGTAGTTTCCGCCGGGCTCCGTAGCGGCCCGCCACGACACAACCAACCCCGACCCACTGAAACCAAAACCGCCACTTGGCGTACTTAGCCGACATCCGGTATTCTGTAGCGACATTACAGGACCGCCTGTGAGCCCTCTCCCCGCATCGTCCAGCAACGTGGCGACACCGCAGACGCGCAGCACCCGCCCCGCCCGCGCGGGCACCAGCAAGCCCAAGAAGTCCGCCGGCGCCGAGGCGTGGGAGTGGGTCAAGTCGCTGGGGGTGGCCCTGGTGCTCTTCCTGGTGCTGAGAACCTTTCTGGTGCAGGCGTTCTCCATCCCCTCGCGGAGCATGGAGCGCACGCTGCTGGTGGGCGACTACCTGATGGCCAACAACGCCATCTTCGGCCCGCACCTCCCCTTCAGCGACACGCGCCTCCCCGGCTTCCGCGAGCCGCGCCACGGCGACATCGTGGTGTTCCGCCCCACGTACAACCAGCCGGTGATCGACGTGGTGAAGCGGGTGATCGGGGAGCCGGGGGACACGCTGCAGAGCATCGGCGGGGTGGTGGTCCGCAACGGCCGGCGCCTGGCCGAGCCGTACAAGGTGGCGCCCACGGCCCCGGCGGAGCCCATCGCCTTCACCGGCACAACGGGCGGCGCCTTCCTCCCCCCGGAGATCGACCCGGCCCGCTACGGCTACCACAACCACGTGCCGGCGCTCCTCCCCTCGGTGAACCCGGCCAGCTACCGCCCCACCAAGGACGACTGGGGCCCGCTGGTGGTGCCGCAGGGGAACTTCTTTTTGATGGGCGACAACCGCGACGAGTCGCTGGACTCGCGCTTCATGGGCTTCGTCCCGCGCGACGCGATCCACGGCAAGCCCATGTTCATCTACTACTCGTACGACGCCGACGTGGAGCGCCCCTTCGCCTTCCTGACCGCCGCCCGCTGGGGACGGATCGGGTCGGTGATCCACTGAGCCGCCGCTGACCCCCGGAGCGCAGCATGGCTCCCCCCGCCGCCGCACCGCCCCTGCCGCCCGGCCCGCGCACCCGCGTGCCGGGCGGCGACCTGCTCGCCTTCCGCCGCGACCCGCTGGGCACCCTGGAGCGCGTCGCCGCGTACGGCGACGTGGTGGGGATGCGCTTCGGGCCACGGCGCGTCACCTTGCTCTCCGACCCGGAGCTGGTGCGCGAGGTGCTGGTGGTGCGCCACCGGGAGTTCATCAAGAGCTACGCGCTGCAGCGTGCCCGCGTGCTGCTGGGCGAGGGGCTGCTCACCAGCGAGCAGCCGCTCCACCTGCGGCAGCGGCGCCTGGCGCAGCCCGCCTTCCACCGCGAGCGCATCGCCGCCTACGCGGCCGACATGGTGAGCTACGCGGCGCGCATGGCGGAGGAGGAGTGGCGCGACGGCGAGACCGTGGACGTGGCGCGCGAGATGAACCGGCTGACGCTGGCGATCGCGGGGAAGACGCTGTTCGGGGCGGAGGTGGCGGGGGAGGCGGAGGAGATCGCCGGGGCGCTGACCACGGCGCTGGGGCTGTACAGGCGCCTCACCAACCCGCTGGGGCCGCTGCTGGACCGCCTCCCCACGCCGGGGACGCTGCGCATGCGGCGGGCGCGGGCGCGGCTGGACGCCACCGTCTACCGCATCATCGCCGAGCGGCGCCGCGCGGGCGGGGACCGCGGCGACCTGCTCTCCATGCTGCTGCTGGCGCAGGACACCGAGGGCGACGGCGGCGGGATGAGCGACCTGCAGCTGCGCGACGAGGCGCTGACGATCTTTCTGGCGGGGCACGAGACCACCGCCAACGCCCTGGCCTGGACCTGGCACCTGCTGGCGCGGAGCCCGGAGGCCGAGGCGGCGCTGCACGCCGAGCTGGACACGGTGCTGGGCGGGCGCCTCCCCGCCGTGGACGACCTCCCCGCGCTCCCCTGGACGCGCGCCGTGCTGGCCGAGAGCATGCGCCTGCTCCCCCCGGCCTACGTGGTGGGGCGGCAGCCGCTCCACGCCATGGAGATCGGGGGCTTCCGGGTGGAGGAGGGCTCCATCGTGCTGATGAGCCCCTGGGTGATCCAGCGCGACCCGCGCTGGTGGCCGGAGCCGCTGCGCTTCCGCCCGGAGCGCTGGACGCCGGAGATGGAGGCGGAGCTGCCCAGGTTCGCCTACTTCCCCTTCGGCGGGGGGCCGCGGAAGTGCATCGGCGAGGGCTTCGCGTGGACGGAGGAGATCCTGGTGCTGGCCACGCTGGCGGCGCGCTGGCGGGTGCGGCCCGTCCCCGGGCACCCCGTGGAGCCGGAGCCGATGATCACCCTCCGTCCGAAACACGGGATCCGCGCGGCGCTGGAGCGGCGGCGCTGACGCCGTCCACCTTGCCGCCCTTGCCCCCGTCCTCGTCGCCGGCGCTCTCCTCCTCCATGCCCCCCCCGCGGGCGATCTCCCTCCAGTACTCCCGGATCTCGGGGCGGTCCAGGAGGCGGACCACCTCCGGGTCGAACTGCGTCCCGGAGCCCTCGCGGATCGTCTCGAGCACCTCCGCCGGCTGCATGGGCCCGCGGTAGGAGCGCGGCTGGGTGAGGGCGTCGAACACGTCCGCCACCGCGATCAGGCGCGCGGCCAGCGGGATCTCGTCGCGCTCCAGCCCGTCCGGGTAGCCGCTCCCGTCCCAGCACTCGTGGTGCGACGAGACGATGCGGGTGATGCCGGGGTGGATCCGCTCCAGCGGCCCCAGGATGTCGGCGCTCTCGTGCGGGTGGTCCTTGATCTCGGCCCGCTGCTCGGGAGTGAGCGGCCCGTGGGAGTGAACGATGTCGAAGAAGCGGTCGTCGATCTTCCCCATGTCGTGCAGCAGCGAGGCCACCCGCAGGGTGGAGCGCTCCTTCCGGCTCATCCCCAGCGGCGGCGCCAGCGCGTCGGTGAGGTTGGCGACGCGGCGGGAGTGGCGCGCGGTGGACGCGTCGCCCGAGGTGATGGCGTTGAGGAGCAGGTCCACCATGGTGCGGTGCAGCCTGCGGCGGGTGCGCCTGAGGCGGCGCGAGTCGGCCGCCCAGGCGGCGCCCACCGCCCCGGCGGCCACCAGTGCGCCGCCCAGGAAGGCGCGGGCGTTCTTCAGGTCGAGCATGGGTCCCGTGTCTGCCGGCGATGGTAACGATGGGGCGGGCCCTCGAACGCACAACTCAAGCCACCACAAGGATGCTTTCCTGGCTGACGCGCTCCCCGCTGGCCCCCGTGCTGCTGCTCACGGTGAGCAACGTGTTCATGACCTTTGCCTGGTACGGGCACCTGCGCCACAAGGGGGCGCCGCTGCTCGCCGTGATCCTGGCGAGCTGGGGGATCGCGTTCTTCGAGTACGTCTTCCAGGTGCCGGCCAACCGGTGGGGGAACGCGCACTTTTCCGCGGCGCAGCTCAAGACCGTGCAGGAGGTGATCTCGCTGCTGGTGTTCGGGGTGTTCTCCGTGCTGTACCTGAAGGAGGAGTTCCGCTGGAACTACCTGGTGGGGTTCGCCTTGATCGTGCTCGCGGTGTTCGTCGTGTTCCACGAGTGGTGAGGTCTGCGTGTCGTGGCGGGCCGCTACGGAGCCGGACGATACTGCTGTCCGTCTCCTCCGCGGGCTCGGCGAGCCAGCCGAAACTACCCGGCTGTCTCACCTCGCCGGAGTGAGCCTCGCCAAACTGCCGGCGAGTCTCCCTCCGTCACAGCATCATATGGGTACGACGGAACTGCAACGGCACCCGCGCCCGGATCTCCCGGTGCGGGCGCCGTTCAGCGTACTCCGTACTGCCGTGACGCTTCACGCTACGCGTGAACCGGATGAACACTCCCGCACTCCCGCACTTTCGCACTCGCCGCACGTCCGTCCGGCGCCCGCCGTGCGTATCTTGGGTGGCACCGTGTCCGACGACCCCTGCCCCCCGGAGGTACGCGAGATGAGACCCGTAGAGCCCATCCACGCGGCGGAGCGGTTCGCGCCGCTGCACGCGGAGCTGATCGCCCTGCTCTCCAGCCTGTCGGACGAGGAGTGGAGCCGCCCGGCCGTGAAGAGGTGGACCGTCCGCGACGTGGCCGCGCACCTGCTGGACGGCGACGTGCGGCAGCTCTCCTTCCGCCGCGACGGGATGCCGCCGCCCCCGCCGGACCGCCCCATCGAGAGCTACGGCGGCTTCGTGGACTTCCTGGACCGCATCAACGCCGTGTGGGTGGACGCGGCCCGCCGCATCAGCCCCCGGCTGATGGTGGAGCTGCACGCCCTGACCGGCCCGGAGGTGTCGCGCCTGTTCGCCGGGCTGGACCCGTCGGCCCCGGCGCTCTTCCCCGTGGCCTGGGCGGGGGAGGAGAGCTCCGCCAACTGGATGGACACCGCGCGCGAGTACACGGAGCGCTGGCACCACCAGCAGCAGATCCGCGACGCCACGGCCCGGCCGCCGCTCACCGGCCGCGAGTGGCTGCACCCGGTGCTGGACACCTTCGTGCGCGCCCTCCCCCACGGCTACCGCGACACGGCGGCGGACGACGGCGCCGCGGTGCTGTTCGCCGTCACCGGCGAGGCCGGCGACGAGTGGACGCTGCTGCGCGAGGGCGGCCGCTGGACCCTGCACGCGGGCGAAGCGCCGGACCCCGCGGCCACCGTGACGACCGACGCCGACACGGCCTGGCGCCTGTTCACCAAGGGCCTGTCGCGGGAGGATGCCGGGCGGCGGGTGCGGATCGGCGGCGAGCGCCGCCTGGGCGAGCCGGCGCTGGGGACGCTGGCGATCATGGGGTGAGGGCCCTCACCCGGCTCGCTTGAGGCTCGCCACCCTCTCCCTTCATCCGGTTCACGCGCAGCGTGAAGCGCCATCCTGGGAGAGGGGGCAACTACAGGAGCACCAAGCAGTTCTCCCCTCTCCCGCTTGCGGGGGAGGGGTCGGGGGAGGGGGCCGCCGAGGACGCCAGCGCGAGCCCCGCGTGAGGGATGTCGGCCCGAAGGGGCGAGACCGCGCGGCTGTTTGCGCGGGCTCGACTCCGTTACGCACGGTCGTATCGTGCGTTACGGAGCCGCAGCCCGACCCCGGCGTCAGCCGGGGGCACGCCCGAACCCGCAGTTCAGCCGTCGTCGTAAACCGTCGTCAGAAGTCGATGAAGTTGCTGGGCCACGACCCGCTCCCGGGGTAGATGCGCCGGGTGCCGTAGCCGTAGGCCGTGGCCCAGTTGTACTCCTCCACCAGGAAGCTGCCGTCGCTGTAGACCGCGGCCACGTACCCCACGTGCCCGAAGCCGCCCGCCCCGCCGTCGTAGCGGTTCCACTGCGCGATGCGCCCCACGGCCGGCTTGGCGTAGAGGGCCACCCCGGAGGCGCGGGCGGCGTCGTCCCACAGGTGCGCGTCGCCGAAGTGCTCGCCCAGGTACCAGTTGGTGAACGTCTTCCCGGTGCGCGTGCCGTTCCAGTTGATGCGGAACGCGGAGAAGGAGGTGCACTGGCGGTTGTAGAAGTTCCAGGGGTCCACGCCGCTGGTGCTGCTGCTCGCGTACGGGTAGTCGTTGCGGATGCAGGGGCGCACGGCGGGGCCGTCGGTGCCCGTGTACACGTTGGTGTCGGTGATCCAGCTCCCGTTGGCGAGCTTGTCCCACACCCGGCTGGTGCCGTAGTAGCCGCTGACGCTCTCGCCGCGCGAGGTGCACTCGATGGTGATGGTGACGTTGCCGTCGCGGCTCCCCTCGATGGCGTAGCCGGTGCCCGGACCCGCGCGCAGGTTGTAGGGGCCGCCCGGGGCGGTGGTGGCCGTCTTGGACGCCGGGAGGGCGTAGCGGGAGGGCTGCTCGGGCGCCTTGGCGGGCGGGGCGGCGGGCCGGGCGATGTCGTCGCCGCAGCCGGCGAGCAGCAGTGCGGCGGCCAGCGCCGCCAGCGGGAGACTGCGTGTGCGCATGGGCACTCCTCCGTCGTGGAGCAGGGTGGACGATCCGGATTGTCCGGGAGTGACCGCGCGGGGAGCACGTCCGGGGCCGGCGGGACGGTCGGCCGGGCACGGCGGCGGAAGCGGTTCGGCGGGACGGGGTTGGGTGAGACGGACGAGCGGGGGGGGGGGCCCCCCCCCGGGGGC